>NZ_LIQX01000865.1 GCF_001418475.1 Streptomyces ossamyceticus | reverse complement strand
CCGCCCGGCGGCGACCGCCCCCGCATCGCCGACCTCGGCTGCGGACCCGGCAACGTCACGCGGCTGCTCGCCGACCGCTGGCCCGGCGCCCGTATCACCGGGTACGACAACTCGCCCGAGATGCTCGACAAGGCGCACGTCGACCACGAGGGGCCCACATCCGGCGGCGGCCGCATCGACTTCGCCGCCGCCGATCTCCGTGCCTGGGCGCCTGCCGAGCCGTACGACCTGATCGTCAGCAACGCGACCTTCCAGTGGGTGCCCGGCCACCTCGACCGGTTCCCGGTCTGGGTGGACGCCCTCCTGCCGGGCGGCACCTTCGCCTTCCAGGTGCCCGGCAACTTCGACTCGCCCAGCCACCGCCTCATGCGGGAGCTCGCCCGGTCCGACCGTTGGCGGGACCGGCTCGGCCACACCCTTCGCCACGACGACGCCGTCCACATGCCCGCCGCGTACCTGGCCACGCTCGCCGACCTCGGCTGCGAGGTCGACGCCTGGGAGACGACGTACGTGCACCTCCTCCAGGGTGAGGACGCCGTGCTCGACTGGGTCACCGGGACGGGACTGCGGCCGATCCTCACCGAACTCGGCGACGANNNGCCGAGTACCGCACCGCGCTCCGCGAGGCCTACCCGGCCACCCCCCACGGCACGGCCTTCCCCTTCCGCCGCATCTTCGTCGTCGCCCGGAAGCCGGGGGGTAAGGGGTAGGACTGGGCTTGCCCTCACCCCAGCTCCGCCCCGGCCCTACGTACCCTTACCGCTGTGGAGGACGAGATCCTGGCCGTCGATGCCGTCGACGTGCCGCAGCCGCGGCCGCAGTCGCTCGTGCTGGCCTTCTTCGGCAACCACGTTCTGGACCACGGCGAGGGCGACCTCGGGGTGTACTCGGGGAGCATCATCGACGTCCTCGGACGCGTCGGCACCGGCGAGCAGGCGGTCCGGTCGACGCTGACGCGGATGGTGAACCGGGGGCTGCTGCGCCGGCAGCGCGAAGGCCGGAAGATGTTCTTCGGCCTCACCCCGCACGCGAACGGCATCCTGCGCGACGGCGGACAGCGCATCTGGCGCGACGGCGCCGTCAACGAGGACTGGGACGGCACCTGGACCCTCCTCGGCTTCTCCCTCCCCGAGTCCTGGCAACGGCAGCGCCACGATCTGCGCTCCCGGCTCACCTGGTCCGGGTTCGGGGCGCTCTACAGCGGCCTGTGGATCGCGCCGGGGCGCGTCGACGTACGGGGGATCGTCTCGGAGCTGGGGCTCGACGCCCATGTGAAGGTGTTCCACGCGCGCGCCGACGACTTCACCGACGTCGGGCTGATGATCCGCGAGAGCTGGGACCTGGAGGCCCTCGCCGCGCGGTACGTCGCGTTCGACAAGCGCTGGACCAGCGCGGACCTCGCCGCCGCCGACCCCGTGGCCATCCGGCTGCGGCTGGTCGCCGAGTGGCTGCGGATCATTCGGACCGACCCCCGGCTGCCCGTCCGGCACCTGCCGGAGGAGTGGCCCGCGCGGCAGGCCCAGGAGACGTTCCGGCGTATCGCGGAACAGACGGCTGGGCCTGCCGGGCGGATGGCCGAGGAGGTGTTGGAGACGACTCCGCTGCGCTCGGCCTCGACGGGGACGGCGTAGGCCCGCGGCCGGACGACGCGAGCCGTTGCCGTCGCCCACGGGGGTGGGGTGTGCGGTCGCTGGCGGGTGCGGGTTCGTCATGGCTGGTCGCGCAGTTCCCCGCGCCCCTGAGGGACGGCGGTGTTCCCGTGGCACTGGGGGATCCGTGGGTCCCAGCGCCCCCGACCTGCCCTGGTGTCGGCGTCAGCTCTTGCGGTGGCCGATCAGGCGGGGCTTCTGTTCCAGGCCGTCCAAACCGTGCCACGACAGGTTCACCAGGTGCGCGGCCACCTCCGCCTTCTTCGGGCGGCGCACGTCCAGCCACCACTGGCCGGTCAGGGCGACCATGCCGACCAGGGCCTGGGCGTACAGCGGGGCGAGCTTGGGGTCGAAGCCGCGGCTCTTGAACTCACGGCCCAGGATGTCCTCCACCTGGGTGGCGATGTCGGAGATCAGCGAGGCGAAGGTACCCGTCGACTGCGGGATCGGGGAGTCGCGGACCAGGATGCGGAAACCGTCCGTGTACTCCTCGATGTAGTCCAGGAGCGCGAAGGCCGCCTGCTCCAGCAGCTCCCGCGGATGGCCGGCGGTGAGGGAGCTGGTCACCATGTCCAGCAGGCGCCGCATCTCCCGGTCCACCACCACCGCGTACAGGCCCTCCTTGCCGCCGAAGTGCTCGTACACCACCGGCTTGGAGACCCCCGCCTTCGCGGCGATCTCCTCCACCGACGTGCCCTCGAAGCCCTTCGCGGCGAAGAGGGTGCGGCCGATCTCCAGCAGTTGCTGACGGCGTTCGGCGCCCGTCATCCGGGTGCGGCGAGCACGCCGCGGCTTCTCATTGCTCGGGGTGCTGCTGGAGTCGGTCGCCACGGCGTCAATCATGCCGCCTCGGCGGGCGCCTTCCGGTGCTCGGAGCCGTCCTCACCCGTGATACGCCTGGAATCGATACGCGAGCGTGACGGCCAGCGCACGTCGTAGGCCCACCCCAGCTGTTCGAACCACCGGATCAGACGGGCGGAGGAGTCCAGCTGGCCCCGCTCGACGCCGTGCCGGGCCGAGGTCGGGTCGGCGTGGTGCAGGTTGTGCCAGGACTCGCCGCAGGACAGGACGGCCAGCCACCACACGTTGCCCGAGCGGTCACGCGACTTGAAGGGGCGCTTGCCCACCGCGTGGCAGATCGAGTTGATCGACCACGTCACATGGTGCAGCAGCGCCACCCGGACGAGGGAGCCCCAGAAGAACCCCGTGAACGCGCCCCACCAGGACATCGTCACCAGGCCCCCGATCAGCGCGGGCAGCGCGAGGGACAACATCGTCCACAGGATGAACTGACGCGAGATCGTCCGCAGCGCCTTGTCCTTGATCAGGTCCGGGGCGTACTTGTCCTGCGGGGTCTGCTCCTCGTCGAACATCCAGCCGATGTGGGCCCACCACAGGCCCTTCATCAGCGCCGGAACCGTCTCCCCGTAGCGCCACGGCGAGTGGGGGTCGCCCTCGGCGTCGGAGAACTTGTGATGCTTGCGGTGGTCGGCCACCCAGCGCACCAGCGGGCCCTCCACGGCCATCGACCCGGCGATCGCCAGCGCGATCTTCAGCGGGCGTTTGGCCTTGAACGAACCGTGCGTGAAGTGCCGGTGGAAGCCGATCGTGATGCCGTGGCAGCCCAGGTAGTAGAAGAACACCAGCAGACCGAGGTCCAGCCAGCTCACCCCCCAGCCCCAGGCCAGCGGCACCGCCGCGAGCACGGCCAGGAACGGCACGGTGATGAAGAGGAGCAGCGTGATCTGTTCGATCGACCGCTTCTGCTCACCGCCCAGCGTCGCCGAGACAGTGGAGGAGCCGGGCGCGGAACCCGGGGAGTCGTTCGCCTTCGGGGCGTCTTCGATCACATCGGAACTTGTGGTCATGGGGGCGTCCCCTAGGGGGTCGAGGGTGGAGAGAGGGGGGAGTGCCTGTCGACGACAGGCTGCGCGGGCCGCCTTACGGCATTCCCTACGGTTCCGTAACCTACGGCATCGTAAGTATGTCAGCGCGTCGCCCGGCGGCAAGAGCCCATCCGCCTCGCGTCCCGGCATCGGGGGACATCCGCCGCCATGGCGCCCCAAACGGGGACTTCCGACCCCCGCATCTGGCACTCAGTGCCGTCAATCGGACACCTGGCGGCCTGCGCGTGACACCGGCCACCTATCCTGGTGTCGGTCGGACAGCGCGGTCCGCTCTGATTCCTGCCCGGAAGCCAAGCCCACCAAGCGGCGCCTGCACCTCCTCGAGTCGCTGGGCCGCCCTCCGGGTTCCCTCCCAGACGAGCTTCAACACTGCAAGGAGCCGCACCTGTGAGCAGTGCCGACGACCAGACCACGACGGTCAGCAGCGAGCTGCGCGCCGACATCCGGCGCCTGGGCGATCTGCTCGGCGAAGCCCTCGTACGCCAAGAGGGCCCCGAACTCCTGGAGCTGGTCGAGCGCGTCCGCCGCCTGACCCGCGAAGACGGCGAAGCCGCCGCCGCACTGCTGCGCGGCACGGAACTGGAGACCGCCGCCAAGCTCGTACGGGCGTTCTCCACCTACTTCCACCTGGCCAACGTCACCGAACAGGTCCACCGCGGCCGCGAACTGAGGGCACGCCGTGCCGCCGAGGGCGGCCTCCTCGCCCGGACGGCCGACCGCCTCAAGGACGCCGACCCCGAGCACCTGCGCGAAACGGTCCGGAACCTCAACGTCCGCCCCGTCTTCACCGCGCACCCCACCGAAGCGGCCCGCCGGTCGGTCCTCAACAAGCTCCGGCGTATCGCCGCGCTGCTGGAGACCCCGGTCATCGAGTCCGACCGCCGCCGCTACGACACCCGGCTGGCCGAGAACATCGACCTCGTCTGGCAGACCGACGAGCTGCGCGTCGTCCGCCCCGAACCGGCCGACGAGGCCCGCAACGCCATCTACTACCTCGACGAGCTGCACGCGAACGCCGTCGGCGACGTCCTGGAGGACCTCACCGCGGAACTGGAACGCGTCGGCGTCCAGCTCCCCGACCACACCCGCCCCCTCACCTTCGGCACCTGGATCGGCGGCGACCGCGACGGCAACCCCAACGTCACCCCCCAGGTGACCTGGGACGTCCTCATCCTCCAGCACGAACACGGCATCAACGACGCCCTCGACCTCATCGACGAGCTGCGCGGCTTCCTCTCCAACTCCATCCGCTACACCGGCGCCACCGAGGAACTGCTCTCCTCCCTCCAGGCCGACCTCGAAGCCCTCCCCGAGATCAGCCCCCGCTACAAGCGCCTCAACGCGGAGGAGCCCTACCGCCTCAAGGCCACCTGCATCCGGCAGAAGCTGGAGAACACCAAGCAGCGCCTCGCCAAGGGCACCCCGCACGAGCCCGGCCGCGACTACCTCGGCACCAGCGAGCTCCTCCAGGACCTCACCCTCATCCAGACCTCGCTGCGCGAGCACCGCGGCGGCCTCTTCGCCGACGGCCGCATGAACCGCACCATCCGCACCCTCGCCGCGTTCGGCCTCCAGCTCGCCACCATGGACGTCCGCGAACACGCCGACGCCCACCACCACGCGCTCGGCCAGCTCTTCGACCGCCTCGGCGAGGAGTCCTGGCGCTACGAGGACATGCCCCGCGAGTACCGGCACAAGCTCCTCGCCAAGGAGCTC
>NZ_LIQX01000864.1 GCF_001418475.1 Streptomyces ossamyceticus | reverse complement strand
GTCAACGGCGACGTCTCCGACTCCTGGGTCTTCGGCCTCCTCCGCCGCGAGTGGCACCCGACGGTCACGCCTACGGCCGGCCGCTAGGACCGGGACCTGCCCGCCCTTCGCTTAGGGGGTAGTTGACGCCTCGAGGGAGACCTCCGCCCACACCGTCTTACCCACGGGGTGACGAGGATCCGACCCCCAGCGCATGGCCAGGACGTCCACCAGCAGTAGTCCTCGGCCGGACTCGCCGTCGGGGTGCGGCAAGGGCGGGGCGGCGGGCGGTCGCTTCGCGGAGGCGGCGTCGGCGACCTCGATACGCACCACCCCTGCGGTCAGGTCGAGGGCGAGTCGGAGACCGAAGTCCCGTCCGGGAACCCGGCCGTGCCGTACGGCGTTCGCGGCGAGTTCGCCGACGACGAGAGCGACGGTGCACGACACGTCGGACGCCGCCGGGTAGCCCCACTCCGCCATGTGCCTGACGGCGAGACGCCGGGCGAGCTGCGCCCCTCGCGGGGAGGCGACGAACCGCTCTGCGATGGCGGGGAGTTCGCCTGACTTCGCCTTGGCGGCGAGCGCGACTGTCTCCGGCGTGAGGGTCGCGGTGCTCCGCCGTGGCTCGTCTCCCGGCGTGGTCGTTGCTGTCAGCACGGCTGGTCCGTCCTTGTCTGTCGAGCTGAGACATCTCATGGAGTGCGTGAATAGTCACGTTCCGTGTCCAAGGGTCGTCCGATCGCCCTACGCTCGAAAGGTGACGCAGCCTTACTTTTCAGTCCGTAAGGAACGGAAGTGACGCTTTGGCCAACGGAATTGATCCCAGCGCGTCGATGGCGGCGCTGTTCGGCGCGCGGGTGCGCAGGCTCCGTACGGCGGCCGGACTGACGCAGGCCGAGCTCGGTGACCGGACGCACGTGGTGAGCACGCGGATCACCCAGATCGAGCGGGCGTCCGGAGCGAAGCCGACGCTGGAGCTGGCACGTGCGCTGGACGCGGTCCTTGGCGCGGACGACCTGTTGGTGGACCTGTGGCCTTACGTGTACCGGGAGGCGTTTCCGGACTGGTCGCGGAAGTTCATGGAGTACTCGGAGCGGGCGGTGGTCATTCGGCAGTACGCGGCACATGTGGTGCCGGGTCTGTTGCAGACGGAGGACTACGCGCGGGCGGTGCTGCGAGTCGGCCGAACGCTCGGCAGCAATGAGCAGTTGGAGGAGCGGGTCGCCCTTCGTATGGGACGACAGGAGCGCCTCGGTACGCCTGATCGTCCCGGACTGTGGGTGGTCCTCGACGAGGCGGTGCTCAGGCGTCCGGTCGGTGGCCGGGCGGTGATGGATGAGCAGTTGGCGCGGTTGCTCGGGGCCACGGCGGAACCTCACATCACCGTGCAGGTACTGCCGTTCGACCAGGGTGAGCACGATGCCTTGGGTGGCTCGCTCACAGTGCTCACCATGCCGGACGGCTCGGAGATCGCCTACACGGAGGGCGCGCACTACGGCCAACTCATTGAGGATCAGGACGAGGTCACGGGTTTCGCGCTGACTTACGATCGGCTGCGGGCGGCAGCTCTGCCCCCGCTCATGTCGCTCGACATGATCCGATCCGTGATGGAGGACAACCACCGTGGAGCGAAGGTCCCGTCCCGATCTGAACGACGCCGTGTGGCGCAAGAGCAGCTACAGCAATCAGGAGGGAGGCGACTGCGTGGAGGTGGCCGACGGCTTCCCGGCCGTCGTCCCGGTCCGTGACAGTAAGGTCCTGCACGGTCCAGCGCTGTACTTCGACGCCGTCTCCTGGGCCGCTTTCATAGGCGAGTTGAAGGCCGGGTAGCACGACCGCCCCTGGGGCAGCCGGGCCCTGGCCGCCGTCCGTCTGCCGGGCTCACCGGGCCCTTGTCCGCGAGGGTCCGGCGGGCCACTGACCTCCCCAAAGAACCGGGGGAAAGAAC
>NZ_LIQX01000863.1 GCF_001418475.1 Streptomyces ossamyceticus | reverse complement strand
GTTGGGGCCCTGCGGGGCCGCTTCCCGGTAGCCGCCGCCGTCGGCCCAGGTGTCGGGCTCCAGGAACGCCTTAGCGTCGTCGAAGTCCTTGAGGGCCAGGCTCCACGCGGGCTTCGCCGCGAAGCCCGCGTGGAGCCTGGCCACCGGCCGCACCGCGCCCGGTGTGCTGGACCTGGGCGGCACCCTGGTGTTCGCCAGGGACGCGAGCGGCGCCTACCTCAAGGACTTCGACGACGCGAAGGCGTTCCTGGAGCCCGACACCTGGGCCGACGGCGGCGGCTACCGGGAAGCGGCCCCGCAGGGCCCCAACCGGGTCCTGCACCTGTCGGAGGCGCCCCAACCGCTGACGTTGGAGTTCCGGGACACGAGGACGGGGAAGCTGCGCGCGTCCCTGAAGGCGGCCACCGACTCGGTCACGCTCACCGGTTGGCGCGACGGCGCCCCCGCGGTCGCCGTCGGCACGTCCCGGACCGCCGGTTCGGACGGGCTGTCGGCCGAGAAGACCACCTCGACGGTCACCGTCCACGACGGCCGGGGACGGAAGCTGGGCGCGACCCCGGCCACGCGGCGCCCCGAGACCGGCCTGTACTACGCGGCGGCCCTCAGCGACGGGTACCGCGTCGACCCCGCCGGCGCGACCGTACGGCTCACCCCGGTCGGCGGGGGCACCGCCCGCAGGGTCACCTGCACCGAGGAGGGAGCCGACTGCGCGTACGACCCGAGGACGGGGCTGATCGGCGCCGCCCGCGCCACCGCGCCGCCCGTCCTCGGCGGGTACTACGCCGGCTTCGAGAACGCGAACGTCGGCGGCACCGACATGGTCCGTATCACCCTGAGCGACCTCGCCACCGGCAAGAAGGTCTGGAGCAGCGCCGACGCCGAGATACCGTCCGGCGTGGAGCTGTACGACAACGGCGACCCGGACCTGGAGCCCATGCCGGACTCCGAGACGCTCTCCCTGCTCCGCGTCACCGACGGCCGGGTCCTCGTCGCCTGGCAGGCGTCCCAGAGCGACGCCGACACCTGGGTCCACGCCTGGTACGACCTCACGTCCGGTGACCTGACCGACTCGTACGAGGCCACGCGGTCCGTGCTCCTCGCCCCGTCCGGCGACCTCGGCGCCGAGGACGCCGTACCCGGCGGCACGTTCACCGGGACGACGGTGTGGCGGCTGCCCGACGGCAAGCGGCTGTGGACGCAGGAGGAGGGGGCGGACGAGACCCCGCTGGACCCCGTGCGGTTCACCCGCGACGGCTCCGTCCTCTACGGGTACACGACCGCCGAGGACGGCACGGAGCACGGTCTGGCCGTCGACCCCCGCACCCGCGAGGTCCTCGCCGAGGACCTCCCCGTCGACCACGTCCCCGCCGTCGACGAGGCCACGGGCTACGGCCACATCTCCACCACCGACGGCTTCCACGCCTTCGCACCGGCCGGCTGACACCGCCGCCCGGCTCCCTGACACCCCCCCCAGCTCAGCCCATCTACCTGAGGAATTCCGTTGCGTACCCGAATGTCTGCCTCCGTCTGCGCCCTCCTGCTCGCCCTCACCGTCACCGCCTGCGGCGACGACGGGGTCGAGCTGCCCATGGCCTCGGACACCGAGGGGGTGGCCACGTATCTGAACGACGCCATCGGCTGCACCGACACCGACTACTGGTCGAACGCGGAGATGTCGCTGATCCGCTCGGAGGTGAGCGACTCCCTCGACGGCGGTGGCGAGTGCGAACTCGGTGACGACAGCGGCGACATCGAATTCCTGCACGTCACCGACATGACCCAGTTCCAGCGGGATGTGGCACGGAGCGGTGAGGACGAGGACCCGCTGATGGTCGGGATGGACTTCGCCCTCGACGTGGACAGGGACTACATCCAGAAGTTCCTCGACGAGGGGCTGCTGCTCCTCGACTGCGAGCCCGGCATGCAGACACCGCAGCAGTACCAGCGCGTCGAGGCCGAAGCCGGCTGCGTGCTGACGGACTACGTACGGGACTGAGTACCCGCCGCCGGCGCGGGGCCGA
Source organism: Streptomyces ossamyceticus (assembly GCF_001418475.1). Taxonomy (GTDB): domain Bacteria; phylum Actinomycetota; class Actinomycetes; order Streptomycetales; family Streptomycetaceae; genus Streptomyces; species Streptomyces ossamyceticus. Next base: position 26 of record NZ_LIQX01000863.1, on the reverse strand, counting down.
CCGCCGACGTGGCCCGGCCCCGCCCC
>NZ_LIQX01000862.1 GCF_001418475.1 Streptomyces ossamyceticus | reverse complement strand
GAGTGAGACGAGCCTAGGCGGGCCTCACTCGGCCCCCCTTTCCCGTCCCCGGCGATGGCGCCCCGACACAGGAATCACACACGTACGGCACCGGGAACCACGCGGGCCCGACACATGAACCACGCCGGTACGACTATTGCGCTCCTCCGCGCCGAGGCCGTGCGGCCCGCCTAGGCTCGTCTCACTCTGCGTGATCTTGTGTCCCTCACCTGCCGCGCCGTCCCCACGGCCCCGTCCACCGTCCCCGTCCGCCTCCGCCGTCATGTGCAGCCGTCGCCGAGCCCTTGGGAGCGCGATGCCCGACAGCCAGCCGCAGCCGTCCCCCTCCTCGTCCGACCCGCCGTCGGGCCCGGACGAACCGGGCACCCTGCTGCTGTGCGGTGCGCGGCTCATGGACGGTCGGGTCGTGGACGTCCGGCTGGGCGGCGGCCGTATCGAGGCGGTCGGCACGGCGGGCAGCCTGGGGACGGGCCGTACGACCGCGTCCGGTGCCCCCGTCGCGCGCGTGGACCTCGCCGGCCATCTGCTGCTCCCCGCCCCCGCCGAACCGCACGCCCACGGCGACACCGCCCTGTCGGCGGAGATCGAAGGGCCGGTCCCGTACGACGGCCAGGACGTCCAGCGGCGGTTCACCGAGGCCGCGTTGCTGCAACTCGGGCACGGGGCCACGGCGTTGCGCTCGCATGTGCACGTAGGGGACGTGCAGGGGCTCGGGGCGCTGGCTGCCGTCCTGCGGGCGCGGCGGGCGCTGCGCGGGCTCGTGGAGGTGACGGCGGTGGCGATGCCCCGGCTGCTGACCGGGGTGGCGGGGACGGAGGGGCTCGCGATGCTCCGGGACGCGGTGAAGATGGGCGCCTCCGTGGTGGGGGGATGCCCCGATGTGGACCCCGACCCCGCCGGGTACGTGGAGGCCGTGCTGGACATCGCCTCCGAGCACGGTTGCCCGGTCGACCTGCACACCGACGCCGACGACCCGGCCCGGCTCGCCCGGCTCGCGGCCATGGCGGGCGGGCTGCGTCCCGGCGTGACCCTCGGCCCGTGCGCGGGCCTCGCGCGCCTTCCCGCCCCGGTCGCGTCCCGCGCCGCGGACCAGTTGGCGGCGGCCGGCGTGGGCGTCTTCTCCCTGCCCCAGGGCGGCTGCGGCACCGTGGACGGCGGGGGCACCGCGCCCGTACGGCTGCTGCGGTCGGCAGGGGTGCGGGTCGCGGCGGGCAGCGGGGCCCTGCGGGACGTCTCCAACCCGGTGGGGCGTGGTGATCCGCTGGAGGCCGCGTATCTGCTGGCCTCGCGGGACGGTTTGCGTGCGGAGGACGCGTACGACGCGGTGAGCGGGGCGGCGCGGGCGGCCCTGGGCCTGCCCGAGGTGCGCGTGGAGGCCGGTTTCCCCGCCGAACTGCTGGCCGTCCGGGGCGAAACGCTCGCCGGTGTGCTCTCCCTGGCGTACACCCGGATCGTCGTGCACCGGGGGCGCGTGGTGGCCCGCACGAGCGCGGTACGGGAGTTCTGCGGGTCGGCGACGGGAGCGGCGCCGGATCTTCCCCGACAGGGGCGGGGGAAGCCGTTTCCGGGGGCGTAGGG
>NZ_LIQX01000861.1 GCF_001418475.1 Streptomyces ossamyceticus | reverse complement strand
ACGGCAACGGCCGCTGGGCCACGGGCCTCGGCCTGCCCCGCGACGAGGGCCACCGCGCCGGGGCGGTCGCCCTGCGCGATGTCGTCCAGGGCGCCCTGGAGATCGGCCTGAGCCATCTGACGGTGTACGCGTTCTCCACGGAGAACTGGAAGCGGTCACCCGACGAGGTCTCCAAGCTGTTCGCCATCATGCGCGCCGAACTCCTCGACGGCGAACTGCTCCAGCACGACGTGCGCCTGCGCTGGATCGGCTCACCCGACGGCCTCCCGGACGATGTCGTCGAGGTCCTGCGCTCCCAGGAACGCGCCACCCGCCACCGCACGGGCCTGACCCTCAACATCTGCGTCAACTACGGAGGCCGCGCCGAACTGACCCGGGCGGGCGCGGCCCTCGCGCGCGCCGCCCTCGCCGGCGACATCGACCCCTCCCGCGTCACCGAGCAGCAGTTCGCCGCCTACCTCCCGCACCACGCCATGCCCGACGTGGACCTCCTGTGGCGCACCAGCGGCGAACTCCGTATCTCCAACTTCCTCCCCTGGCACGCCCACTACGCCGAACTCCACTTCACCGACACCCCCTGGCCGGAGGCCGACCGCCGAGACCTCTGGCAGGCCCTGGAGACCTACACCCAGAGAAAACGCCGCAAGGGAGCGGCGACGGAAACGAAGTAGGGGGCTGGGCGAAGGCGAGAGGCCGGGCGAAGGCGAGAGGCAGGGGGCGCAGCCCCCGCCTCTCAGGGGCGCGGGGAACTGCGCGACCAGCCCCCACGAACCCGCGGACACCCACGAGCGCATCCCCCGGCGGGGGCCCGGGGGCGGCAGCCCCCGAAGCGACGCGGGGTCGAAGGGGCGCAGCCCCCGGAGGACGGGACGGGTAGGGGCGGCGGGGGCGGAAAACCCTCGCGGCGCCCACACCCCACCCCCCTAGGCTGACCCCCGTGGATCCGGACCTCTGGTTGATCGTCCTGACGGCCGTCGCCGCCCTCTGGGGAGCGGTGGCGGGGGCCCTGCTGCCCCGCCCTGCCTACCGCTTCGCGGTTGACGAGGACTCCCCTTGGCAGACCACGTGCCCCGCGGGTCACCCCCTCGCCGGTCCGGCCCACGGCTGGCTGGGCCGGCGAGGGGGTGACCCGCG
>NZ_LIQX01000860.1 GCF_001418475.1 Streptomyces ossamyceticus | reverse complement strand
CGTGGGTGTACGTCGCCGCGCAGCGACCGTCGGCGCGGCGACGTACACCCACGCCTGCACGGACGTGCCGTCGGCGAGGACCGCGGCGCGGCGGACCCGTTCGTACAGGTTCGTGGGGGCACCGGGGCTGTACTCCTCCAGGTGGTCCAGGGATCGCAGAAGCGCCGCGTACGTCTCGGGGCGGGCCGTGACCAGGTCGCCCTTCACCACGGCCGCTTCGCCGGGGGCCTCGACGGCGTACGGGTAGCCGGGGCCGTCGTAGAGCGCCAGGCCCCGCATCGTCGCAGGTTCCTCGGAACTCGTACGGCCCCGGAGGAAGAGGTCGTGGTTGTGCTCGCCGGGGCGCAGCGTGCCGTAGACGAAGAAGGGGAGCACCGTTCTACTCTCCGAGGTCGGATGCGGGCGGGGTATGCGGGCGGGGTATCAGTCGGCCAGGGGTGGAAGGGCGTCCGTGTAGCCGTTCGTCGGGCGGGGGACCTTCTCGATCGTGCGGACGTCGAGGGCGACGTCGGCGGAGTTCGTGCCGAGGGTGCCGCCGACGTGCCAGGTGCCGGTGACCGTGACCCAGGTGTCCGCGGACGGGGCCGGGGTGCCGTGGGCGCGGACCTTCACGAACTGGGTGTCCGCCGCGCAGCAGCTGAAGATCGAACGGGTCAGGTACCAGCCGTCGCCGCTGCCGTCGGGCGTCGCGAAACCGGTCATCCGGACCACCCGCCCCTCGATGGCCTTCGCCCGGTCCTGCTGCACACGGCTGGTGAAGTCCGTGAGGGTCATCGGCAGCGGTGACGTCGCGGGGAGCGGATCGAACTCGTCCTGGTCCTTCACCGCCACGGCCTTCGGCGCCTCACGGGACGCGCTGTACGCGCCGATGGCCGGCGGCGCGTAGAAGAGCAGGCTCAGGGCGGGGAGCAGGAGGAGCCACGCTATGCGGGGCGGGGTGGAGTGGTCATGACCGTGGCTGTGGCTGTGGTCGTGGTCATGGGCGTGGTCATGGGCGTGGTCATGGGCGTGGTGACTGTGATCCGTCTCTTCATGGGCTTGGTGGGGCTGGGCGGTGTGGTCGGGGGCGGCTTGCGCGTCGTTCAGGGTGGGGGCGGTCGGTTTGCGGAGCGACCACGCCTCCGCCGCGCCCAGCAGGAGCAGCACGGCTCCCGAGGCGATGAGCAGAGGGCGCATGCCCTCCTTCACGTATCTGAGGTAGAGGTCCGTGAACACCGTCGCGTGGAGCAGGCCGAGACCGCTGACGAGGAGCAGGAGGGCCTGGAGAGGTCGTTTCACAGCAGGACGCCTCCGATCAGGGCGCTGGCGAGGATCGCCACGACGACGGTCGCGGCGGAGAAGCGGAGCGCGAAGGCCCGGCCGAACGTGCCTGTCTGGAGGGCGATCAGCTTCAGGTCGACCATCGGCCCGACCACCATGAACGTGAGCCGCGCGAGGGGCGAGAAGCCGGAGAGGGAGGCGGCGACGAAGGCGTCGGCCTCGGAGCAGACCGACAGGAGGATGGCGAGCCCGGCGAGGAACAGCACCGAGAGCCAGGGCGAGTCGGCGAAGGTGTCGAGCACGGAACGCGGGACCACGACGTTGAAGGTGGCCGCCGCCATCGCGCCTACCACCAGGAAGCCGCCCGCGTGCAGGAAGTCGTGCTGGAAGCCGAGCCGGAACTCCGTCCAGCGGCTGCGCCCCACCTGGTGTCCCGTGTGGCGGGGGACCGGCTTCAGCCACTCGGCGCGGCCCAGCCACAGCCACAGCCAGCCCATCGAGGCGGCGGTGAGGAGCGAGGCGAGCAGCCGGGCCAGCACCATCTCGGGGCTGCCGGGGAAGGCGACGGCGGTGGCGACCAGGACGATCGGGTTGACAGCGGGGGCCGACAGCAGGAAGGCGAACGCGGCTGCCGGGTCGACCCCCCGACGTATCAGACTGTTCGCGACCGGCACGGACGCGCACTCGCAGCCGGGCAGGACGACTCCGGCGGCGCCCGCCACCGGGACCGCCAGGGCGGGGTTGCACGGCAGCAGCCGGCTGAACGCCTTCGCCGGTACGAACGCGTTGATGGCCCCCGACAGGGCCGTACCGAGCAGCAGGAACGGCAGCGCCTGCACGGCGATGGACAGACACACCGTCCGCCACGCCTCGACGGCCGGTTCCTCCAGCCCCCGCCCGACGAGGAACAGCACGGCACCGGGGACGACGGCCGCGCCGAGGAGCAGGAGGAGCCAGTGGCGGGGCCAGGAGTGCTCGGCCGTGTCCTCGGGCGTGTCCTCGGGCGTGTTCGAGTCGGGCGCCTTCGCTTGGGCCGCTCTCACCGCCGCCGCCGTCTCCTCGGCCGGTTCGTCTGTCTTCTGCATGCCAGCTCCGAATGTCGGATGAACGGCTCGAACATAGCGGGCGGGTCGGGTGACAAGGGTGGTGGGTGGGACGGCTGTATGGGGCTGCGGTTGGGGACGGCGGTATGGGACGGCGGTATCCGCTGGTGTCACTCGCTGTGGCACGCATCACGTTGAGTGATTAGTGGAGATTTTTGTCATCTCTACATACAAAATCGACCTCGTCCCATCAGCAGGCGACAAGAGAGCGTTCCTGCCATGACCGACGGTCCCGCCACCCCACCGGCCGCGCCCACCGTGCCCACCGTGCCCACCGTGCCCGCTCAAGGGTCCGCGCCCACCGTGCCCACCGTGCC
>NZ_LIQX01000086.1 GCF_001418475.1 Streptomyces ossamyceticus | reverse complement strand
CGGCTGGCCCAGGAACGCACCCTGAAGGACGTGGCCGACGCGGCACGGATCTCCATGCCGTACCTCTCGGAGGTGGAGCGCGGCCGCAAGGAGGCGTCCTCCGAGGTCCTCGCGGCCGCCGCCCAGGCCCTCGGCCTGAACCTCGGTGACCTGTTGTCCCTGGCCGGGGACGAACTGACGCGCCGTACGGCCACGTCCCTGAGGCGCCGTACACCCACGTCGGTGACCCGCCGAACCTCCACGTCCACGACGCGCCGCGCGACGACCACCGGCTCCCCGCACAACGGCCTCTGCCTGGTGGCCTGAAGCGCTGCCCCCGCGCTCCCCGCGCTCCTCGGGGGCGCGGGGAGCCACGCCGACGGGGGCTCGTCCGGCCGCCCCTCACACCCCCCGTCGACGCAGCACCTCGTCGGCCAGCCCGTACGCCACCGCCTCCGCCGCCGTGAACACCTTGTCGCGGTCCATGTCGGCCCGCAGGTCCGCCACGTCATGGTGGGTGTGGCGGGCCAGCACCTCCTCGACCTGGGCCCGGATCCGCGCCATCTCCTTGGCCTGGAGGGCGAGGTCCGACACCGTTCCGCGGCTGCCCCCGCTGGCCGGCTGCCCCAGCAGCACGCGCGCGTGCTCCAGCACGTACCGCCGCCCCGGGTCCCCGCCCGCGAGCAGCACCGCCGCTGTGGACGCCGCCTGCCCCACGCAGACCGTCGAGATCGGCGCCCGCACGAACGACATCGTGTCGTAGATCGCCATCAGCGAAGTGAACGATCCGCCGGGCGAGTTGATGTAGACGGCGATCTCGCTCTCCGGTGCCGACGACTCCAGATGCAGCAACTGCGCGATGACGACGTTCGCCACCCCGTCGTCGATCTCCGTGCCCAGGAAGATGATCCGCTCGGACAGCAGCCGGCTGTACACGTCGTACGACCGCTCGCCCTGAGGGGTCCGCTCCACCACGTTCGGAATCGTGTACGTCCCCATCACTGCAGTCCCATCCGTCGCCGGGACGAGGCCGGGCGGACGTCGTCGAGCGATTCGACGACCCGGTCGACCATCCCGTAGTCCCTCGCCTGCTCTGCCGTGAACCAGCGGTCCCGGTCGCCGTCCCTGGCGATCGTCTCCGGGGTCTGGCCCGTGTGCTCCGCGGTGATCCGCTCGATGGCCCGCTTGGTGAACTCCAGGTTCTCCGCCTGGATCTCGATGTCGGCGGCGGTGCCCCCGATGCCCGCCGACGGCTGGTGCATCATGATCCGCGCGTTGGGCAGCGCGAACCGCTTGCCGCGCGTGCCCACGGTCAGCAGGAACTGGCCCATGCTCGCCGCGAAGCCCATGACGAGGGTCGACACGTCGTTCGGGATCAGCCGCATCGTGTCGTAGATGGCGAGCCCCGCCGTCACCGAACCGCCGGGACTGTTGATGTACAGGCTGATGTCGGTGCGCGGGTCCTCCGCCGACAGCAGCAGCAACTGCGCGCAGACCCGGTTGGCGGAGACCTCGTCGACCTGGGTGCCGAGGAACACGATCCGCTGCCCGAGCAGTTGCGCGGCGAGATGGTCGTCGAAGCGGGAGGGCGGGGTGTCGCCCTCCTCCGCGCGCGGGGCGAGCGACGGGGCCCAGCCGGTGATCAGGGGAGCCATACTGCATCCTCCAGGTGAGTGACGCGGCCACCGTGGCCGCCTGCCGCCAGTCTTCCCAGAGACCGCCTCCCACCTGGACTTTCTCTGCCCGCGGCAGATTCGCCGACAGCAGAGCCGCACCGGTTTCGAGGCGCGCCCCGCGATTCGTGCCCGCGCCGCCGATGAGTTTCCGCATCAGGATCGGTCGACAGGGATGACGACCCGTCCCGCCGAGGAGGCACACATGTCCAGCGACGGTTTCACCACCTGCCTGTGGTTCGACGGCCAGGCCGAGGAAGCGGCCGCCCACTACGTCTCGATCTTCAAGAACTCCCGGCTGGGCCGGGTCACCCACGTCCCCGAGAGCGCGCCGCTCCCGGCCGGCGCCGTCCTCGCCGTCGAATTCGTGGCCAACGGCCAGCGGTTCCTCGCGCTCAACGGCGGCCCCCAGTACAAGTTCACCGAGGCCATCTCCTTCCAGATCTTCTGCGCGGACCAGGACGAGGTCGACCACTACTGGAGCAAGCTGACCGAGGGCGGCGGCGAGGCGGGTCCCTGCGGGTGGCTCAAGGACAGGTTCGGTGTGTCCTGGCAGGTCATCCCGACCCGGCTCATGGAGATGATCAGCGACCCCGACCCGCGGCGGGCGTCCCGCGCGAACGCGGCGATGATGTCGATGGGCAAGCTGGACATCGCCACCCTGGAGAAGGCGTACGCGGGCGAGTAGCGACCGGCGCCGGGTGCCCTCACTCCGACCCCGAGCCGGCCTCCCAGCAGGCCTGAGCAGCACCCAGCAGGCCTGAGCTGCGGACCCCGCCCGGATCAGGGCCGACCCGGCGGCCGGGCTAGGACCGGGCCTCGGCGATGGCCCGGGTGATCTCGCGGGCCATCCGTGTGACCCCGGGGGAGCGCACCGGGCACGGCCGCGGCTTCGATGTCGTCGGGGCCAGGCAGAAGTGCAGCAGGTCCTTGTCGTGGTGGACGGCCGTGCGGCCCCGGTCGGGCTGGGTGCAGTAGCCGTCGTGCGCGCGCTCGTACGCGGTGCACGGCAGGTACTGCGCCCAGGTGTAGCGCCCGGACGCCGGGCTCACGGCCTTGCCCGCGTCGGCGACGAGGTCACCGGAGGCCCCGGCCTGCTTCTGATAGAGCGCGTTTACCCGGCGGACCCTGTCCGGGGTCATCGGGTCCGGCCCCTGGAGCACCCACACGAGGGTCGGTCGGCGCGTACCGCCCGCCCCCGCGATCTGCTCGGTAAGACGCTCGGCCGCGGCCGCGTACCGGGAGAGGTACGCGGTGCGGTCCTCGCCGTAGGTGACGCCGTCCATGCAGGGTGTGTAGTCCCACGCGTTGCCCCAGAACTGCAGCACGACGTAGTCCGGGCGCAGCCGCCGCACCAGCGCCGCCGCCTTGTCGGCGGCCGGCACGAGCGACCGGTCGGCGGTGCCCTCCAGGTAGTCGCACAGCGTCGTACCGGAGTAGGGGACGGCCGTGTACCGGGCGTGCAGTTCGTCCTTCAGCAACTCGCCGAGGACCTTCTGGTTCTCCGTGGCGATCGAGTCCCCGAGATACAGCACCTCGGGCGCGGGCTTCGCGGCGGGTGTGCCCGGGGACGCGGTGGCCGCCCGCTGCCGTGTGGTCGGCGACGCGTCCGGGCCGGAGGGCGCCGAGGGCGCCTCGTCCGGTGGGCCCTGCGGATCCCCGCACCCGCCGAGCAGCAGTGCGGACAGCACCGCCCCCGCCACTCCCGCCATCCACGGCTTGCGCATGCGCGACTCCCGCCCCGGCCACCGAAAAGGCTCACCAGGCAAGCACAGCCCGGCACCAGGGGGAAGCCCTTCATCGGCCACGAGGGCGCCCGGCCCGGCCGGACGCCCCCGCGTGCTCACCTTACGGCGTCATGCCGCCCGAGCAGGCGGCACCCGGCTCCGGCGTCTGCTCGCCCTGGACGTACTTGTCGAGGAACTTCTGCACCCGCGGGTCGGACGCCTTGTCCACCTTCAGCTGGTGCTCCCAGGCGCTCAGCACGATCGGCGACGACTGGTCCTCGTACGGGCTCATGAAGGTGTACGACGTCTTCTTCACGAGGCCGGACAGCGACTCGACGTCCGCCTTCGCCGCCTTGTCGTTGTACGTCACCCACACCGCGCCGTGCTCCAGCCCGTGCACCGCGTTCTCGTTCGGTACGGCCTTGGTGTACACCTGCTTGTCGCAGTTCACCCACACCTGGTTGTGGTCACCGCCCACCGGCGGGCTCATCTTGTAGTCCACGCTCCCGTTGACGTGGTTCTGGGTGAGCTTCGACCAGCTCCGCACGCCGTCGACCGGCGCGGCCTTCGCCTCTTCCTTGTCCTGCGCGGCGTCGATCAGGAACCAGCCGCCGCCGACGAGCCCGGCGAGGATCACCGTGGTGACGCCGAGCGTGAGCAGACGCATCCGCCGCTCACGGGCCTGCTCGGCCTTGCGTATCTCCTCGACGCGGGCGCGGCGCGCCGCCTCCCTGGTCTTCCCGGTCTCCTTGTTGCCCTTGGGGTTCTTGCCGGCCTTCGCCTTGGATGTAGCCACGGGATGTCCCTCTCCCCGCCGTGCCCTCCCCGGGCAGGCGGTGCTGCGAGTCGTCTTCGGTGTCTGGGGTAGGGCCCGGCGGCCTAGACCCGGAGCAACTGCAGGACGTGGAGGTCGGGCGGGCGGGCCCGGCCGGGGTCACGGGCCGGGTCGAGCCCCGACATGGCGGGCCCGGCGGCGGGCTGCCACGGCACGGTGCTGTGGTCGGCGCCCGGCAGCGGCGCGTGGCCGAGAACGGCCCGTGGGTCGGACGAGTGGCAGTCGTGTCCGGGGCCCTCTTCGCACGGGTCGTGCTCGGCGTGGTCGGTCCGCGCCGCCGCGACGGACACTCCCGCCGTCGCCGCGCCGGAGAACACCGGCCCCGTGAACGGGGGACCGGCCCTGCGCGCCCCCTCACCGGGAGGTGACCCCACACAGGACAGCACGAAGGCGGCCAGCGCCAGCGAGACGACGACCACGGCGTACGCCCACCGGTCGCGGGCGCACGGCATCGCCGTACGTCGGAACGGTCGGCCGGACATGGGGCGCACCTGATGAGTCGAGTGAACAGGAGTGCGAGCGTCGCCGAAATTATCAGAAGACCCACGGCCGTGGTTCCGCCCCGCTGCTCTCGCTCTCCTGCCGAGCGATTTCATGCGGTCTGTCCTCTTCGGCGCGCGGCATGAGCGGCCCCTGGCTAGCGTGAGACCCGCGCAAACCACCGGTCGAACCGAGGAGAGTGGCAGCCATGGCCGCACGTCCCGAGGGAGTCCCCTGCTGGGCCGACGCGATGTTCGGCGACATCGAGGGGGCCAAGCGCTTCTACGGCGACGTACTGGGCTGGACGTTCGGCGAGTCGTCCTCCGAGTACGGCAACTACACGCAGGCGTACGCGGGCGGCAAGGCGGTGGCCGCGGTCGTCCCGCCGATGCCCGGACAGGAGGGGCAGTCCGCCTGGTGCCTGTACTTCGCCTCCTCCGACGTGCACGCCACCGGCGCCAGGATCCGTGAACACGGCGGCGAACTGCTGATGGACCCGATGCAGGTCGGCGACTTCGGCTCCATGCTCCTCGCCCGCTCCCCGGAAGGTGTGGTCTTCGGCGTCTGGCAGGCGGGTCTCCACGAGGGCTTCGAGGCGATGGGCGTGCCCGGCGCCTACGCCTGGGCTGAGATCTTCACCCGCGACGTGGAGAAGTCCGACGCCTTCTTCCCGGCCGTCTTCGGCTACCGGGCCCGGCAGATGGAGGCCCCCGACGAACCCGGCATGGACTTCCGGGTCTTCGACCTGGGGGAGGAGCCGCTGATCGGCCGGATGAAGATGACCGACGACTTCCCGCCCGAGGTCCCCTCGTACATCAACGTCTACTTCACCGTCGCCGACTGCGACGACGCGGTCGCCAAGGCCACCAAGCTGGGCGGCGTCCTCCGCTTCGGCCCGATGGACACCCCCTTCGGCCGCTTCGCGGCGCTCAGCGACCCGCAGGGCGCCTCTTTCTCGGTGATCGACGTCACCCACACCCAGGGCGAGATGCCGAAGCTGAGCGCCGTGGACTGAGCCGCCCGCACGGCAGGGGCGGGGGAGCGGGGCCCGTGGACGGGACCGCACCCCCGCGCATGGCATGATCGACGCCATGCCGGAACGTGTTGTGGCCGCCTGTGACGGAGCGTCCAAGGGAAACCCCGGACCAGCGGGCTGGGCCTGGGTGGTGGCCGAGGACGACGAGATCCCCTCCCGCTGGGAGGCCGGCCCGCTTGGCAGGGCCACCAACAACATCGCCGAACTGACGGCGCTGGAGCGGCTGTTGGCCGCCACCGACCCGGAGGTCGCGATCGAGATCCGGATGGACTCCCAGTACGCGATGAAGGCGGTCACCACCTGGCTGCCCGGCTGGAAGCGCAACGGCTGGCGGACCGCCGCCGGCAAGCCGGTCGCCAACCAGGAGCTGGTCGTCCGCATCGACGAGCTGCTCGCCGGCCGCACGGTCGAGTTCCGCTACGTCCCCGCCCACCAGGTCGACGGCGACCGCCTCAACGACTTCGCCGACCGCGCGGCGAGCCAGGCGGCCACCGTCCAGGAGCCCGCGGGCAGCGCACTGGGCTCCCCGGAGCCCCCGGCCGCACCCGACACGGTCCCCTCCCGCCGGGCCCCGGCGAAGAAGAGGCCCGGCAAGGCCGGCGGCAGGGCCGGGGCGTCCTCGTCCCGCACGATCAAGGCGAAGTTTCCCGGCCGCTGCATGTGCGGCCGCTCCTACGCCGCGGGCGAGTCCATCGCCAAGAACGACCAGGGCTGGGGCCACCCGGAGTGCCGTACGGCGGAGCGGACCGACGCCGGTTAGCCGGCCGTGTCGAACGTGTAGTGCGGGGTGTGGTCGAGCAGCGCGGCCGGGGTCGTGTCGTTCCACGGCTTCATGGTCTCGTCGAGATCCACCACGTTCGGGGTGCCGGCCGCCGGCAGGTACGTCGAGCCCGGGTGGCGGCGCTGCCACTCGGCCCACAGCTTGTCGATGTAGGCGTGGTGCATCCAGAAGACCGGGTCGTTGGGGGAGACCCCGGTGCCCATCTGGCCGCCCACCCACACGTGCACGCGGTTGTGGAGGTTGACGCCCCGCCAGCCCTCCAGATGGTTGCGGAACCCGTCCGACGCGCTGTTCCAGGGCGCCATGTCGTACGTCGGCATCGCGAGGACGGACTCCACCTCGGCCCGCGTCGGCAGCTGCCGCACCGCGCTTCCGAGGGCGCGGCGCAGAAAGGTGCGCCCGTCGATGCGCACATTGATCGGCCAGTTCCCGGTGGACGCGGCGAACGGCCCGTCCGTCACCTGTCCGTCACGGCTGCGGCCGGTGCCGCCGAGGAAGTCCGGGGCCCAGAGCGACGCACGCGGTGTGCGGTCCGTCGTCCAGTCCCAGTAGGGCAGGGCGACCGTGGGGTCCACGGACTGCAGGGCCTGCTCGAACTCCAGCAGGAATCTGCGGTGCCAGGGCAGGAAGGACGGTGAACGGTGGCCCGTCCGCTCGCCGTTGTCGGTGTCGCCGAGGATGAACGCGTTGTGCGTCGTGACGAAGGCGTCGTAGCGGCCGGAGCGCTTCAGCTCGATCAGCGCGGCGACGAGGCGTCGCTTCTCGTCGGCGGTCAGGGCGGCCTGGTTCTTGCGTATGGTCATGGGTGCGCGGCTCCTCGTGGTGCTGGTGGTGCTCGTGGTGGTGCGGGTGCGGTCAGTTGAAGGGGACGAGACGGGCGCCCTGGAGTTCGTCGACCGCGGCGCGCGCGGCGGCGCGCGGGGTCGGCACGGGGGAGTAGTGGCTGACGACGCTGATCCAGCTGCCGTCGGCGTTCCGCATCACGTGCAGCTCGGCCCCGTCGACGTACACGGCGTAGCCGGCGCCGTGGTGGTGGCCGCCGCCCGCGGTCGCCCTGCCCTGTATCCGGCGCCCCCGGTAGACCTCGTCGAACGCATCGGGCCCGCCGTGGTGGTCGTGGTCGTCGGCGACCGCGGCCGGGGCGCAGACGCTGGCCGTCACGGCCGCCGCGACGGCGGCTCCGGCTCCGGCCCCGAGGACATGGCGACGGGTGATTTCAGGCATGCGGAACCTCCTGGGAGGGGGATCGGGTTGACCCGTCATGCCTATCGACCGAGTGGATCACCGGAGAAATCACAGAAAGTCGGTTGGCTGCGATCCGGACAATTAAGCACATGTCGTACAAGCTTGAACGAAGATGATCTTGCCGTGAAGGGCTCTCGAACGCGTGCGGAGGGAGATATTCCGCCCGAGGGGGCGTTCGCCGCCGATGATCTTGCGGCGATGGTGTGATCGCCGTGGCCGGGGTCACGCGCGCAAAGTGGCGCGAACCCGGACGGTCCTCGCGCTGTTACCCTTCGTGGTCAATTGATCGCTTTGCGTGGCGAAATGGGAGTGTGCGTGAAGATCGCATGCGTCGGCGGCGGACCCGCAGGCCTGTACTTCTCGATCCTGATGAAGCGTCAGGATCCGTCCCACGACATCACCGTCCATGAACGGAACCCCGCCGGATCCACCTACGGCTGGGGCGTGACCTACTGGTCCGAGCTACTGGACAAGCTCCGCGAAGGAGACCCCGAGACGGCCCTCGCGATCAGCGAGAACTCCGTCAGCTGGACCAGTGGGGTGGCCCACGTCCGCGACCGCACGACGGTCCAGCCCGGCGACGAGGGCTTCGGCATCGGCCGGCACCGACTGCTCGAACTGCTCGCCGAACGCGCCCGGTCCCTGGGAGTGCGCGTGGAGTACGAGCACGAGGTCACCGCCGACGACCTGCCCGACGCCGACCTCGTGGTGGCGGGCGACGGCGTCAACAGCGCGGTGCGCGAACGGTACGCCGACCGGTTCGGCAGCGACATCGCCCTCGGCCGCAACGCCTACATCTGGCTCGGCACCTCCAAGGTGTTCGACTCGTTCACGTTCTCGTTCCAGGAGACCGACCACGGCTGGATCTGGGCCTACGGCTACCCGTTCAGCGACGAGCAGAGCACCTGCGTCATCGAGTGCTCCCCTCGGACGCTCGCCGGTCTCGGCATGGACGCCAGGGGAGAGGCGGACGGCCTGGCCCGGCTGGAGAAGATCTTCGCCGACATCCTCGACGGACATCCGCTGATCGGCCGGGAGAAGGGCGACGGCGCCGCCCAGTGGCTCACCTTCCGCACCCTGACCAACCGCACCTGGCGCCACGGCGACATCGTCCTGCTCGGCGACGCCGCGCACACCACCCACTACTCCATCGGCGCCGGCACCACTCTCGCCCTGGAGGACGCCATCTGCCTGGCGGGGGAGCTCGGGACGCTGTCGGACAAGGAGGCCGCGCTCGCCGCGTACGAGCGCCGACGCAAGGCCGACCTGCTCCGGCTCCAGAGCGCGGCCCGCTACAGCGCCCAGTGGTACGAGAACCTGCCGCGCTACATCCACCTCCCCCCGGAGCAGATGTTCGCCCTGCTCGGCCAGCGGCACTCCCCGCTGCTGCCGTACGTACCGCCGCAGCTCTACTACCGTCTCGACCGCGCCGCCGGCCGGCTGGAGGCGCTGCGCCGTCTCAAACGCTGGCTGGGTCCGAAGCTGGCGCGGACCTCCCAGTCCCGCGCGCTCGCGTCCCGGGAGGAGACCGCCCGCCAGGGGTTCCACCGGTGACTCAAGCGGCGCAGGCGGCCAGGCCTGGGTCGTAGACCCCAGCTCGTGGGCCCCCGGGCGCGGCCCGATACGGCCGCGCCCGGGGGCTCGTCGGCCACCGATCGATCTCCCGCTCCACCGGCGCGCCCCTCGCGAGGCGTGGAGTCAGGCGGTTTCGACTGCATGGTCGGCCGCCGCGGCTCGGCAGTCATGGGCATGCGCGCCCGGGACCTTCCTGCGGAACCTCCCTCGCATCGAGTCGCGTGGAAGGCGGGGGAATGTTCTGCTGGAAGGAGCCGCAGGAGAACACGCCGATGCGTCACAGCCGGAGTTCCGCCCTCGTAGCCGGCCGGTCGGTCGCCCCGACCAGAGCGGGTGGGGGCCTGCTGCCCACGCGGGACCTCGCGGTCGCCTGGCTCCTCGTGGTCCTGATCGCCGTCCCCGCCTGGGTGCTGACGATCGGCCAGGCCCGGGACATGGGTGTCGAGCCCGGCACGATGGGGATGGCGCTGCCCCTGTTCCTGGTGTTGTGGGTCACGATGATGGCGGCCATGATGCTGCCCTCCATGGCTCCCGTGGCGATCACCTGGGTGCGGGGCATCGGCCGAGAGCACTCCGGCTGGGCGCGTACCGCCCGTACCGTTGAGTTCGTGGCCGGATATCTGCTGGTGTGGACCGCTTTCGGCCTGCTCGCTTATGCGGCACTGGCCCTCACCGGCAGCCTCGTGGACGATCACCCCACGGCCGGTCGCTGGATCGGCTCGGTCGCCTTCCTGCTCGCGGGCCTCTACCAGTTGGGCCCCCTGAAGTCCGTCTGTCTGCGGCACTGCCGCGACCCCATGGGCCACCTGGTGCGCTACGCAGGCTTCCGAGGGCCGTCCCGCGACCTGCGGGTGGGTCTCCATCACGGCGCCTACTGCGTCGGCTGCTGCGCCGGGCTGATGGTCGTCCTCGTGCCGTTGGGCGTCATGAACGTGGCGGCGATGGCCGGACTCGCCGTGGTGATCTTCGCGGAGAAGCT
The DNA here is from genome assembly GCF_001418475.1 of Streptomyces ossamyceticus. GTDB lineage: Bacteria > Actinomycetota > Actinomycetes > Streptomycetales > Streptomycetaceae > Streptomyces > Streptomyces ossamyceticus. Next base: position 25,691 of record NZ_LIQX01000086.1, on the reverse strand, counting down.
GTGGTCCCGGGGCCCACTGCTCGCCCGCGCCGTGGGCGTCGTGTTCGTGGTCATGGCCGTGCTCGCGCCCTTCCAGGACTGGCTGCTGCCGGGGCTGCGGGAAGCGATGCCGTCGATGACCATGTGATCCCCGCCCCTGGGCGGGGTTCCGCACCGGAGACGGGAGGCGCAAGCTGGGAGAGAGACCTGCTCCCGATCCCGGGACCGGGCTCGGGACACGCGGTCTCTCCACTCCGAGTGAGCTCCTGGGGCTCGGCAGGAGGGAAGAGAGATGACAGAACAGACGACGACTACGACGCGCTGGCATCTGGTCGGCGATTGGTTCGACGTGTGCAACTGCGCCGTCCCCTGCCCGTGCACCTTCGCCCAGCCCCCGACCTACGGTGACTGCGAAGGCGTCCTGGTCTGGCACATCCGGGCGGGCAGCTACGGTGACGTCCGGCTCGACGGCCTGAACGTGTTGATGCTCGGTTCCTTCACGGGCAACGTCTGGGCCGGCGAGCACACCGCCCCGTACGCCGCGGTCTTCCTGGACGAACGCGCCGACGAACAGCAGCGTGGCGCTCTCGGCGCTGTCTTCGGCGGTGAGGCGGGTGGCTGGCCGGCGCGGTTCGGGGCGATGTTCCACCCCGAGATACGCGGCATGGACGCCGCACCCATCCACGTCGAGATCGACGAGGACCTCGCCACCTGGCGGGCGGAGATCCCCGGCCGGGTCACGGCGGCCGCCGAGGCGCTCACCGGCCCGACCACCGTCGACGGCGCGCGTGTCCAGGTCCACAACGCCCCGGGCGCCGAGGTCGGGCCGGGACAGGTCGCCACATGGGGGCGGGCCACCGTCGACCGCGCGGACGCGTTCGGCTTCTCCTGGGACCGCACCGGCAAGTCGAGCAAGCACTTCCCCTTCGACTGGAGCGGCCCCGACTGACCCACCCGCTCCCGAGGACCGGCTCAGGCGCTGCCTGAGCGGCTTTCACTGGTCTCCTCGCCGCTGACCGTACGCGGCCGTCTCTTCGCCCGCCGCGACTACGTCGCCCTCGTCTTCGCCCCCTCCTTCACCGGAGAGAGCGGCGGCACGGTGCGCGACGTGGGCTCGTTCCGACATCTCGGGGCCGGGACAGCGCGACGGTACCGGCCCCGCCCTGCTTCCGGCATGGCAGTTGCTCCCGCAGGCGCATCAGCACGCACGACGCGCTTCTGGCGCAGACACTCCTAGTGCACGCCCCGCGGCCGGAACTGGACGCTGACGCGCGGCCCCACCGCCCGCGTCGACTTCGGGATCGCGTGGTCCCAGGTGCGCTGACAGGAGCCGCCCATCACGATCAGGTCGCCGTGGCCCAGGGGGAAGCGCAGCGTCTCCCCGCCGCCGTGCGGCCGCAGGGCCAGATCGCGGGGATCGCCCACGGACAGGATGGCCACCATCGTGTCCTCGCGGGCTCCCCGCCCGATCCGGTCGCCGTGCCAGGCCACGCTGTCCCGGCCGTCGCGGTAGTAGCACAGCCCCGCCGTGGCGAACGGCTCGCCCAGTTCCTCGGCGTAGTGCGCGGAGAGGGTGTTCCGGGCCTCCTCCAGGACGGGGTGCGGCAGCGGGTCGTCGACGCCGTAGAAGGCGAGCAGCCGGGGGACGTCGACGACCTGCTCGTACATCTGCCGCCGCTCGGCCCGCCAGGGCACCTCCTCGGCGAGCCGCGTGAACAGCGCGTCGGCACCGGTGAGCCAGCCGGGCAGCAGGTCGACCCAGGCCCCGGAGCCCAGCTCGCGCCGGCTCAGGCCGTCGAGAGGGCCGAGGCGAAGGTCGTCGGACTGGTCGAAGAGGGAGCCCTGGAGGTGCATGGCCATACCAGCAGCCTACCCCGGCAATAGAAAGCTTGTTCGATCACGGGTGCGCCGCCCTGTCGGCCCGGCCCCCTCCTCGCCTTCGGTCAGTGCTGCTGGGTCTGCGCCGTCACCTCGCTCGGCCGTACGACCACGAATCCCTCGCCCTCCAGCTTCAGCTGCACGGCCTCCCCGGAGCCGCCGCGGATCATCGAGCCGAACGACTGGGAGCGGTGCAGCGACGTGTGGAGGTGGGCCGTCCAGCCGACGACCGCGTCCGTGTCGACGAACACCGGGAGCTGCGGCGAGACCGGGATGACGAGCGGGTTGCCGTCGCAGACCAGCCCGAGCTTGCCCTGGCCGGTGAACACGCTGTTGAACAGCCCGCCCCCGGTCATGCCGGCGCCCTTCACCGTCTTGATCTCGTACGACAGCGTGGCGTCGAAGCACAGCACGTTGCGCCCGTTGACGGTGAACACATCGCCCGGCTCGATGTCGACGATGAAGCAGTTCTGCGCCTCGTGCGCGAACCAGGCCTCACCCTGACCCCGTACCGCCATCAGCGGCAGGCCCTCCCCGGTGACGGCGCGCTTGAGCATGCCGCCCACGCCCTGACCCTTGCGTTCGAACTGCAGGTTCCCCCGGAAGGCGATCATCGCGCCCTGCCGCGCGAGCATCTCACCGTTGACGGCGTACTTGATGGACTTGGCGTTCTGCACACTCATCCCCGGCGCGTACGCCGGCTGGACCATGTGCTCGTTGGAGAAAAGATCGCTCTTCATACCGGCATGCTGGCCCGGAGCCCCGGATTCCGCCAAGCGACGCGCGGAGCAGGGGGATTGGGGGCGCCTGGCACCGACCGGAGCGGAATGGTAAAAGCGGGCATGACCAACAAGAACGTCGGCGTCGACATCCCCGACCGGCGGGGCCGCACCGGACTCGACCGCACGGGCCTCGACCTCACCGGCAACCCGCGGGTCAAGGTGCGGGACGTGAAACTGCTGTCCTGCCACTGGTATGTGGAGCGCACCACCACCTTCGACTTCCAGCACGCCGACGGCACCTGGAGCACCCAGGAACGCGAGACGCACGACCGGGGCAACGGCGCCACCGTGCTGCTCTACGACACCGCGCGCGAAACCGTGCTCCTCACCCGGCAGTTCCGCTATCCCGTGTACGTCAACGGCCACGCCGACGGCATGCTCGTGGAGACACCGGGCGGTCTGCTCGACGAGGAGGACGAGCATCCCGAGGTCGCCGTGCGCCGTGAGGTCGTCGAGGAGACGGGGCACACGATCGGCGACATCCAGCACGTCTTCGACGTCTATATGAGTCCCGGCTCCGTCACCGAGCGGATCAGCTTCTTCGCCGCCCCGTACAGCCCCTCGACCCGCACCCACGAGGGCGGCGGCCTGGACGAGGAGGGCGAGGACATCGAACTCGTCGAACTGCCCTTCCGGCGCGCCCTGGAGATGATCCGCAGCGGGGAGATCGCCGACGCCAAGACCATCATGTTGCTGCAATGGGCGGCACTGGAGGGCCCGTTCAGGGCGTGATCCCCCTCGACGCCGTGGCCGTCAGGTGCCCTCCAGTGCCTCGGCGGCCTCGGCGGCGACCGCCTCGGCGACCGCGGTCAGTGCCGGGGAGTCCAGCTTCCACTGCTGCCAGAACAGAGGGGCGTCCATCGCCCGCTCCGGGGCCAGTCCGACCAGGTGTCCCGCCGCGAGCAGCGGCTCAGCCTGGATGGCGGGCACCATGCCCCAGCCCATCCCGCCGACCACCGCGTCGACGAAACCCTCCGACGTCGGCACGTAGTGCCGTAGCGCCGAGGCCGGGCGGCCTCCGGTCACCCGCCGTACGAAGGCGTCCTGGAACGCGTCCCGCCGGTCGAAGAACACCACCGGCGCGTCGACGATCACCTGCTCCAGCGGCACCTCCGATGCGACGCCGAACCACCGCCGGGCGAAGGTCGGAGCCGCGACGGGCAGGTACCGCATCCGCCCGAGGGCCCGCACGGAACAGCCGGCCACGGCGTCCGGCGCCGAGGTGACCGCGGCCATCACCAGCCCCTCGCGCAGCAGCCGGGCCGTGTGCTGCTCGTCCTCGCGCAGCAGCTCGTAACAGGGCCGCAGCTCCTCCGGCACCCGGGTCAGGGCGGGCAGGAACCAGGTGGCCAGCGAGTCCGCGTTCACCGCGATCGACACCCGGGTCGCCTCCCCGGCGCCCGTCATGCCGAGCGCGGCGTGCGCGTCGTGCTCCAGCCGGGACAGCTGGCGGGCGAACCGCACGATCACCTCGCCCGACTCGGTGGGCCGCACCGGCTTCTCCCGGATCAGCAGGACCCGGCCCACACGCTGCTCCAGGGCCTTGACCCGCTGGCTGACCGCCGACGGCGTCACATGCAGCGCGCCGGCCGCGGCGTCGAACGTGCCCTCGTCCACCACGGTCAGCAGGGTCCGGACGAGATCGAGTGGAAGCTGGGACATCATGAGTACATCACGAGGGCTAATGGTACGTAAGAATCCTTAGCTGTACGAATGGCTCCGGGTTTCCTAGCGTCGACCCTGTGATCAGCGAAATCTCCGCCCTCAGCGCCGGATTCGGCACCGGACTCTCCCTCATCGTCGCCATCGGCGCCCAGAACGCCTTCGTCCTGCGCCAAGGACTGCACCGGGACGCGGTGCTCCCGGTCGTGGCGATCTGTGCCCTGTCCGACGCGGTGCTGATCGCGCTCGGCGTCGCCGGGGTCGGCGCCGTGGTCGTCGCCTGGCCCGCCGTCCTCACCGTGGTCGCCCTCGTCGGCGGCGGCTTCCTCGTCGTGTACGGCATCCTCGCCGCACGGCGCGCGCTCAGGCCCGCCGGGGAGGCGTTGCGGGCCGACAGCGGAACGGCCGGCTCGGTACGCCGGGCCGTCCTCACCTGTCTGGCGCTGACCTGGCTGAACCCGCACGTCTACCTCGACACCGTCTTCCTGGTCGGCTCCATCGCCGCCGACCGCGGCCCCCTGCGCTGGACCTTCGGCATCGGCGCGGCCCTGGCGAGCCTGTGCTGGTTCGCCGCCCTCGGGTTCGGAGCCCGACTGCTCAGCCGCCACCTCTCCCGCCCCGCGGCATGGCGCGCCCTGGACGGCCTGGTCGCCGTCACCATGCTCGTCCTCGGCGGCATGCTGATCGTCGGGGCATGAGCGGGGGAGAGGCGCCCAGCGGCAGCGGGACCGGCGGGCGTGGCGGCCGCGCCGACAGCATGTGAGACATCGGCGGAACCGGCTGTCACGGCTGTGGTGATCTCCGCGATAGTAGTGCCCGGTATCGAAAGATGTATCGAGCAACGGGATGCGCGTGGACACCACCAAGAGCACCGGCGACGACACCGCCCCGGAGGGCGACTCCGGGGCGGCGCCCCGCGGCGGCTGGCGCCGCTTCGCGATGGACACCCGCCCGCTGCGCCGCCCCGCCTACCGGCGTCTGTGGTCCTCCACCGTCGTCACGGCGGTCGGCAGCCAGCTGACCGCCGTCGCCGTGCCCAAGCAGATCTACGACATCACCGGCTCCTCGGCCTGGGTGGGCTACGCGAGCCTCGCCGGACTCCTCCCCATGGTGATCTTCGCGCTGTGGGGCGGCGCCGTCGCCGACAGCGTGGACCGCCGCACCCTGCTCCTGGTCACCAACACCGGGATCGCCGTCACGTCGGTGCTGTTCTGGGTCCAGGCCGTCACCGGCCTCGCGTCGGTGTGGGTGCTGATGGTGCTCCTCGCCGTCCAGCAGGCGTTCTTCGGCCTCAACTCACCCGCCCGCAACGCCTCCATCGCCCGTCTCGTTCCCGCCGGTGAACTGGCCGCAGCGGCCGCCCTCGGCTCGACCGTGATGCAACTCGGCCTGGTGGCCGGCCCGTTGCTCGCCGGCGCCCTCATCCCGGTGATCGGCCTGGCCGAGCTGTACCTGATCGACGCCCTCGCCCTGTGCGTCACCCTGTGGGCGGTCCACAAGCTGCCCGCACTGCCGCCCTCGGACTCCTCCACCACGCGGCGTGCCGGCTGGCGGGAGGTCGTCGCCGGTTTCCGCTACATCGCCCTGCACAAGGTGCTGTTGCTGTCGTTCCTCGCCGACATCATCGCGATGGTCCTCGGCATGCCCCGCGCCCTGTTCCCGCAACTCGCCGACACCACGTACGCCCCCTACGGGGAAGGTCTGGCCCTCGGTCTGCTGTTCGCCGCCATCCCGATCGGGGCCGTCCTCGGCGGGCTGACGTCCGGCACCTTCTCCCGTTCGTCCCGGCACGGTCTGATGGTCGTCCTCGCCGTCCTGGCCTGGGGCGCGGCCATCACCGGGTTCGGGCTGAGCACGAGCCTCTGGGTCGCCGCGGCGTTCCTCGTCGCCGCCGGTGTCGCGGACATGGTGTCCATGGTGTTCCGCGGCGCGATCCTGCTGTCCGCCGCCACCGACGAGATGCGCGGCCGCATGCAGGGCGTCTTCACCGTGGTCGTGGCCGGCGGCCCTCGCCTCGCCGACGTCCTGCACGGCACCGCCGGTTCGGCCTTCGGCGCCCGTACGGCCGTGGCGGGCGGCGGCCTGCTCGTCGTCGCCGCCGTACTGCTCCTCGCGACGGTCACCCCGGCCCTGCGGCGCTACCGGATATCAGGGGAGGAACACCCCTGATCCTGCGTACGCTGCCCATCAGGCGCACACCCCACAGGCAGGAGTACTGACGATGGAGTACGTGAAGCTCGGTTCGACGGGTCTGGACGTGTCCCGGATCTGCGTGGGATGCATGAGTTTCGGGCTCCCCGGGCGAGGCACGCACGAGTGGACGCTGGACGAGGAGGCGTCCCGCCCGCTGATCCGTCGGGCCCTGGACGCCGGGCTCAACTTCTTCGACACGGCGAACGTCTACTCCGACGGCACCAGCGAGGAGATCGTCGGCCGCGCCCTCGCCGAGTTCACGCGGCGCGACGAGATCGTGATCGCCACCAAGGTCAACGGCGCCATGCACCAGGGCCCCAACGCCTGGGGCCTGTCCCGCAAGGCGATCATGACGGAGATCGACAACAGTCTGCGCCGCCTCGGCACCGACTACGTGGACCTCTACCAGATCCACCGCTTCGACCCGAACACCCCGGTCGAGGAGACGATGGAGGCCCTGCACGACGTGGTGAAGGCGGGTAAGGCCCGCTACATCGGGGCGAGTTCGATGTACGCGTGGCAGTTCTCGAAGATGCAGTACACGGCCCGCACGCACGGCTGGACGCGGTTCGTGTCCATGCAGAACCACTACAACCTCCTCTACCGCGAGGAGGAGCGGGAGATGCTGCCGCTGTGCGAGGACCAGAGCGTGGCCACGCTGCCGTGGAGCCCGCTCGCCCGCGGCCGTCTCACCCGCGACTGGGGCACCGTCACCGAACGCACGGAGGCCGACAACTTCGGCAGGACCCTCTACCAGGAGGGCGACCGTGAGATCGTCGACGCGGTCACCCGGATCGCCGGCGAGCGCGGCGTCCCCCGCGCCCGCGTCGCCCTCGCCTGGCTGCTGGGCCGGCCCACCGTCACCGCCCCCATCGTCGGCGCGACCAAGCCCCACCATCTCGACGACGCGGTGGCCGCCCTCGACATCACCCTCACCGAGAAGGAGATCGAGGAGCTGGAGCGGCCCTACACCCCCCGCGCGATCAGCGGCCACTGAGCCCACCCGCCCCCGGACGAGACACAGGGTGCGGGCATCCGCGTGCCGGACCGGCCGGGGACCGGTGCGCGGATGGCGCTGACGGTGCGTGGATGTCGGGGACCGGCGTGCGGATGCCCCCGGAGGGCGGGTCAGGGGCGGGTGTACTCCTGGCGCACGGTCGTGGCGAGCCGGGTCAGCGCCTCCTCGGCGCCCTCCCGGTCGGTCTTGTCCAGCAGGGCGAGGGCGTCCGCCGCGGCCAGCCGCACCCGCTGCGGCACCTCGTCCAGAGCGGCCATCCGGTAGGCGATCGTGCGCCGGGCCTCACGCTCCTCGGCGGTGACCCCGAACGGGCCGGTACGGGGGAAGACGGCGGCCTCGTACGCGGTCACATGGATGAGGACCCCGTGCGCGATCCCCTCCGCGTACCCCCGCTGCCCCGCCTGCCGCTGCGCCACGACGAAGTGCGCCATCGCCCGCCGCCGCACGATGAGCGACCCCACCATGCCCACGAGGCCCGCGCACACCGCCGCGCCCAGCGCGACGAGGCCACCGCCGAGCAGCGCGCCGATGAGGGCGCCGCCCGCCATCAGCAGACAGGTCAGCCCGGTGGTCAGCATCAGCAGGGCGCGTGCGGGAGTGAGCGAGGCCATGGCGTGAAGTCTCTCAGCTCCACGACCGGCGTCCCAAGCCGATTCAGCGGTGCGCTGACGGTGGATCACGCGCGCCGCGGCGGTCGCGCCGACTGACGGAGGGTCACACCGATCGGTCGGCCGACCCGGTCCGCGGTCGCCGACCCTCGGCACAGCCCGTGGCACCGCCCGTGGCACAGCCCGTGGTGATGGCCTGCGGGGCCCGGCCCCGGTGGTCAACTACCCGCCGTCGGGCGAAGATCGAACGTCGGCATAGGGTGTCGTCCGTGACAGCCCGCGAGTCCGACGAGGCGGTCGCCGAACCAGAGTGAGGCCGAGGGGGAGACCGCCGACCCATGAACCAGATCCTGTATGCCGGGGCCATAGGCCTGTTCCTGACGCTCATCGGCACACCCCTGCTGATCAAGCTGCTGGCCCGCAAGGGATACGGCCAGTACATCCGCGACGACGGCCCCCGCGAGCACGCCAGCAAGCGCGGCACCCCCACCATGGGCGGCATCGCCTTCATCCTGGCCACCATGGTCGCCTACGCCCTGACCAAGATCCTCACCGGAGAGAGCCCCACCTACCCCGGTGTCCTGGTGCTGTTCCTGATGGCGGGCATGGGCGTCGTCGGCTTCCTCGACGACTACATCAAGATCGTCAAGCGGCGTTCGCTGGGGCTGCGGGCCGGGGCGAAGATGGCCGGCCAGCTGATCGTCGGCATCGTCTTCGCCGTGCTGGCCATCCGGTTCGCGGACGAGCGGGGCCAGACGCCCGCCTCGCTCAAGCTGTCCTTCGTCACGGACTTCGGCTGGACCATCGGGCCGGTCCTGTTCGTCGTCTGGGCACTGTTCATGATCCTCGCCATGTCGAACGGCGTGAACCTCACCGACGGACTGGACGGACTGGCGACCGGCGCGTCCGTCATGGTCTTCGGCGGCTACACCTTCATCGGCCTGTGGCAGTTCCAGAACTCCTGCGCCAACGCCATGGAACTCACGGACCCCGCCTCCTGCATAGAGGTCCGCGATCCGCTCGACCTGGCCGTCGTCGCCGCGGCGCTGATGGGCGCCTGCTTCGGGTTCCTGTGGTGGAACACCTCACCGGCCAAGATCTTCATGGGCGACACCGGGTCGCTCGCCCTCGGCGGCGCGCTCGCGGGCCTCGCCATCTGCTCCCGCACCGAGCTGCTGCTCGTGGTGCTCGGCGGACTCTTCGTCCTGATCACCCTGTCCGTGATCATCCAGGTCGGTTCGTTCAAGCTGACCGGCCGACGGGTCTTCCGGATGGCGCCGCTGCAACACCACTTCGAACTCAAGGGCTGGTCCGAGGTCCTGGTCGTCGTGCGCTTCTGGACCATCCAGGGCATCTGCGTGATCGTCGGCCTCGGCCTCTTCTACACGGGCTGGGCGGCCGGCTGATCGACTGACCGGTCTACCGGCTGATCGGCGGAGGGTGGCGAAGTCCCGTCGGCTGCCCGACGGTCACGCTGTCCGCCCGATCCGGTAGACCACACCGTGGCGCAGCGGGCCGTCCGGCACGCTCGGGTCGTCGAAGTCGTCGGCCGGGTCATGGGTCATGCCGATGCGGCGCATCACCGCCTGCGAGCGGAGGTTGGTGGCCACTGTCACCGCGAGGATCTCGTCGAGGGCGAGACGCCGGAAGCCGAAGTCCAGAACGGCACGGGCCGCTTCCGTGGCATAGCCGTGCCCCCACGCCGTGCGCGTGAGGCGCCAGCCCGCCTCCACACCGGTGAACGGCATGTCGTCCTCCACCGGATCCAGCCCGCAGAACCCGATGAACTCCCCGGTGGCCCGCACCTCAACGGCCCACCATCCCCAGCCCCGCCGGTCGAGATCGGCCTGGAACCGGGCGACGGACGCGTCGCTCTGCTCGGTCGTGAGCAGCTCCGGAAAGTACGCGCGTACCTCGGGATCGGCGTTCATGGCCGCCCAGGGGGCGAGATCGGACTCCCGCCACGCGCGCAACAGGAGTCGGTCGGTTCGCAGTTCGGACATCGGGCCAACCTAAGGTGATCTTGGGCCGTGCCGCGAGTGATTATCGGCGGGGCTCCGGGCCACCGGCGCCCGGCTGGGCTCCAGGCGCCGGCGGTCCGCGCAACCCCGCCGACGCTTGTGCACGGCCGGTCAGGCGGCAGAGTCCAGCACGCTGTCCAGTGCCCGAGCCGCCAGGGCGGGCGCCAGGCGGACCCCGGAGCCGGAACCGCCAACGACGGCAGACAATCCCGGCATGTCCGGCACTGTGTGGACCAGTGGCAGCCGTCCAGGCGTATACAGGTCCTGGAAGGCCCGTCCACCGACGACGGCAGCCGCCGCTCGGCTGCTGCGCGCGGCGAGCGCCCGAACTCCCTCCTCGAGATCGGCGGCATCCGCCTGTCCGTCCAGTGTGTCCGGATCTTCGTCCCAGACGTTCCGGCGGAAACTCACCAACGCCTGCCCTTCGCAGAGCGGCAGCACGAACAGGTCGTCGTCGACGAAGTACACCAGAGGGTCGTCGGCCCGAACCGGCAGCTGCGCGTGCAGCGCCGCCACTCGCTTGCGGCGAGCCTCGGGCACCGCGGCTTCGAGGCCGGGGGCGAGTGGCCGGGGCAACTCCCACGGTCCGACCGCGATCACCACACGGCGGGCCTGCCACTGGTTCGCGCCCGCGGTCAGTCGATAGCCGTTCGCGACCCGCTCCACCGACTCGACACGCTGCCCGATCTGCAGGGCAGTGCACCCCTTGCGGACGCCACCTGTCAACAGGGCCTCGGTCAGTCCGCGGGCGGCCACCACCGCCCCTCGACCCCGATGAGTCACCGCGCATTCGTCGGTCTTGAACCGCAGGCCGGGCAGCATGCGGCGAATCCGATCCGCCTCTTGTGCTCCGGTGGGGGTCAGATCCGCGACGGTACGCGCACGCAGGTCGTGGAGTCGGGAACTCGCGACCACATACACCATCCGGACCGGACGTACGAACAGCCCGGGGGGAGTGTCCTGCAACTCGTCGTACAGGCGGCGGCTCTCCTCCACGAGGGATCTGTGCTCCGCTGTGGCGGCCAGGGGAAAGTCCGCACCGGCCGACCACGCGGTGGCTCCTCGTGCCGGAACGTCACGCTCCAGGACGACGGTGCGCCAGTGAGGGCGCAGCGCCGCTGCCCGGTGCGCGACGAAGGAACCGACGATTCCGCCCCCGACGACGGCCAGGTCCGCGCTCATCGCTCCTCCTGCCGCCACCAGAGACTGAACACCTCGAGCGGTCCGTGAGGGCCCGCTGTCGCCTGATGCGGAGTCCACGGCGGGAAGAACACGGAGTCCCCGACCCGGAGTTCGACGATGTCGTCGCCCGACCGAACGACTCCTTCACCGGCCCGCACCATCCACAGCTCGGCCACCTCGTGCTGATCCGGCTCACCGGTGACTCCGGCCGGCACGGTGAAACGCGCGGTCCGGAACGGCCAGCCGGCCGCCCTGGTGCCGGGAGTCGCGGGCACCTCCTCCACCGCCAGTCCGGAGGGCGCCCGCAAGGGCTTGCTGTACGCAACCCTGATCGTTCTGCTCATCGCTGCTCCACAAGAGTCGCCATGGGGGTCGGGTCGGGAGTCGGGGAGGTGGGCTCCCAGGCCCAGTCGGTCGTGGCCCGGGCCTGGTCGACGCGGTAGATCTCACGCGCCGCGATGGAGTTGAGCACCCGCGCACTGCGCCAGGCCGCGAGGCTGAGGTTCGGATCGGCGATGCCATGGGAGTTCTCGGCGAAGTTCTGCACGTAGATGCGCAGTCCGGCCGGTCCGTCCCAGTTCAGCGAGTAGTCCTCACCCACCTGTAGCCTGCCGTCCGTGTCCGTCAGACGGTCGCGCAGCGGCTCCAGGAAGTCAGGGAGAACGCTGCGGTAACCGGTGCAGAAGATCACTGTGTCCACCACACAGCGCTGAGTGGCGCCTCGATCCTCGTCGTGCAGGGTGACGACCAGGGCCCCCGCCAGTCGGCGCACGTCGATCACACGGCGGCAGGGCACCAGATGGTGGCGCAGGCGGCCGTCGCCGACCGTGTCCAGCAGGTACAGCTTCCGGTAGATGTTCCGTAGCAGGGACTCGGAGACGCCGTCGCTGGCGAGGCGCTGCCGGGGCAGCAGGGTCTGGCGCCGTTCCTCGGGCAGGCCGTGGAAGTGGTCCACATACGGGGGCGTGAACCACTCATTGGTGAACGGCGAGTCGTCGATCGGCTGGAAGCCCTCCCGGCTCGATACCCAGACCAGTTCCGACGGCAGTTGCCGGTCTTCCGACAGCAGGTGGTTGACGACCTCGGCACCGCTCTGTCCGGCGCCCACCACCATCACCCGCTGTCCCGCGACGTTCGGACGGACGGTCAGCAGTTCGCTGCTGTGCAGGAGCCGAGGGCCACGCAGGGACGCCACGAAGTGCGGCACGACCGGCTCCTTGCCCGTGCCGAGGACCAGGGCCCGGGTCTTCAGGCTCTCGCCGTCGTCGGACCGCACCTCGAGAGCGCCTTCTCCCAGCTCCACCGACCTCACGCGTCGCCTCCAGCGGACGGAGGGCAACTGCTCAGCGACCCAGTGGTAGTACTGCTCGAACTCCCGCCGGGACACGGATGTGCCGTTGGCGACCAACGAGCGGTACACCCGTCCCTGCTCGACGAGGAAGTTGAGGAACGAGTACCGACTCGTCGGGTCGACCAGCGTGACGAGGTCCTTCATGAAGGACACTTGGAGCTCGGCGCCGGGCAGCATGATCCCCGGATGCCACTGGAAACGCGGTTTGGCATCCAGGAAGACCGCGCTGAGGTCCGTGACCGGCTGTGCGAGTGCCGCGAGACTCAGGTTGGAGGGGCCGGCTCCGACCCCGATGAAATCGAACCGTTCCATGGCCTCTTCTTTCGCTGAGTTCGGTTTCACCGCGTCCGGCCGTGGGGCAGGAAGAGCGAGCAGGCGTCGGCGAGGTCGCCGACCTTGGTTCCGGTCCGGTCGTGGTGCCTCCACGCCAGGCCGTTCTTCTCGACCGATCCCGGGCATCCGAGGGCGGTCCACAACTGCTGGGCCATGGTGGGAGCCACCGGGTACAGGCCGGCAGCGAAGGCTGCCGCGGCGGCCAGCTCGGCACGCACTCCTTCGACGAATGCCGCGTGCGGGCCCCCCGGTAGACCAGCCAGCCGCTCCAGATCCGCCCCTGCGGCGGCGGCGTCACGCGCCAACCGGTCGAGCCGGTCGAGCGCGTCGTCCGGCGCGAACGACTCCGGCCGGTACGCGTGCGCGACAGCTCGCAGCGTGTCGTCGGTATGCTTCCGCAGCCGTTCGGCGGTGGTGGTCGGGCCGGGAGGGGCCGAAGAACCGGGGGGCAGCTGGCAGGCGTCCGCGGCTTCGCAGCGCCGGGTCAGGGCGGCCAGCCAGCCGTGCCACCGCGTGAGTGCTCCGTCGTACACGCGCGTCCGGAAGCTCTCCCAGGTGAAGTCCGTCTCCTCGACGGCGGGACGGTCCCAGCTCAGCTGGAGCCGGAGGTGGTCGGCGGGCACGCTGGACAACATGTCGAGCAGCCAGACGGCGTGCTTGCGGCTGGTGGAGAACTTGAGACCGTCGAGCCGGTAGAACTCATTGGAGACGAAGTCCGTGGGGAGCTGCACGTCGGGGTCGAAGGCACGCATGACGGCCGGGAAGAGCAGCGCGTGGAAGTACCCGTTGTCGTACCCGAAACACTGCACCACCCGTCGGCGCCCGCCCCAGACGCCCCTCGGCTCACCGTCCGCTCCGGCCGCCAGGTAGCCTGCCGCCATCTCGAACCACACGTACACCCGGTGGTCGTCAAACCCGTCGACCGGCACCGGCAGGCCCCAGGTCGCGGGATGAGACACGGCTATCTCGGGGAGTCCCTCCAGGGCCATGGTGTGGCACAGGGCCGTGAGGTGACCGTTCATCCCCGTCGCGTCCCAGAACTCGCGCAGCGCTTCCGCGTGCCGCTCCAGGGGTAGGTACAACCGTTCGCAGTCCCTGAGTTCGCAGTCGGCGCCACAGATCGTGCAGACGGGGTCGACCAGGTCCGCGCAGTCGTTGGGTCGGCCACACATCTCGCAGGCATTGCCGCAGGACCGTGCCTTGCAGTGCGGACAAGCACCGGCGACGTACGCCTCGAACGCCCAGCGCTCACATGGCTTGCAGTACGGCAGCGGCCGGACCCGGGCCACGATGTCGCCCTGGTCGTACAGCTGTCGGAACATCCGCGTGGTGAACTCGCGGTGCGGCGGGTCGCGGTCCGGCCGACCGATGACGTCGTACCGCAGGCCCGCGCGCTCCCAGGCGCGGACGATGCGGTCGCCGAACCATCTCGCGGTGGTGGCGGCGGTGCCGCCCTCGCGGACCGCGAGGGCCTCGGTGTAACTCTGGTTGTCGTCGATCCCGGTCATCGTCAGAACATCGGCGCCTTCGGCGCGCAACTGCCTGGCCATCACATCGGCCGCGAGGTACGGCCCGGACAAGTGGCCCAGATGCAGGTCGCCGTTGGGCGTGGGTGGGGTTGCGGTGATCAGCCAGGATTCGGAACTCATCGGGGCCTTTCCGGAGATTTCCCTCGGGCTCGGTGCGGACGCTTCTAGGTGTGGTCAGCAGTCGTAGTGGTTGCCCCTGCCATGACCCGCCACGGGCGTCGTCGCGAGGAGGCTGCCGGAGATCGGGAGATCCGCCGGGCCGTGTCGCCGGCGGGCACATGAACGGCGGGGGCGGTGCCGGAGCGCCAGTTGCCGAGACCGACTCCGCCCGCCTGGACGCCACTCCGGCCCATCCCGCACGGAATGATCTTGATCGAGCGGTCCCGTGGAGCGGAGACCGTTACTGCCGCAGATCGCACACGGACCGTGGCGGCGTCAGCCGATTCCCAGGATGATTTCCGCTTGCCTCTCCACCTCCGCCACGGATTGCGCATCGCGGCCGACCACCAGATAGCGCCACTTGCCGTCCACGGCCCGCGTGTCGGCGGTCAGCAGCACGCGTGCGGCCGAGGACGAGTCGGCGAGCCCGGCGGAGGCGAGCCGAGCCACCGCGCTCGCGAAGTCCAGACTCCCCGTGCTCAGCCGGACGTCCGCGCGCCAGTGCACCGGGGAGTCCCCCGGCCGCATCCGCCGGGCGAGCTCCTCCAAATAGGTGCCGCCTGTGCGTCGGACGTTGGCCTCGGTGACGACGTAGCCACCCTCGTGGACACCGCAGTCCACGTCGAAGATCCCACGGTAACCATGGCTGTGCAGCCAGCCGCCGATGGCCTCCGCGGCCCGCATCAGCTCCTTGTGGAAGGGGCCTTCCTCTGCCGGAGTCACCATCCCCGTCCACGCGTTGTTCACAGTTCGCTGGTCGCAGCTGTAGAAGTACGTCGGCCCGGCGTCGTCGATGTTCATCTCGATACTGGGAGTCGCGGTGAAAGGCAGAAACTCCTCGTACACCCAGCCGCCGTCGCGTTCCGCCTGTCCTGTGAGGGCTTCGGCGAGTTGCTCCTCCGGCGTCTTCGGCCCGCCGGACCGGATCACCACGTTGCCGAACCCGTTGGACGACCGGTTGTTCTTGATGATCGCGGCGGGCCGGGTGGTCAGGAATTCCTTGATGGACGAGACCAGTTCGGCCTGTGACTCGGCATAGCCCCCCTCGGCCACGGGCAGTCCGAGGCCGGCGGCGGTCTCACGGAATCCGCGCTTGGTGTTGATCAGTCGGAGTGCGTCGAGCATGCCGCCGCCGGGGAGCTTCGTGTACGGCAGCACCCGGACACCCGTCCGCCGGCCGAACTCCAGGACCGGGCGGTCCGGGACGAAGGGCTGCAGCTCCGGGCGGGAGGCGAGGAGGTGCTCCGCCCCGAGGTCGCGTACTACATCCAGGGCGTGGACGCCACGCACCTCCTCTGGGGCCACGATGTCGACCTGCGAGGTGTCCAGTCCGGTGACGCTCTCCACGTACTCCCGGAACGCGGGGGTGCACGGGGCGAGCATGACCACGCAGTCGCCCGGCTCGGCCTGCCACAGCTTTCGGGGGGTCACCGCTGCCATGGCCCGCCGGTAGGCGTCCGTGGGGTGCTCGGCCATGATGTCGCTGACGATGTTGGCCAGGATCGTCCGGCTGGGCCGCTCGGCCATGTCAGTTCGCCTTCCGTCGTGCCGTGAACACGGTGTGTCCCGCGTACATCCACACCACGTCCACCTCCACGAAGCCCGCCTCGCGCAGCCAGTCCAGGTGCTCGGCGACCGAGGACGGTTTGTCGAGCGGGTCCGGTCCGGGGAGCCGGTAGTAGTTCCACTCCGACTTCTCGAACGCGATCGCCGCCTCGTCCCCGCCGAACTGCTCCAGGGAGCCCTCCCGCACGGCCTGCTCCCAGTGGTCGCCCGCCAGTGCGCGGGCGGCCGCGCCGGTGGGTTCGACCAGGTCGGCCATCACGAACGCACCGCCCGGGGCGAGCATCGCGTGGATGTCCTTGTACAGCGTGCGCTTGCCCGCGCCGTCGAGGTGGTGGACCGCCAGAGATGTGACCACCGCGCCGTACGTGGCGCCCTGCCGCCAGGCGTGGTCCTCAATGTCCGCCTCCCGCACGGCATGCCGGCCGCCGAAGGGCGCCAGGCGCTCCACGGCCCGGTCCAGCATCTCCCGCGAGCCGTCGAGCAGAGTGACCCGGCCCTCGGGGTTGCGGCGGAGGTACTCCTCGGAGAGCCGTCCCTCTCCGCAGCAGAGGTCGAGCACATGAGGGATGGGGATACCGGAGAGGAGGTCGCACACGGCTGTCATCTGCTCGTGACGGCGAGGGACGAAGACATCGCCGTATCTGGTGAACACCTCCGTGTCGGAGAGGTCCCAAATCTCTGTCAGTTCAGTCATGATGTCCGCCTCTTCGTTCGGGGATCTGCCGTCAGGTGTCGTCATTTGGCAGACCGAGGTGCCTTCTCGATGAGATCCTGAAAAGACTGCGTCTCGCTATAGCGTGAACTGCGCGGGTTCGGCGTCGGGTACCGGTCCAGGCGGATAGTCGTGGTGGCAGCCCCACGGATCACGCACCCGGTACGTGTGATTTCCATGGTCTTCCAGGTACGACGGCCCGACGGGAACCTTTCCGTGCCCACCCGGTATGTCCAGGACATAGGTGGGCTGGCACGTGCCGGACAGTCGCCCGCGCAGCCGCCCCATCAGCTCCTGTCCGTGCTGGATGCTCGTCCTGAAGTGGTGGGTGCCCGGGGCCAGGTCGCCATGGTGCAGGTAGTACGGTTTGACTCGATTGGCGACGAGCGTCCGGAACAGGTCTTCCAGTGCCGTCGGAGTGTCGTTGACACCCTTGAGCAGCACGGTCTGGCTCAGCAGCGGTATACCTGCCGAGCTGAGCCGTCGGAGTGCGGCGCGGGCGGCATCCCCCAGCTCCTGGACATGGTTGGTGTGGACCACCACCCATACGGGCGTCTCGGTGCCCAGCGCCTCGATCAGAGCGTCGGTCACCCGGTCGGGGTCGACCACCGGTATGCGGGTGTGGAACCGGATGACCTTGACGTGCTCGATCGCGTCGAGCGCCGTCATGATCGGCTCCAGCCTGGCGGGCGAGATCATCAGAGGGTCGCCTCCGGTGAGAATGACCTCCCACACGTCCGGTTGCGAGCGGATGTATTCCAACGCCCGTGCCATCTCGTCGGCGGACAACATGCCCTCGCCAGGACCCACCACCTCGCGGCGGAAGCAGAACCGGCAGTAGACGGGGCACAGGTGCATCGGCTTGAGCAGCAGCCGGTCCGGGTAGCGATGGGTGATGCCCTTCACCGGGGTGAACGGGGCGTCGCCGATCGGATCGGCGCGTTCCTCGGGCAGGGTGACGAGTTCGTCCGCGGTGGGGACGAACTGTCGTGCGACCGGATCGTCAGGCGTTTCCATCCGTTCCCGTATGGCCGGGGTGATGCTCACCGCATAACGCTTGGCGACGCTACGGATTTCGGGAAGTTTCTCCTCGGTGATGAGGTTCTGTTCGTAAAGCGATTCCGGCGTGCGAATCGCACGGGAGCGGCGTGGCATCGAATACCGCCTGTCGGGGTTCGTCGGTGAGGTATTCCGTTTGTTCGTTGTCCGCTCGGTGACGGGAGCGGGTAATTCATTCCTCCGGAAACGAAGGGCTCGGGGAATTCATTCGGCCGATCGAGCCCGGTCACAGACCGCGCTCACCAGTCGCCGCCCGAGTTCGTACTGCTCCTCGGGATGTTCTTCCGGGCGCCGGGTGACGGTGGTGGCCACCGCCAGGTCGTACTCGGGGTTGTACGCCATCACCACGCCCCAGAATCCGGCGTGACCCCACCAGACACCCGGCCCGAGAGGCATCCTGAAGATCCCCATGCCGCCGGCCTCCGCGCCTCGGGCCTGCACGGTCCGGAGCATGGCGGCCAGAGTCTCGGGGTACTGGAAGACCTTTCCGCCGAACAGGGCGCGGACGAAGCACGCCAGGTCGCGCATGGTGGAGACCAGCCCGCCGGCGCCCCACAGATCGCAGGACGGATCGACCGCGAGCAGATCGGCGTTCCACACGTACTGGTGCGCTCTTTCGGCTGCGGCGGGCGGCGTGGGCTCCAGGGATTCCAGGTGCACCGACTCCAGACCGAGCCGTTCGAAGTCGAGCAACGTGCGGTAGGCGGTGCCGAGCGAATCGCCGGTCACACGTTCCAGGATGTTGCCGAGGATGCTGTATCCCGTGTCGCTGTAGTGGTACTGCGTACCCGGAGGGGCCACCGGCTTGCCGTGGAGCATCGCCCAGCTGATCTGTTCCAGGCGGGTCCAGCGATGTGTCGGGCGGGCGAAGGCCTCGCGGTCGTAGTCGGGATCGGCGCCGAAGTCGTAGAGCCCGGCGGTGTGTTGGAGGAGATGACGAACCGTCATCTCCTCGATCCGATAGCCACCCTCGCCGAGAGCGTCGAGGATTGCCCCGGACGTCAGCGGGACGATCGGGTCGTCCAGGCCCAGCCGCTTCGACTCGACCAGCCGCAGGACCGCCGCAGCGGTGAAGGTCTTCGTGATCGAGGCTACTCTTACGGCCGCCGTGGGCCGGAGCGGCCGACCATTCGCGAGATCGGCCACGCCCGCGGCTCCGGACCAGTCGAGTCCAGGGCCGCTCAGCGCTGCGAGGACCCCGGGCTGGTCGTGAGCGTCGGCCCGGAATTCAGCGGCGACCGAGGCGAGAAGCGCATGCGACGGAGGTTGCGGCGAGGCCTCACTCTGCGGGCGCGGGAATCGTCCGCCGGAAGGAGTGGTCACCGCAGGGCCGCCCCGGCTCCGGGCGGACATGGACGGTGCGCCGGCTTCTCCCGGGCCGGATCCACTGATGGCCGGCACCTACAGGCCGTGTCGCCAGCGACACTGGCGCCCTTGGCATCGCCTCCGCCGGGTGGGAGTGGAAGAGCGGGTGGGAGACCTTTGCACATGTTGCCCTCCGTCAGGGATCGGAGTTCGCCGTCGGTGATCGCCACACAGGATCATTCGGATTCGGCTTGTGCCGCGCATAAGTGCGCCGATCGCGGGCCGTGTGGGCGAGGAGGTCGTCGACCATCCGGTGGAAGAGGTCGGCGAGCTGCCGGAGCCCGCCGAACATGCGCATGAGGAGCTCGCCGTGTACCGAGAGTCGGCCGGGGCCGCCCACCACCGAGCAGCAGCCGTCCGTGACGCAGTCGACGTCCGCTTCCAGCAGCTGACGCGCACACTGCTACGTCTGAAGGGCGGCCCCGGATTCCGGCGTCCCGGCCCCGCGCCTCAGCCCGGCGACGGCGAGAGGGAGACCTCCGCCCGGACGGCACACGAGGAAGATCCCGTCTCGTCGGTTCGTGTCACTGGCCGTGCTCGACGAGGGTGGCTACGAAGAACGTCCGCCGGGACACCACCATCTGGATCGTCGTCCGCGACTACCCCGTACGGCCACCCTGACAGAACACCGGCCTGAGAACACCCCCTAGTCGAGGCAGAACTCGTTGCCCTCGATGTCCCGCATGACAATGCACGACTCGTAGACGCCGTCGGCCCGCAGCAGCCGCTCGCGGACCGCGCCGAGCGCGACGAGCCGCGTGCACTCGGCCTCGAGGGCGGCCAGGCGTTCGTCGCCCACGAGCCCGGTGCCGATCCGCACGTCCAGATGCACCCGGTTCTTGACGACCTTGCCCTCGGGGACGCGCTGGAAGTACAGGCGGGGGCCCACACCCGTGGGATCGCCGCACGCGAACCCCTGGCCCTGTCGCTCGGGCGGAAGCGAGTGATCGTAGGCGTCCCATGTTGCGAAACCCTCCGGCGGCGGCGGTACGACGTACCCCAGCACCTCGCACCAGAAGCGGGCGAGGCGCTCGGGATCGGCGCAGTCGAAGGTGACTTGGAACTTCTTGATCGAGGAGGGCATCGGCGCACCATAACGCCTGCCGCGCGGACGCGCGAAGGGAATTCGGCGGGGATGCGACCGGGGGAGTGTGGTGGCGCCGCAGGCCGCGGCCGCCCTCCCGCGTCGGCCTCCGCCTACCTGGGACGGTAGGCCCGCAGGAACGTCCGCACCCCCTCCACCAGCAGGGGCCGGACGCGGTCGTCCCGCGCGGCGTTCGCGGAACCGAGCCGGTCCAGCGCGACACCGAAGGTCAGCGCGATGAACTGAGCGGCCGCGAGGCGGGGATCGGGGACGTCGAGCAGCCCGGCCGTACGGAAGGCGGCGAACCGCTCGGCGAGCGCTTCGTCGGGAGTGTCGGCCATGGAGTTGTAGCCCGGTCGCGGCAGATGGCCGGACTCCGCCCGGACCAGGCGTTGCAGCGTCGCGTACTCCGCCGAGCCGAGCATGTCGGTCGCGATGCGCATCGAGAACGCGACGAGGGCGTCCTCGAGGTCGGCGTCGCCGGTGCGGTCGGTGAGGGTCTCGTCGAGGGTGCTCCGGATCGTGGTGATCAGCGACTGGCCGACGGCGTCGACGACTGCCTGCAGCAGGGTCCGCTTGTCTCCGAAGTAGTCGTACACCGTCCGCTTGGAGACCCCGGCCCGGGCGGCGACGGCGTCGACGCTGGACCGGTCGAAGCCGTCGGAGAGGAACAGTTCCCGGGCGGCCGTGAGGATGGCCGCCCGCTTGGGCGTGGACCCCTCACGCAGGGTCTTCGTGGTCGGCATGGCCACATCCTAACCGTCCTACACTGCACGGTGTAGTGTAGTTGTGGGCTGCGCACATACGACCGTTCCCGCCCGCCCGGCTTTGACGGAAAGGACGTTCATGACCGCGACACTTGCTCCCCCTGTGCGTATCGGGAGGGCCGCTGTGGGTGCCCTCGGCGCGCTGGCGGTCGCCACCGGTGCCCTGGAGTCGGTGGTGACGCCGACGCTCCCGCTCCTGCAACGCGAACTGGGGATGAGCCCCGCCGAAGGGGCGTTGCTCAGCATCATGCTGCTGATCACCGGCGCGCTCGTCACCCCCGTCGCCGGCACGTTAGGTGACCGCTACGGCGGTAAACGGGTCCTGATCCGGCTGATGGCGGTGGTGTCCGTCGGCGGCCTGGTGTCGGCCGTCGCGCCCAACCTGCCGGTGCTGCTGCTCGGTCAGGTGCTGCAAGGCGCGATGGTGGGCGCGCTGCCCCTGTCGTTCATCCTGGTGCGCGACTATCTCCCCGCGGGCGAGTCGAAGCTGGCCATCGGGACGGTCAGCGGACTGTTCGTCGCGG
Source organism: Streptomyces ossamyceticus (assembly GCF_001418475.1). Classification (GTDB taxonomy): domain Bacteria; phylum Actinomycetota; class Actinomycetes; order Streptomycetales; family Streptomycetaceae; genus Streptomyces; species Streptomyces ossamyceticus. The sequence continues at coordinate 3,919 of NZ_LIQX01000086.1, read as the reverse complement.
GCGGGATGGCGGGAACGCTGTCGGCCGGTCCCGTCGCGGAAGGACTGTCGCGCCACTGGATGTTCGCGCTGCCGACGATCGCGGTCATCGGCGCCACCGTCCTGGTGAACGGGCTCATGCCGCAGGATCCGCCGGGCCGTTCGGACGGCGTCGCCATCGACTGGCCCGGCCTGGTACTCCTCAGCGGGACTCTGGTCACGCTCATGCTCGTCCTTGCGACGGCACCCGACATCGGCTCCCGACCCCTCATGGTCGGCGCCCTCGTCGTGGTGCTGGCCGCCTTCGCGACCGGATGGACGGCCGTCGAGCGTCGTGCGGTCACACCGATGGTCGATCTGCGCATGCTGGCACGGCCCGAGGTGTGGAAGTCGTGCGTGCTGACGTTCGTGATCTGCGTCGGTACGTCGGCCGCGGTCTACCTGGTCCCGCAGCTGTTCGCGGTGCCCGCAGACGCGTACGGCTTCGGGGCCGACGCCACCGAGATCGGGTTCTTCCTGCTGCCCGGCGCCCTGGCCGCGTCCCTCGCCGGGCCGCTCGGCGGGATCGGGACGCGGCGCTTCGGCACACGCCCCGTGGTCACCACCGGGATCGTCCTGATGGCCGCCGCCCTGATCGCCCTGGCGGCCGTGCACACCGAGATCTGGCACCTCGTCCTCGGCAAGGCGTTGATCGCGCTGGCCAACGGCCTGTGCGTCACGGCGCTGGTGACCGGCACCGCCACGTCCGTCGAACACGGCGACACCGGCATCGCCACCGGTCTGGTCCTGGTGACCCGGGTGGTCGGGTTCGCCGTCGGTGTACAGCTCAGCGGCGCGCTCCTCACGGCCGGGACCCCTGCCGGGTCGGACATCCCCGCCGAATCGGCCTTCGCCACCGGCTTCGTCGTCGCGGGCGCCGTGACGGCGCTGGCCCTCCTGCTCACCCGCACCATGAACGAAGGAGTCAAGTGATGCCCCCCACCGATCGGTTGCGGAACCCCAGCCCCACACCGCCCCGCCACGTCCTCGTCTCCGGGGCCGGCGTCGCCGGGCTCACCCTCGCGTACTGGCTGAACCGCCAGGGCTTACGCGTCACCGTGGTCGAGAAGGCGGCCACACCGCGTCGCGGCGGCTACCCCGTCGACGTACGCGGCACCGCCGTCGAAGTCGTCCGGAGAATGGGAGTCCTGCCGCGGCTGCGGGACGCACACGTCGACCTGCGCCGGCTGATCTTCCTCGACGGGGACGGCCGCGAGGTGGCCTCGCTCGACCCGCACACGATCACCGGCGGAGTCGCGGGGGATCTCGAGGTGCCGCGCGGCGACCTGACCGCCGTGCTCCACACGGCGGTCAGGGACGACGTGGAGCTCCTGTACGACGACTCCATCGACACCCTGGACGAGACCGGCGACGGGGTCGACGTCACCTTCCACCGCGGCAGCGGGCGTACGTTCGACTTGGTGTTCGGCGCGGACGGTCTGCACTCCCGTACCCGAGCGCTCCTGTTCGGCCCCGAGGAACGGTTCCACCACTACCTCGGCTACTGCTTCGCCGGGTTCACCCTGCGCGACACCTTCGGGCTCGCCCACGAGACCGTGCTGTGGAACACCCCGGGCAGGGCGGCCGCGCTCTACGCCGCGGGCGACACCGGCGAGATGCACGCCCTGTTGGCCTTCGCCCGCCCGGAACCGCCGTTCGACCTGTTCCGGGAGCCGCGGGCCCAACGGGACCTGGTCACCGAGGTGTTCGCCGACGCCGGATGGCGAGTGCCGGACATCCTCACCGCCCTGCGTGCCGTGGACGACCTGTACTTCGACGGGGTCGGCCAGATCCGCATGCCCAGTTGGTCCGGCGGCAGGGTCGCGCTGGTGGGCGACGCCGCGTACGCGCCGTCCTTCCTCACCGGGCAGGGCACCAGCCTCGCGCTCGTCGGCGCGTACATGCTCGCCGCTTCCCTGTCCGGCCGACACGACCACGCCACGAGCTACGCCGCCTACGAACAGACCACCCGAGAGTTCGTGACCGTCAACCAGAACCAGGTAGGCAAGGGCGACGCCACGCTCTTCCCAACCACCGCCGAGTCCTTGGCACGGCGCAACGACATGCTGCGCGCACTCGCCATGGAACCCTCCGGGGACGGGCGACCCGCCCGCCCCGCCCACTCGGCCCTCACCCTGCCCGCGAGCGCGAGCGTGACGTGAACGCCTGGTAGGCACGCGGACGGACAAGGGGTATGACCGAAATACGCGCCAATCGCCGAGGACCGCTGACCGTCCGCCCTACGCAGTTCCTCGGCGACCGCCACACCGCTACACCGCCCCGCTCGCCCCCAGCCGCACCGCCCGCAGATGGTCCGCCAGTGGGCCGAGCCCCACGTCGTGGCGGCGTTCGTCGACCGTCTCGGGGTGGCGGATCGGGTACGGGAACAGCGTGCCGGGATCGATGCGGGTGCCGTAGAACTGCGGTTGGCTCAGCTCGACCGCGCAGTGGTCGGCGATGTAGGCGTGGTGCACGGCGGGGGAGCGGCCGTCCGCGACGGCCTCGGCGATCAGATCACGGCAGGTGAGCTGGAAGCCCAGGTCGGGGGAGTGCAGCAGGATCATCAGGGCGGCCGTCGAGGCCGGCTCGCCGACGAGGGCGGCGGTGGGCCAGCCGTGGCGGGCGACGATCGCGTGGAGGGCGTCCGCGTTCCCGGCCCGGCACTCGGTGATACGGGTGCGGGCCCGGACGGTCGGGGCGGTCCGGGCCTCGTGAGCCAGTCGCCGCTCGTCCTCCGCCCTGCGGACCAATTCGGCGGCCAGGACCTGTGGCGGGGGGACGGCGATGAGAGGGGTGCCTTTCCTGGCCGGGGCGTCTCTCACGTCGGCTCCCGTACGGCGAGCGAGAACCACACGCGCTTGCCCACGTCGTCCGCGTCCGGCGGATCGGTGCCCCAGTCGTCGGCCAGCGCGGCGACGATGGCGAGCCCGCGCCCCGACTCGGCGGCGGCGTCCACCGGTCTGGGCCGGGGCTGTGCGGGCGAGGGGTCGGCGAGCGTCGCCCGTAACGCGCGATCGGAGCATTCGAGGGTGACGGCGATGGTGTCGGCGGGTCCGGCGCTCGCGTGCCGGACCGCGTTCGCGAACAGTTCGTCCGTGGCGAGCACGGCGTCGTCGGCGATCGAGGACAGCTCCCAGCGTGCGAGATGCGCGGCCACCGTACGCCGCACCCCGGCGGCGCACGACGGGCGCGCGGGCACCGCGAGACGGACGAGCCGGGACCTCTTGAGCGAGATCAAGGCAGCATCACCGCGTCCGCCCCTGCGGGCGCCCCGCCGGACGGGACGTCACGGACGCTCCAGCCGGGGTCGCGTGCCGGCGCGGCAGGGGTCCGTCGGCGGGATGCGCGGACACGGACGGCCGTCATCGGGGTCCTCCTCGAAGCTCGGGGCGGCCGCTGGCGGACCGCCGGTGCTGTTGTCGAAGACAACAGCACCGGACACACGAAACACCAGGTGGTGGAGGGGTTGTGCAGTTGCGGGCGGGTAGTGACGCGGGCTGTATATCTTCGCCACCATGGGGAACGTCGACGAGGGACCGCGCCACGCGGAGCGCTCCGTCCGTGCCGGGTGGCCCGGCATGCGGGACAAGCGGGTCGTGGTCACCGGCGGCAGCCGCGGCCTGGGGGAGGGCATCGTACGGCTGTTGCTGGCCGAGGGCGCCCAGGTGGCGACCTGCGCGCGGGGGAAGGCGGGCCTGGCGGCGCTGGACGCGTCCCTGCCGGGCGAGGAGCGGGCCCGTCTCCTCACCGAGGACCTGGACGTGACCGAGCCGGGCAGGCTGGAGGACTTCGTCACCGCCTCGGCGAAACGTTTCGGCACCCTTGATGGCGTCGTGGCCTGCGTCGGCGGCTCACGCGGCGGTGGTTTCGAGCAGACGGACGCCGCCGACTGGGCGGCGACC
>NZ_LIQX01000859.1 GCF_001418475.1 Streptomyces ossamyceticus | reverse complement strand
TCGCCGCCGTCGTCGACCTCGTCGAGGGGCCGCGGATGATGACCGAGGTAGTGGAGTGCGCGGCGGCGGATCTGCGGGTGGGGATGGAGGTGGAGGCGGTGTTCCGGGAGGCTGGGGAGTTCCGGGTGCCGGTGTTCCGTGCGTGCGTGACCCCGTAGGGCCGGGGCGGGCGCGCCTCGGTTTCAATGGCGACGTGAGTCGTACTCCTGAGTCGTGTGCCGATGAATCGCCCGCCGAGTCCACCGAGTCCACCGAGTCCACCGAGTCCACCGGGTCGTCCGGGGCCGTGTCCCGTGCCGAGGTGCGCGGGCACGGGCTCGTGCTGTGTGCCTGGGACGCCGAGTCCGACGCCGACGTGGACGCCTGGTTCCGGGGGCGTTCCGACCCGGAGTTCCGGCGGTGGAACACGCCTCTGATGCTGGACGCGGGGCCCGAGGGGGCGCGTGAGTCGTTGCGGCGGCGTACGGAGACCGACGCCGAGGGGAGCACCGCGACGTTCCGGGTCGTGGACGCGGGGAGCGGGGTCACGCTCGGGCAGGTCGGGTTCAGCGGGATCGACCGGCTCATGCGGCGGGCCATGATCGGCTACTGGCTGCTGCCGGAGGCCCGCGGCCGGCGGGTCGCCCGCCACTCGGTCGACCTCGCCACGCGCTGGGCCTTCACCGAACTCGGCCTCCACCGCATCGAACTCGACCATGCCCTCGGCCACGACGCGTCCTGCCGGATCGCCGAGCGGTGCGGGTACCCGTACGAGGGGACCCTGCGCGGGGCGATGTGGGAGGCGGGACGGCACGACGCCTTCCGCGACGCACACCTCCACGCCCGCCTGGCCACCGACCCCGAGCCCGGCGGGGACGTATAGCCAAACCGGTGGGGACGTGTGGCAAAAGCCGAGCGGGAACGGCTTGCCCCGACCGAAGGGGGCGTGAAATCCGCGTGCGGGCGGCGGGCCTTCCTCGGTACGGTCGTGAGAATGCGTGCAGAGGGACGTGACCACGGAGACGCACAGACACCCGACCACGATGTGACGACGCAGGCACCCGACGACGGGTACGCCACCGTCGACGACCCCGACGGCCACTTCGGTGAGGCCGTCGCCGCCCACTACGACGAGACGTCCGCCGAGATGTTCGTTCCGGAGACGGTCGATCCGGCCGTGGCGTTGATCGCGGAACTCGCCGAACAGCCCGGACGGTCCAAGCAGCCCGGACGCTCCGGACAGCCCGGGCGGTCCGGACACCAGCCCCGCGCGCTGGAGTTCGGCGTCGGCACCGGACGCATCGCCCTGCCCCTCGCCCGCGCGGGCGTCCCCGTGCACGGCATCGACATGTCGCGCGCCATGGTGGAGCGGATGCGGGCCAAGCCCGGCGGGGACGCGATCGGCGTGACCATCGGGGACTTCGCCACCGCCCGCGCGGACGGCGAGTTCACCGTCGCCTACCTCGTCTTCAACACGATCAACAACCTGCTCACGCAGGACGCCCAGGTCGACTGCTTCCGCAACGCCGCCGCGCACCTCGTGCCCGGCGGCTGTTTCGTCATCGAGGTCGGGGTGCCGGCGCTGCGCAGTCTGCCGCCGGGGCAGGACGCGGTGCCGTTCCATGTGGGCCCGGACCGGCTGGGGTTCGACACGTACGACGTGGCCACGCAGGGGATGCGGTCGCACCATGTGCGCGTCGTCGACGGGCGGGCGATGCACCTCTCGATCCCCTTCCGGTACGTGTGGCCGGCCGAGCTGGACCTCATGGCCCGGCTCGCCGGGATGCGGCTGCGCCACCGCTGGGAGGACTGGGACCGGCGGCCGTTCACCAGCGACAGCACCCGGCACGTGTCGGTGTGGGAGAAGGACTGAACCGGTAGGGCCGAGGCACACGGGACGGGAGTGGGGCATGGCGGCAGGGAACATCGACGAGGTCGTGGACGGGCTCGCCGAGGTCGTGCGGGACGCCCGCCGCGACGGCGACCGGATCGGGTACTTCGCGGCGCTGTACCGGCAGGTGACCGTCGAGGTCCGTACGGCGATACACCAGGGGCAGTTCGACGACGGCGCCCGTATGGACCGGTTCGACACGTACTTCGGCAACCGTTACTTCGCGGCGTACGACGCCTGGCGCCGGGACCGGAGCGGGCCGCGCTGCTGGCGTGAGGCGTTCGGGCTGCTGGACGACTCCGACACGGTGATCGTCCAGCACCTGCTGCTCGGGGTGAACGCGCACATCAACCTCGACCTGGCCGTCGCCGCCGCGCGGACCTGCCCCGGTGCGTCCATCCACGCGCTGCGACGCGACTTCCTGCTGATCAACGACATCCTCGGGCGGGTCGTCCTGGAGGTGCAGGACTCGATCGACGCCCTGTCGCCGCTCCTGTCGCTGCTGGACCGGATCGGGGCGCGCACCGACGAGCGGATCCTCGACTTCAGCATCCGCCGGTCCCGTCAGGAGGCCTGGCACGACGCCGTGCTGCTCGCCGGCCAGACCGAGGAGGAGCAGGCGGAGACCATCGAGCGGCTCGACATCCGGGCCGCCGTACTGGCCCGCCTGATCGCCCGCCCCGGCGGCCTCGTCCGACCGGCCCTGGAACTGATCAGCGCCACCGAGAGCGACGACGTCCCGGCCGTCGTCGCCCACCTGGACAGAGCGATGGAACGGCCCGCCGCCCGGCGAAGCACGGACGACTGAGCCCAGCTCCCCCCCCCGGCTGCCCAGGCCTCTCCCCAGGCGTGCCCGTGTCTCAGGGCCACAGAAGCTCCGTGGCCCAACCCCCCTCCCCCCTGCGGTAGACGAGCCGTACGTGGCGTCGGCGGGCGTCGCCCTGGAAGAACTCCACCTCGTCCGGCTCGACCGTGTACGCCGTCCAGGACGGGACGCGCGCGTCCGGCTCCCGTTCGGCCCGTGCCCAGGCGTCGTCGGACGCCCGTTCCAGTTCCGCCAGGGAGGGCAGGACCGCGCTCTGCTGCCCGACGAGGGCCGCGGCCAGCGCGCCCGTCGAGCGGGCGTGCAGGTCGGCCTGGGCGAAGGCGGCGGGGGCCACCGCGACCCGGCCGCGCACCCGCACCTGCCGGCCCCGCACGGGCCAGTAGAAGCCGAGGGCCGCGTACGGGCGGGCCGCCAGGTGCCGTCCCTTGCGGCTGCCGGAGTGCGTCGCGAAGTGCCAGCCGTCGGCGTCCACGTCGTGCAGCATCACCGTACGGACGTCCGGGTTGCCCTCCTCGTCCGCGGTGGCCAGCGACATCGTGTGCGGCTCCGGCTGCCCGGCCGCGACCGCGTCCGCGAACCAGGTGGTGAACAGGGGGACCGGTGCCGCGGGCGCCGCGGCCGGGTCGAAGCCGGGCAGCTCGGTGACCTCGGGGTCCCAGACCCGCAGGGTCCGCAGCAGCTGGACGAAGTCGGAGGGGGCGTCGGCGCCGGGAGTGCTCATGCGCCGATTCTGCCGGGCCGGGCCCTTC
>NZ_LIQX01000858.1 GCF_001418475.1 Streptomyces ossamyceticus | reverse complement strand
GGACCACCCTCCTCCGTCGTTCCGTACCGTACGGGGCGACGGAGGAGGGTGGTCCGCAGGGACACAGGCGTCCCCCAGGGACCTCCGACCAGAGAGGGAGCGGGTGATCGCCGATGGCGGAACTGCGCCTTGGCCCACTGCTGAGATACGTGGACGGTTCGGCCGCGACCGTCTGGGTCGAGACGAGCCGCCCCTGCACGGCCGAGGTGCGCTGCACCGGCGGCGGGGGCGGCACGGCCCGCACGTTCCAGATCGCCGGCCACCACTACGCGCTGGTGCCGGTGACGGGCCTGACCCCGGGCACGGTGTCGTCGTACGAGGTCCTCCTCGACGACTCCCCGGTCTGGCCCCTGCCCGACTCCCGGTTCCCGCCCTCCGAGATCCACACCCCGGCCGGCGACGATCCGGTCCGTGTCGCCTTCGGTTCGTGCCGCTGGGCCGCGCCGCCGCACGGCGACTCCGACCCGGTGGGCCCGGACGCCCTGGACGCGCTGGCCTCCCGTATCGCCGCCGGGGCGGGCGACGAGCGTCCCGACGTCCTGCTCCTCCTCGGCGACCAGGTCTACGCGGACGAGACCTCCAAGGCCACCCGCGCCTACCTCGCCTCCCGCCGGGACCTGCGGGAGCCGCCGGGCGCGCAGGTCGCGGACTACGAGGAGTACACCCACCTCTACTACGAGTCCTGGCTCGACCCGGGCATCCGCTGGCTGCTGTCCACCGTGCCCACCTGCATGATCTTCGACGATCACGACGTCATCGACGACTGGAACACCAGCGCGTCCTGGCTCGCCGACATGCGGGACACCCCCTGGTGGCAGAAGCGCATCCTGAGCGGCCTGATGTCGTACTGGGTCCACCAGCACCTCGGCAACCTCTCCCCCGTCGAACTGGCCGCCGACCCGGTGTACGCCGCGGTACGCGCCGTCCCGGACGGTACGGAGGTCCTGCGCGCGCACGCCACCGAGGCGGACCGGGACCCGGCCTCGGTCCGCTGGAGCTACCGGCGGGACTTCGGACGCGTCCGCGTGCTGATGCTCGACAGCCGGGCCGCGCGGGTCCTCGACGAGGCGAACCGGTCGATGCTGGACGCGGGCGAGGCCGCGTGGCTGCGGAAGCAGGCGCTGGACGACCCCGGCTCGTGCGACCACCTCCTCATCGGCACCTCGCTGCCCTGGCTGCTGCCGCACCTCGTGCACGGGGCCGAGGCGTGGGACGCCGCGCTGTGCCAGGGCGTGCGCGGGGAGCGCTGGGCGCGGTTCGGGGAGAAGGTGCGGCGGGCGGCGGACCTGGAGCACTGGGCCGCGTTCCCGGAGTCCTTCGAGGCGCTGACCGCCCTGACGGCCGAGGCCGGCTCGGGGGACGGCGCCCCGGCGACCGTGCTGGTGCTCTCCGGGGACGTGCACCACGCCTACATCGCCCAGCCGTCCTGGCCCGCCGACGCCCCCGCCGTGCCGGACGCCCGCGTTCTGCAGCTCACCTGCTCGCCGGTCCACAACTCCGTCCCGCTGTCCATGAAACTGGGCTTCCACTTCGGCTGGAGCCGGATCGGGCGGGCGATCGGCCGGTGGCTCGCACGGCACGGGCGGGGCGGGCGGCCGTCCATCGACTGGCACAGGACGGGCGGCCCCTGGTTCGGCAACCAGCTCATGACCCTGACCCTGCGCGGCCGTTCGGCCCGGCTGCGGTTCGAGCAGGCGCGGGCCCGGAAGGGCGAGAAGGCCCGGCTGGAGACGGTCACGGAGTCAGCACTCACCCCCTAATACCGCCATTGGACACGGTTGTTACCCCTGTTGTCCGGGATGCGCGTGAGGCATCCCACACCGGGTGCCCTGAAGGGTTTCAGTGCCCCGTTCGCGTGCCGTCCGACGGCATGATGAGGCGGACCGTCCGCTTCCTCTCGGGCGGTCCGCCGCACCGCGCCCCACGGTGCGCCCCACACGCACGGGAGTTACCCCCTTGTCCGAGTTGCCAGGGATCAGTGACATCGGCGTCGCTCTCGTCGGCGCCGGCCCCCGCGGCACCAGCGTCCTGGAACGCCTCTGCGCCTCAGCGCCCGAACTGCTGCGCCCCGGAATCCGGTTGACCGTCCACGTCGTCGACCCGGCCCCGCCGGGCCCCGGCCAGGTGTGGCGCACCGCCCAGTCCCCGCACCTGCTGATGAACACCGTGGCCTCGCAGGTCACCCTGTTCACCGACGAGAGCGTGGACTGCTCGGGTCCGATACGGCCGGGGCCGAGCCTCCACGAGTGGGCCGCCGACCGGGCCGACCCCGGTGGCCCGCCCGCGCCCGGCCCCGACGACTATCCGACCCGCGCCCAGTACGGCAGCTACCTGGAGTGGGTCTTCGCCGAGGTGGTGCGGGGCGCGCCGCCCGCGATCCGGGTACAGACACACCGGACCCGCGCGGTCCGCCTCGACGACGCACCCGACGGCAGCCAGCGCCTCACCCTCGCCACCGGTCACGTCCTCGCCGACCTCGCCGCCGTGGTCCTCGCCCAGGGCCACCTGCCCACGGCCCCGGACGAGGAGGAGCGCCGCACGACGGCGTACGCTGCCCGGCACGGTCTGCGCCACCTCCCGCCCGCCAACCCGGCCGACCTCGACCTCTCCTCCCTCGCCCCGGGCGAACCGGTCCTCCTGCGCGGACTCGGCCTCAACTTCTTCGACCACATGGCCCTGCTGACGACAGGCCGCGGCGGCCGGTTCGTGTACGACCGGGACGAGGAGGAGCAGTGCCTGCCGGGCGCCCGGCGTCCGCGGTCGCCGCGCTACCTCCCCTCGGGCCGGGAGCCCCGCCTCTACGCCGGTTCCCGGCGCGGAGTGCCGTACCAGGCGCGCGGCGACAACGCGAAGGGTCCCTACGGCCGCCATGTGCCGCTGGTCCTGACCCCCGAGGTGATCGCCGGCTTCCGCAAGCGCGCCGACTCCGGGGAGGCACCGGATTTCCTCGCGGAGATATGGCCGCTGGTGGCGAAGGAGGTGGAGACGGTCTACTACGAGGCGCTGAGGCGGCGCCCCGGCGAGGAGGCGGCGGGCGGGCAGCCCCCGAGCGGGGAGACGCCGGGCGAGCGGACCGCGGGCGGACATGCGGCGGGCGAGCGGACCGCGGGCGAACATGCGACGGGCGAGCGGACCGCGGGCGAAGAGACGGCGGGCGAAGAGGCGGCGGGCGGGCAGGGGGCGTGCGACGACACCTTCCGCGAGCGGTTCCTGGCCGCCCCGCACCGCAGCCGCCAAGAGGCCGCCGTCCTCGACGAGTTCGGGGTGCCCGAGCGCGACCGCTGGTCCTGGGAGCGTGTCTCGCGCCCGTACGCGGGGCTCGTGTTCCCCGATCCGGGGGCCTGGCGGGCCTGGCTGCTCGCCCACCTCCGCGAGGATGCCGCGCGGGCCGCGCTCGGCAATGTGGCGGGCCCGGAGAAGGCCGCGCTGGACGTGCTGCGGGACCTGCGCAACGAGCTGCGGCTGATCGTGGACCACGGCGGACTGACCGGTGACTCCCGCCGGGACCACCTGGACCGCTGGTACACCCCCCTGAACGCCTTCCTCTCCATCGGCCCGCCCCGCAGCCGTGTCGAGGAGATGACCGCGCTGATCGAGGCGGGCGTCCTGACGGTCCTCGGCCCCGGCCTGGAGGTGCGGCAGGACGACGGTGCCTGGCTCGCCCACTCCCCCGAGGTGCCGGGCTCCGACGTCCGGGTCACGACGCTCATCGAGGCACGGCTGCCCGAACCGGACGTTCGCCGGACCGCCGACGAGTTGCTCACCCGGCTGCTGCGGGAGGGCGCCTGCCGCCCGCACCGGGTGGACGGGCACGAGACGGGCGGGCTGGACGTGACATCCCGGCCTTATCACCTGATAGGCCGTCACGGGGTGCCGCACGAAAAGCGGTTCGCTCTCGGGGTGCCGACGGAGGGGGTGCACTGGGTGACCGCCGCGGGAGCCCGACCTGGCGTGGATTCGGTCACTCTTTCGGACGCGGACGCGGTGGCACGAGCCGTTCTACGCGCGGTAACGGGGGGAAAATCCGACCAAGCGGAGGTAAGGACCTGGCCAGATGTTGAACTTGTAACCATCGAGTAGCAGTGCATAACTGGAGTGACCCGCCGGTAATCCCGTCCCCACCGGTCCCACCGGGACCGGGTGATACCGAAGGAGTCACCCCACATGACCGGACGCCTCAACAGCGCCCAGCCATACGCCCTCGGCTTGTTCCGCATCGTCATCGGACTGCTGTTCACCTGCCACGGCGCCAAGAGCCTCTTCGGCCTCCTCGGCGGCGTCGACGGCCAGGGCGGAACCGCCGCCACCGGAGCCTGGCCCGGCTGGTACGCGGCCGTCATCCAACTCGTCGGCGGCAGCCTGGTCCTCCTCGGCCTCGGCACCCGCTTCGCCGCGTTCATCGCCTCGGGCGCCATGGCCTACGCGTACTTCAAGGTCCACCAGCCGGAGGCCCTGTGGCCCGCCCAGAACGGCGGCGAGCTGGCGGCCCTCTACTGCTGGACCATGTTCCTCCTGATCTTCACCGGCTCCGGCGCGCTCGGCCTGGACAAGCTCATCGCCAAGCGCTCGACGGCCCACACCAGGGAGGCGAGGAAGCGGGAGCCGGTAGCAGCCTGACGGACCGCGAGGCCGCGAGGCCGCGAGGCACGAAGACGGGTCGGAGAGGGCCGGTCGCGGAGGGCCGGGCAGTGCGGGCCGGTCAATGCGG
>NZ_LIQX01000857.1 GCF_001418475.1 Streptomyces ossamyceticus | reverse complement strand
CCAGCGCAGCCACCGCCGTCGCCGACGGCGGTGGCTGCGCTGGACCGCGGCGGGCGCCGCGACGATGCTGCTCGGGGGCGTGGCGGTGGGGTGGGCCGCCTATCGGAAGCTGGACGGGAACATCACGTCGGACACGACGGCGGCGGACGAGCTGGCCCGCTACGAGCGGGAGCGGCCGACCGCGCTGGTGCGGGACGCGCAGAACATCCTGATGATCGGGTCGGACTCCCGGTCGGGGAACGAGAACGGCAGATACGGGCGGGACTCGGGCACCGAGCGGTCGGACACGACCATCCTGCTGCACCTGGCGGCCGACCGGCGCAGCGCGACCGCGGTGTCCCTGCCGAGGGATCTGATGGTGGACGTGCCCGGCTGCCGCAGGCCTGACGGCACCCGGTCCGAACCGACCTTCACCATGTTCAACTACGCCTTCCAGGCCGGGGGTTCGGCCTGCACCATCCGGACGGTCGAGAAGATGACCGACATCCGCATCGACCACCACGTGGTCGTGGACTTCAGCGGCTTCAAGGAGATGGTGGACGCCGTGGACGGCGTCGAGGTGTGCGTCGATGCCCCCATCCGCGACAAGGCCGCCAAGCTCCGGCTGCCCGCGGGCCGGGTGAAACTCGACGGCGAGCAGGCGCTCGGCTATGTGCGGGCCCGCAAGACGCTGGGCGACGGCAGTGACACCGAACGGATGGACCGCCAGCAGCGCTTCCTCGCGGCACTGGCCGCGAAGGTGCGCAGCAACGGCGTCCTGCTGAATCCGGTGAAGCTCTATCCGGTCCTGGACGCGGCGACGTCCTCACTCACCACCGACCCCGGTCTGGCGAGTCTGCGCGGTCTCTACGATCTTGTCCGCGGAATGCGCGGCATTCCCATGGAAAGGGTGCAATTCCTGACCGTTCCCAGGAAGTCGTACGCCCATGACGCCAATCGTGACGAGCTCCTCGAGCCGGCGGCACACCGGCTTTTCGCCCGGCTGCGCTCCGACGCACCCGTGGCCGTGGCCCGGGAACTCCCGGAGGGGGGACCCGAGGGACATGCGCACGGGCTGTCGGACGGGTCTTCTCTCACCCCTGATCCGATGCCCACTTTCCGCGGTCGCACGGCCGCCGAAGGGGCCTGCGAGTGACCGGAGTGGGTCCCCGCAGGTAAAACGCACGTCAACACGAGGCACAAATGCTCTAGGAAATGGGCAGATTGCCCACTTGTAGGGACGTGCAATTTGTCACCGCCGTCGCTTGACGCCTGATCGGGCGGCTAGTGTGAGCGATCCGGTGTGTCAGGCCTTCCCGGTCACGCACCACTTGCAGCGAGACCCGAGCGTCTTTTGAGGGGGAAGACGCCGCGTGGCCCCGACGGAGGAATCAGACAACCGTGGACGCGCAAGGCCGTGGGCGGGCGGAAGACATCGATCCCGCAGACCAGTGGGTACTCAACCCGAACACCGGTGAATACGAACTGCGACTGGCCCCTTCCGCACCGCAGTCAGGCGTACCCAGGCCCCGCCGGGCCACGCCCGCGGCGGCGGGGGCCAGAGCGGGCGGCGCCTCCGGGCGGTCGGCGACGGCGACACCGGACACCCGGGAGATCCCCGAGGTGGTTCCGGGGCCCCGCCGTCGGCGCGGGACGCCCGAGGAGGAGCCGCTGCCGGGCCGCCGTGGCGGCCGGGGCAGGACCAAAACGAAGCCCAAGAAGTCGACGGGCAAGCGGATCCTGGTGTGGACGGGCGGCACGCTGGCCTTCGTGCTGGTGGGCGTGAGCGGCGCGGCCTACCTCTACTACCAGCACCTCAACAACAACATCCAGAAGATCTCGGACGACGGCGCCGGCACCGGCGGCTTCAGCAAGGACCGGGCGATCAACCTGCTGGTGATCGGCACCGACAAGCGGACCGGCGCGGGCAACGGCAGCTACGGCGACAAGGACAGCGTCGGCCACGCCGACACCACGATCCTGCTGCACGTCTCCAAGGACCGTTCGAACGCGACCGCGATGAGCATCCCCCGCGACATGATCGTGGACGTCCCTGACTGCCTGACCACGCAGGAGGACGGCTCCCAGAAGAACATCCCGGGCACGCCGAACGTCCGGTTCAACACGAGCCTCGGACAGTACGACCGCACCCCGAGCTGCACCATGCGCACGGTCACCGAGCTGACCGGGATCAAGCCCGACCACTTCATGGTCGCCGACTTCAACGCCGTGAAGACGCTCTCCACGGCGATCGGCGGCGTCGAGGTCTGCCTCGCCAAGCCCATCAAGGACTCCAAGTCCAAGCTGGACCTCTCCGAGGGCAAGCACACCATCCAGGGCGAGCAGGCACTGGCGTTCCTGCGCACCCGGTACAGCGTGGGCCTCGGCAGCGACCTGAGCCGGATCGAGCTGCAGCAGCAGTTCCTCAGCTCGATGATCCGCCAGATGAAGTCCGAGGACACCCTCACCGACCCGGGCAAGGTCATCGACCTGGCGGAGGCGGCCACGAAGGCCCTCTCCGTCGACGACAAGATCACCGACATCAAGAAGCTGGCCTCGCTGGGCCAGGAGGTCGGCAAGGTGAGCACGAAGAACATCACCTTCACCACGGTGCCCGTCGTCGACAACACCGACCGCGCGACCGTGCTGCCGATGCCGGGCAAGGCGGAGGAGCTGTTCCAGACCATCCGTGACGACGTCTCGCTCAGCGAGGTGAAGAAGAAGGCCAAGGAGAAGCAGGCCGCGAAGCTCAAGGGCAAGCGCGCCGACGCCTCCGAGGTCCGGGTCAACGTCTACAACGGCGGTGCCGAGGCCGGCAGCGCACAGGCCACGCTCAACTGGCTGCAGAACGAGGTCGGCGTGACCAAGTCCAGCCAACTCGGCAACGCGGGCAAGACGTTGTCGAAGACAACTCTCGAGTACGACCCGGACCAGGCCGACCAGGCGCGCAAGCTGGCCGACCTCATGGGTCTGTCCGCGTCCGCGCTCAAGCCCGGCGAGGGCAACAGCGAGACCAACTCACAGGGGCTGCCCGCGATGGTGCTGACCCTGGGCGAGGACTTCAAGGGCGCCGGGGTGAAGATCAGCGGTTCGTCGTCGGCGGCCGACCTGGACGTCGAGAAGAACACGGCGGACAAGGAAAAGTGCGCCAGCTGATGACCTGACGGGGTCTTCTCGCGTCTATCAGGACGCAACACGAAGTACAGACGCCGGGCGGGCGCGAGGGTGCGCCCGCCCGGCGGGTTCCGGTGGTCGTCCGGCGGCACCCGCCGCCGTAGCGACCCGTACACGCGTCCACGTCCGGCGTTCGACCGGGCGCACAGACGCGGTACCGGTCGTACACATGGGTGGCCGATGTCATCCGAGCAGGGCGTATGACGCGTTCAACAGAGCATGCGTACATCCCGGTTGGGGTCTCGGAAGTCCAACAGGAGGCGGGGGCGGCCCCGTCGGCACAGCAGGGTGGGG
>NZ_LIQX01000856.1 GCF_001418475.1 Streptomyces ossamyceticus | reverse complement strand
CGGCGGCGCGGTGCAGGCCTACAAGAACGTGCTGAGCGACGACCCGGGCAACATCGAGGCCAAGTTGGGCCTTGCGCAGGCCGAGTTGCTGCACCGGGTGCAGGGCATGGACCCGCAGGAGGTGCGCAAGGCCGCGGCGGAGAACCCCGCCGATGTGCCGGCGCAGATCGCGGCGGCCGACCTCGACCTCGTGGGCGGACATGTGGAGGACGCCTTCGGCCGGCTCGTCGAGACGGTCCGGCGGTCGGCGGGCGACGACCGGGAGACCGCGCGGCTGCGGCTGATCGAGCTGTTCGAGGTCGTCGGGTCCGACGATCCGCGGGTGGCCGCGGCCCGCCGGGCGCTGGCGCGGGCCTTGTTCTGAGACGCGTTCCGGGGCGGGCCGCATCGGCCCGCCCCGCCTCGGCTTCCGCGCCCACGCCTCGGCGTGGGCGCACGGCTGTGATGTGCCGGAACATGTGTTGCCGGAGTGAGAGATTTGGCGACACGGCGACATCCCGGCCGCCCTTTGCCAAATCTTGGTAATCCCGGCCGCTGTTACTGGCAGTAAGAGAACCGCGCCGATGTGTCGGACTCTGTCCGACTGTCAACCAGTCTGTCGCCTCACTCGGGGCGACCCAGGGTCGCTGCCCGATGCCAATGGGTCGTTGTTCGGTTATCCGTCCGTTACTAGCGAGTAACGAACCCCCTTGCGGGGGCGGCGAGAATGCACCACGATCGGCGACGCTCGGTCCAATCCCGTACCCCGACGGCCAGTCGGGTCAACGGGTTTTCTGGGTCCCCACCGAGTAGAGCCGGCGACAGTGGCGTCGTCTCTTGGGCAGGGGGGTCTCCGCTTCAACGGTGGAGCCTGTCCAGCAGGTTGTGCGTGATGCGTGTCAGGCGCGACCAGTGGTTGTCGCTCGGGGGTGATCGCCGGTGAGTTCGGGCGCTTCGGCGCCACCGAGCGCGGGCGCTCCCCATTCCCGAGGACGTAGCACTTCTCCCATCCCTGTCCGGCCGAGCCGCCGCCAAGGGGCGAGCCGGTGGCAGGAGATGTACGTCCGAGAAGGAGGAAATATGGAGTCCCAGGTGCGTGGCGGGACCAGATGGAAGCGGTTCGCTGTGGTCATGGTGCCCAGCGTCGCCGCCACGGCAGCGATAGGTGTCGCCCTCGCGCAGGGCGCTCTCGCCGCGTCGTTCAGTGTGTCGGGCCAGTCGTTCAAGGTGACGGCGGGTCAGCTCGATGGTCAGGGCTTCTCGCAGTACGGGGCGCTCGACGAGGGCTACACCCTCAAGGGCGAGAAGACGGTTCACCCCGTCGCCGTCTCGGCCTTCAAGAGCGCGACGATCACCAACATGTGCCAGTCGGTCGTGACCCCCGGTGTCCCGCTGCTCGGTAGCGTCAGCCTCAAGCTGACCGCCGGTACCGGTGGCAAGAAGGTCGAGGCCGAGAACCTCTACATCGACGTCGAGGACCTCTCGGCCGATGCCGTCTTCAAGGGCATCGACATCGGTGTGGCGGCCAAGGACGCCAACAAGGGTCCGGGCATGAAGGGCGGCTCGGAGCAGGCCAACCCCTACGGGTTCGCCCAGCAGGCCGACTCGGCCTCGCTGAGCGACGTGAAGCAGACGGCGTGGGCGACCACCGCCGGAACCTTCAAGCTGAGCAACCTCAAGATGTCGCTCCACAAGGGCACCGTGGAGTGCTACTAAGCACTCCCTGGGCGGGTGAGGGGGCCTGCGCTTCTTCGCCCGCCCGTCCCTCTCGCGGCGCGGGGCTTCCCGCGCGCGACCTCCGTACGTGAATTCCCGTACGCGCGCCTCGCATCACATGCCGTACGCGAACTTCTCACAGCAACACCGTTCCAGGGAGCTGTTGTCCATGAGCGCCGAGTCAACGGGGCAGAACGAAGACTATCTCCGCGCCTTTCGGCGGCGCTTCCGCGACTGGAGGGGCTCTCGTCCCTTCTGGGCGGGCCTTCTGGTACTGCTCGGCGGTTTCCCGATCATGTACCTGCCGTACGCGAACCTGCAGATCGGCCACCTCACGCTCGCCATGTCGACGACGGGCGGCGCGGGTTCCCTCATCATCGGCGTCCTGCTGGTGGTGCTCGGGATCAGTCTGTGGTTCCAGCGGCACGTACGCACCTTCGCCGGTACGGCGGCGATCCTCCTGGCGCTCGTGTCCATCCCGGTC
Source organism: Streptomyces ossamyceticus (assembly GCF_001418475.1). Taxonomy (GTDB): domain Bacteria; phylum Actinomycetota; class Actinomycetes; order Streptomycetales; family Streptomycetaceae; genus Streptomyces; species Streptomyces ossamyceticus. The sequence goes on along the minus strand of NZ_LIQX01000856.1, from coordinate 583 downwards.
TCCAACCTCGGCGGCTTCGGCTTCGGCTTCCTGCTCTCCCTGATCGGCGGCGCGCTGGCCATCGCCTGGGCGCCCGGCCAGGAGGAGGAGCGGGTGTCGTCCACGTACAAGACCCCGTCGCGCGCCGCGGCCGCGCCGGGCACGGCTCCTCAGGGCTCTGAGAACACGGCACAACCAGGTGCGGTCCCCCTGGTCAAGGGTGACGCCCCCGAGCCCGCGACGGCGGACTCGACGAGCGGGGCGGCGCGCGGCGAGGGCGACGACCTGTCAGGTACCACCCCCACGAACGGGACGAACGGGAGGCACAGTGCCGGCTGACAAGGTGACCCACGGGACTTCGGTGGGAGAGTCCCGTGCGAGAACCGGACCGCGGCACGCGGCGCCCAAGAAGCCCCTTCTCACCCGGCTGAACGTGCCGGCGGGCAAGGCGATAGCCCTGGCGGCGATGCCGACGGCGGTCCTCATGGGCATGGGCTTCACGCCCACCCTGGCGCGCGCCGAGGACCCGACGAAGCAGAGCCTGACGGCAGACGAGTACAAGGACTGCGTGGCCGCCCTGGAGGCCGCCGACGAGGACACCGAC
>NZ_LIQX01000855.1 GCF_001418475.1 Streptomyces ossamyceticus | reverse complement strand
GCACCGACAGCCAGATCTGGCAGGACGTCATGCGGCTCGGCGCCGATCTGCGGGCCCTCGCCGAAGTGAGCGGCAGCACCAGCCCCGCCCGGGTCGCCATCGTCTGGGACTGGAACGCCCGTTGGGCCATGGAGCTGCCCTCCCAGCCCAGCCGCGAACTCCGCTTCCAGGACCTGGTGAGGGACTGGTACACACCGTTGTGGAAGGCCGGCGTGGCGGTCGACTTCGTACGTCCCGACAGCCCCGACCTCGACCGCTACCGGCTCGTCCTCGCGCCCAGCCTGTACCTGGTCGACGACGCGGGTGCGACCAACCTGGCGGCGTTCGTCGCGCACGGCGGCACCCTCGCCGTGGGCTTCCACAGTGGTGTGGTGGACGAGAACTGCCATGTCCGCCTGGGGGGTTACCCGGGCGCCTTCCGGGAGGTCCTCGGGGTGCACGGCGACGAGCCGTTCCCCCTGCTGCCGGGACAGACGGTCGGCCTGGCCGGCCAGGTCCCGCAGGACGCGACCGCCGACCTGTGGACCGAACGCATCCGGCTCACCGGGGCGGAGGCCGTCGCCACGTACGCCGACGGACCGCTGGCCGGCGTCCCGGCCATCACTCGCCACGCGTACGGCAGCGGCACCGCCTGGTATCTCGCCACCCACCCGGACACCACCACCCTGGCCGCTGTCCTGGGGCGCGTCCGCGTCGAGGCGGGCGTGCGTCCGGAGTGTGAGGTGCCGGCCGGCATCGAGGTGGTCCGGCGGAGGGGCGCCGAGGCCGACTACCTCTTCCTGATCGACCACGCCGGCCACGGCGCCGAGATCCCCGCCGAAGGGATCGAACTCCTCACCGGCAAACCGGTCGTGGGCTCCGTCACCGTCCCCGAAGGAGGCGTCGCAGTCGTCCGCGAGGCGACGCCCGGACCGACTGCCGGGTGAGGTGGAGGGAGTGGCGTACCTACGCCGCCCCCCCCCGCGCGGTACGGACGTGTCCCGTCTCCGACGGGCACTGGCCGCCAGGTCGGGCTGACGGCCCGCCA
>NZ_LIQX01000854.1 GCF_001418475.1 Streptomyces ossamyceticus | reverse complement strand
GGTGTGAAGGGCAAGCTCACGGCCGCCTTCTTCAAGGGCGTCGGCCAGCTCCCCGTGGACCGCTCCGGCGCGCGCGGCGCGGGCGAGGCCGCCATCAGGAGCGGTATCCAGGTCCTGGAGCGGGGAGAACTGTTCGGCATCTACCCCGAGGGCACCCGCTCGCCCGACGGCCGCCTCTACCGCGGCAAGCCCGGCGGCCTCGCCCGCGTGGCCCTCGCCACCGGCGCGCCCGTCATCCCCGTCGCGATGATCGACACCGAGAAGATCCAGCCGCCCGGCAAGGTCCTGCCGAAGGTCATGCGGCCCGGCATCCGGATCGGCAAGCCCCTCGACTTCAGCCGCTACCAGGGCATGGAGCACGACCGCTTCGTCCTGCGGGCGCTGACCGACGAGGTCATGTACGAGATCATGAAGCTCTCGGGCCAGGAGTACGTCGACATCTACGCGACCGCCGCCAAGCGGCAGATCGCGGACGCGGCCAAGGCGGAGAAGGATGCCGACAAGGCCGCCAGGGCGGCCCTCGCCAAGGCCGAGAAGGAGCAGGCGGCCAAGGAGCAGGCCGAGTAGTCCACGGGGGACAGCGGTCCACGGGGAGCGGGACCGGCCGACTGCGTGGCGGTCGCGTTCCCGGTACGGTCGCGTGCGGACACCGCGTCCGTCGTGGGTGGGGTGGGGGTCGGGCACATGCCGAAGCGCGAGAGAGTCATGAGGATGTCGGTCGAGCTGCCGCTGTGGCGCGCGCTCACCGGCTACCGGGTCCTGACGATGATCTACGCGGTCGGCCTGTTCATCAGCGCGTACGGCAAGTTCCCGCGCCCCTGGCTGGCGATCGCCTACTTCGTGGTGCTGGCCGGCTGGACCCTGGCGACCCTGCCCAAGGTCGCCAACGCGGCCAGCTGCACCAAACGGTTCCTCGCCGCCGACCTCACCATCGCGGTCGTCGGCATCCTGCTCACCCGGCTCGCCGACTCCCCGGCGCGGATCGAGGCCGGCGGCCCCACCCTGCCGTCGATATGGACCGCGGGCGCCGTCCTGGCCTTCGCCATCAAGGGCGGCTGGCGGTGGGCGGCCTTCGCCTCCACCCTCATCGCCGTCGCCAACCTGGTCCACCGTGGCGCCCCCACCCGCGACACCGTCCACAACGTGCTGCTCGTGTGGGTCGCCTCCATCGCCATCGGCTACGTCGTCGAGGTCGCCCGCGCCTCCGAGCGCACCCTCGCCCGAGCCCTGGAGATCGAGGCCGCCACCCGCGAACGGGAGCGCCTCGCCCGCGACATCCACGACAGCGTGCTCCAGGTCCTCGCCATGGTGCAGCGGCGCGGCACCGCCCTCGGCGGCGAGGCCGCGGAGCTGGGCCGCATGGCCGGCGAGCAGGAGGTCGCGCTGCGCACCCTGGTCTCCGGCGGCCTCGTACCGGTCTCCCGGATCTCGGAGGACGCGGCCGAGGGAGCGCTCGTCCGGGTGGTCGACGAGCCGGACACGGCGGAGTCCGGCGACGGCCCGCTCGACCTGCGCTCCCTGCTCGCCCCCTACGCCGGGGCGCAGGTCACCCTGTCCGAGCCGGGCGGCCCGGTGGAGCTGGCCCCGCACGCGGCACGGGAACTGGCCGCCGCCGTCGGCGCCGCCCTGGACAACGTCCGCCGGCACGCCGGTGAGCGGGCGCGGGCCTGGATCCTGGTCGAGGACTGGACGGACGAGGTCATCGTGACGGTACGGGACGACGGGCCCGGCATCCCCGAGGGGCGGCTCGCCCAGGCCGAGGGCGAGGGACGACTCGGGGTGGCCCTGTCCATCCGGGGCCGGCTGCGCGACATCGGCGGCACGGCGGAGCTGATCTCCGTGCCGGGACAGGGCACGGAAGTCGAACTGAAGGTACCCAGGGCCTCGGAAGCACCGAAGGACACACGGGGGAAGGCGGAGAAGCGGTGACGGACAACATGCTGGACGGACAGGAACGGTCGGGGGTCGACGGGCCGGGGCCGGGCGACCCGATCAAGGTCATGGTGGTCGACGACCACCCCATGTGGCGCGACGCCGTCGCCCGCGACCTGACCGAGTCCGGCTTCGATGTGGTCGCCACGGCGGGCGACGGCGAGCAGGCGGTCCGTCGCGCCAAGGCCGCCGCGCCCGACGTCCTCGTGCTGGACCTCAACCTGCCCGCCAAGCCCGGCGTCCAGGTCTGCAAGGAGCTGGTCGGCGCCAACCCCGCCCTGCGGGTCCTCGTGCTGTCGGCGAGCGGCGAGCACGCGGATGTGCTGGAGGCGGTGAAGTCCGGCGCCACCGGCTATCTGCTGAAGTCCGCCTCGACCGAGGAACTGATCGACGCCGTACGCCGCACCGCCGTCGGCGACCCCGTCTTCACCCCCGGCCTCGCCGGCCTCGTCCTCGGCGAGTACCGCCGTCTCGCCTCCGAGCCGGTGCCCGCCGCGGGCGCCGACGAGCCGAAGGCGCCGCAGCTCACCGACCGTGAGACGGAGGTGCTCCGCCTCGTCGCCAAGGGCCTGAGCTACAAGCAGATCGCCGAACGCCTCGTCATCTCGCACCGCACGGTCCAGAACCATGTGCAGAACACCCTCGGCAAGCTCCAGCTCCACAACCGGGTGGAACTGGTCCGCTACGCCATCGAACGCGGCCTCGACGACGAGTAGTCCGCCGTCCACCCGACCGGCCCGGCCCGCGTAGATCGACAAATGCGTCCATAGACCAATCCGAGGAGTAAACCAACCGCCCGACAGTTCACCGGAATTGCCCTTACCCGGTCATGTCGAAGTGACCTGCGTCACCATTACGGTGCTGCGGAAGGCTTACGGCAACCGCGGTGAAGGGACATTTCCATGCGGGTCGGAGTACTGACCGGAGGCGGCGACTGCCCCGGGCTCAACGCCGTCATCCGGGGCATCGTCCGCAAGGGCGTGCAGGAGTACGGCTATGACTTCGTCGGCTTCCGGGACGGCTGGCGGGGTCCGCTCGAGAACGACACCGTCCGCCTCGACATCCCCGCCGTGCGCGGCATCCTGCCGCGCGGCGGCACGATCCTCGGCTCCTCGCGCACCAACCCGCTCAAGGAGGAGAGCGGCATCCGCCGCATCAAGGACAACCTCGCCAAGCAGGAGGTCGAGGCGCTCGTCGCCATCGGCGGCGAGGACACGCTGGGCGTGGCCGCCCGCCTGTCGGACGAGTACGGCGTGCCCTGCGTGGGCGTCCCGAAGACGATCGACAACGACCTGTCGGCCACGGACTACACCTTCGGCTTCGACACGGCCGTGGGCATCGCGACCGAGGCGATCGACCGGCTGCACACCACGGCCGAGTCCCACATGCGGGTCCTGGTGGTGGAGGTGATGGGCCGCCACGCCGGCTGGATCGCCATCCACTCCGGCCTGGCCGGCGGCGCCAACGTCATCCTCATCCCCGAACAGCGCTTCGACGTCGACAAGGTGTGCGCCTGGGTGACGTCCCGCTTCAAGGCCTCGTACGCGCCGATCGTGGTCGTGGCGGAGGGCGCGATGCCGAAGGACGGCCAGATGGTCCTGAAGGACGAGTCCCTGGACTCGTTCGGGCACGTCCGGCTGTCCGGGGTCGGCGAATGGCTGGCCAAGGAGATCGAGAGGCGCACGGGCAAGGAGGCCCGGACGACCGTCCTCGGCCATGTCCAGCGCGGGGGCACGCCCAGCGCGTTCGATCGCTGGCTCGCCACGCGGTTCGGGCTGCACGCGATCGACGCGGTCCGTGACGGGGACTTCGGCAAAATGGTCGCGCTGCGCGGCACGGACATCGTCCGCGTCCCGATCGCCGACGCGACGGCCAAGCTGAAGACGGTGGATCCCGCGCTGTACGAGGAGGTCGGCGTCTTCTTCGGCTGACCGGGGGAGGGGCCTGTGCACGTCGCCGGGTGCGGGTGGTGTGTGGTTGCTCGCGCAGTTCCCCGCTCCCCTGAAGGGTTCGGGCCTGCGGCCCGCCCTTCATGAAAAGCACGGGGCGCAGCCCCGGTCGCTTTTCAGGGCGCGGGGCGGTGACATGTGCGGCTCCGCCGAGTGGGCGCGACCAGCCCCCAC
>NZ_LIQX01000853.1 GCF_001418475.1 Streptomyces ossamyceticus | reverse complement strand
CGGGGAGTCCGCGGCCGGCAGTCTCGCCGGTGCGGTGGGCGTGCTGGGGCTGGCCGCCGCCCTCGTCGCGGCGGGGCTGTGGGCGGCCCGCCGCCGGGTGGGTGCCGTCGATCCCCGGCCGTTGCTCGGAGCTCTAAGGGCGTGCGGGAAGACCGCCGAGAGCGCGTCGGTCACGGGGTGCCGCCGGACCGGTCAGAGCCGGCCCGGCGCCGACCCCGTGCCCTGGTCGACGGGCGGCACGGCCTTCCCGGGGCTCTTCCCAGGGCTCTTCCCAGGACCCTTGCCGTTGCCGTTGCCCGCCAGCGTCGCGCCCACTTCCGCGGCCTTCTGCCGCAGCCAGATGTGGCCCGCGTCCTGAGCGTGCACCGGGTGCCACCACATCGCCTCCCGCACCGGTACCGCCTCGAAGGGGCAGGGCAGGACGCGCACCGCGGCCGATCGGACCGCCTTGCGCGCCAGGCGCTCCTGGATCATCGCGATCCGGCGGGTGCCCTCGACCATGAGGGGCAGCAGCTGGAAGGTCTGCACGGACACCTCCACCTGGGGACTGATCCCTATCATGCTGAGCTGGCGGGCGGCGGGGGCGTCGTAGGGACGCTGGTAGACGGCCCAGGGCAGACGCCCCAGCTGGTCCAGGGTGAGTTCGTCACCGATCTCGGGGTGGTCGTCGGCGACCAGGAACAGCCAGCGGTCCTGGTGGAGGTCGACGGCGGGCAAGCCGTCGATGACGCCGCGCGGAATCAGCAGTCCGTCGACGGTGCTCAGCACCGCGGCGGTGTTCTCCACGACGGAGGGTGCCGGGTGCTGGAAAGTGAGCCGGATGCCAGGCGCCTCCTCATGCAGGGTGCGGGCGAGGGCGGCACCGAACACGGCCGCCCCGTAGTCGGAGGCGAGCAGGGTGAACTCACGTGACTCCGCCGCCGGGTCGAAGTCGGCCTGGCTGGAGAAGACCCGCTCCAGCAGGTCGCACGCGGTGGCGCTGCGGTCGCGCAGGGCGGCGCCGAGCGGAGTCAGCTCGTAGGTGTTGCCGGTGCGGGCGAGCAATTCGTCGTCGAAATGGCGGCGCAGCCGGGACAGCGCGGCGCTCATGGCCGGCTGGCTGAGGCCGATGCGCTCGCCGGCCCGGGTGACATTGCGCTCCTCCAGCAGCGCGCGAAGGGCGAGGACCAGATTGAGGTCGAGTCGGGACAGGTTCACCGGCAACCACCTAGAAACGAGAGCCATCCATGACGTGGATTCGGCACATCCACAGGATTAATTTCCATGATTAGCCGATCGCGGTCAGAGTAGACGCCAACCCCGCAGAAGGAAATCTGATGGCAATGTTCGCGCAACCAGCCGGTCCGTTCGCACTCGGCACGTTCTCCGCTCAGGACGGGGAGTCGTTTCCCGGCCTCCTGGCCGATGGCCGCGTACTCGATCTGCGCAGCGCCCTGGGCTGGGCGCCGTCGGATCTGCGCGCGGTCCTGGAGCGGTGGGAGGAGGCCCTCCCCGTCCTGCGCACCCTGGCGGACGACGACTCCCTCGACCGGCTGCCACTGGAGGGCCTGCGGGTGCACGCCCCCGTGGAACCGCGGCAGATCTTTCAGTCCGGCGCCAACTACCGGCAACACGTGATCGATCTGGAGGTCGCCCACCGTTCCCCCGACGACCCCCGCACCGTCGAGGAGGCACGAGCGGAGGTCGCCGCGGTCATGGACCGCCGGGCCGCCGAGGACCTGCCGTACGTGTTCATCGGCCTGCCCAGCTCGATCACGGGCCCCTACGACGACGTGGTCCTGCCCGCCTGGGCCGAACAGCCGGACTGGGAGCTGGAGTTGGCCGCGGTCATCGCCAGGCCCGCCTACCGGGTGACGGTCGAGGAGGCGCTGGAGTACGTCGCCGGGTACACCATCGCCAACGACCTCACCGACCGCGCCACCGTGTTCCGCCGGGACATGAAGGCCATCGGCACCGACTGGCTGCGCTGCAAGAACGCTCCCGATTTCACGCCGCTCGGCCCGTGGCTCGTCCCTGCGGAATCGATCGCGGACCCCGGTGATCTGCGGGTCACGCTCAAGCTGAACGGCGAGACCATGCAGGACGAGTCCACCAAGGACATGCTCTTCGGTATCGCGCGGCTGGTGTCGTACATCTCCCAGACCTCCCGGCTTCTACCCGGCGACCTGGTGCTCACCGGCAGCCCGGCCGGCAACGGGATGCACTGGGGACGGCTGCTGCGCGACGGCGACGTCATGGAGGGTTCCATCACCGGTCTGGGTGTGCAGCGCACCCGCTGTGTCGCGGAGGGCACGGCATGAGCCTGGACCGCAGCGACCCGGAGGGCGCGATAGCCGAGGCCGCCAAGGCGTACTCCAACTGGGGGCGCTGGGGTGAGGACGACGTGCTCGGCACACTGAACTTCCTCGACGAGGCCAAGCGGCGCGAGGGCGCGGCCCTCGTCCGGCGGGGCGTCAGCTTCTCGCTCTCGCAGCGGTTCGACATGAATGGCCCGCAGAAGGGCTGGCGCCGACGGACCAACCCGGTGCACACCATGCTCGACACGGGGACCGACGCGGCATTGGGCAACCAGGGCTTCCCGCACGGCATCGGCGGCGCCGACGACGTGATCGTGATGCCGCTGCAGTGCTCCACCCAGTGGGACGGCCTCGGGCACATCTTCGACCACGGCAAGGCGTGGAACGGACGGCCCGCCGAGCAGGTGGTCACCTCGGACGGCGACCTCGTCACCGGCATCGAGCACATGGCGCCGTACGTCGCCGGACGCGGCGTGCTCCTCGACGTCGGCCGGGTTGTCGGCACGGGTGGCGGCGAGCTGCCCGACGGGTTCGCCGTCACCGAGGAGCACCTCACCCGGGCCGCCGAGGCCCACGGGGTGACCGTCGGCCGCGGCGACATCGTGCTCGTCCGCACCGGACACCTCGCCCGCGCAAGGCGCGACGGCTGGGGCGACTACGCGGGTGGCCCCGCGCCCGGCCTCTCCTTCACCACGGCCGGCTGGCTGCACCGCACCGAGATAGCCGCCATCGCCACCGACACCTGGGGTTTCGAGGTCCGCCCCAACGAGTTCGAGGGCGCCTTCCAGCCACTGCACCAGGTCGTCATCCCCAACATGGGCCTGCTGATCGGCGAGATGTGGGACCTCGACACACTCGCCGCCGACTGCGCCGACGACGGCGTGTACGAGTTCTGGCTCACCGCCGCTCCCCTCCCCATCACCGGAGCCGTCGGCTCCCCGGTCAACCCGATCGCCGTCAAGTAACCCGCACCACTGCCGGATGCGCCGTTCCCCGGACAGCAGCGGCGCATCCGGCAGTGGTGC
>NZ_LIQX01000852.1 GCF_001418475.1 Streptomyces ossamyceticus | reverse complement strand
AGAAGTGGTCCTGCGGCAGCGCCCCGTCGGGGGTCAGCCCGTAGATCATGCCCGAGGCGCGGTAGGTGGGGGTGCCTTTGGCGGTGGCGAAGTCGACGGTGACGCTGCTGTCCGCGGCCTGCGACGGGCCGGCCGGTGCCAGGGTCGCGGCCACGGCGGCCATGAGGANNCGTGGCCGGGAAGTGTCCTGCGCGTACGAGATCTCATGCTGCGGCTCCTGCGTGAGCGGGGGATCCCCGGGACCGGATGGTCCGGGTGTGGGGGAACGGCACGTCAGCGGCTGTCTCGGTGTGTCGGTGTGGGGTGAGGGTGAGGCGGGCGTCGGTCCAGGTGGAGGCGGGTCGCGGCAGGGCGGTGGCGGCCCACAGGGCTCCCGGCTGTGGGCGCGGGTAGGCGCGGTCGCGCAGCCCACCCCGTTCGTACTGGCTACTCGAACCGGTTCGGTGAAGCGAAGATAGGAACGGCATACGAGGCTGTCAACGGCTGCGCCGAAACTTCCCGGAACAGGCCGATGACCCGGACGAAGCGTGTGGGTGTTGTTGTGCATGGGGAGGGCCCCGTGGCGGTTTCTCTGGGCAGACTGGGCGCATGACAGCAACATCGATGGCCAAAGGCGGCAACCTTCCCGTCGCAGCCAAGGCGGTGCACGTCGAGCTCGGCTGGTCCGGCAGCCCCGGAGGTCCGGACGCCGATGCCTCGGCGCTACTGCTCGGCGCCCACGGGCGGGTGAGGGACGACGGGGACTTCGTCTTCTACAACCAGCCCCAGCACGCCTCGGGTGCCGTGCGCCATCTGGGCAAGCGGAGCGATGGTGCCGGGACGACGGACACCGTCGGGGTGGACCTGGAAGCCCTGGAGCCGGAGATCGACCGGGTCGTCCTCGGCGCTTCCGCGGACGGCGGCACCTTCGGCGAGCTGTCCGGTCTGCGGCTGCGGCTGCTCGACGCCTCGACGGGCGGGCAGCTGGCGTTGTTCGAGATGCAGGCGACGACGGAGACGGCGTTCATCGGCGGCGAGCTGTACCGGCGGGCCGGTCAGTGGAAGTTCCGTGCCGTGGGACAGGGATATGCGTCCGGACTCGCGGGACTGGCCACCGACTTCGGGATCAGCGTGGACGAAGAGCCGGCAGCCGCGCCGACGGCTCCCTCCACGGCCACGCCCGCACCTCCTCCCC
>NZ_LIQX01000851.1 GCF_001418475.1 Streptomyces ossamyceticus | reverse complement strand
AGATGTGTGTAGGAGACAGGGCGTGGTACCGGTGGGGGCCGATCGACGGGGTGGTGCCGTTCGGCCGTGGGGTCCACGGTAGGTCCCGGATCCGGAGGTTGTGGAACGCTCGTATTACCGCGATGTGACGATACTTGGAAAGGCCATGTTCTTTATGAACGCAATTGCCGCGTGAACTCGTGTGGCCCATGCACGGATCCGCGCCGAATGCCCGCGGGAACCGGTGGGAGCGTGCGGGAACCGGCGGGAAAAGAAGCGGGCCCGGGGGCGTAGCCGGCCCCCGGGCCCTGTGATGCCGCCCGTTCGGCACGCCGCGACGGTTGAGAACCCAGGTCAGTCGTCATGTCGTCGCGTCCTGCCTTTGGACCACCGCACATCGAGCTGTGCGGGCCGGACTTGAACCGGCATTTCGACGTCCCGGGGCCTGGGTCCGGTCGTTGCGGCGATCGGCGGCGAATACTGAGTCTGGAGCAATAGTCTGAGATTGAGCGCGGCCCGTCCCTGAAATCCTCAGCGGGTACGGTCCGCTCCGTCACGACAAGCCTCAGCTTCAGCTTTGCGCTCCTCGCGCACCCCGCCCGAAACATCGGGCGGGGAGTCTGTGAGGCTACCCGAACAGGTAGCCGAACACCGCGTCACCGACCCGCTGGTCGACGACGTCCGCGCCGTTCGCCTCCTCGCGCGCGAACTTCACGGCCTGCTGCAACTTCTCGACGCGGTCGAGGATCTCCCGGACCCGGCGGGCGGGCAGCGCACCGGAGAACTTCACGGTGGTCCAGTACCCGACGGGTATGTCCTCGTAGTACACCTCGACCTGTGCGGGATGCTTGTCGGTCGCCTCGGCCTTCACATGGTTGCGGGGCACCTTCTTCGTCCGCACCGTCCGCACGGGCTCGGTCTTCCAGGCGTCCGTGGAGGGGTCCTGCACCCACGCCTCGGAGGCGTCGAGCACGGGCAGTTTCCGCACGAGCGCGTTGATCTCGCCGAGCTGCTTCTCCAGGAAGAGCAGATAGGCCACCGGCACCTCGGCGACGAGCACCCTCCCGTCGACCGTCACGTCCGCCCGTGCCGTGCAGTTGGCCCAGTCCTTCGTGGCGGTCACGTCGAACAGCCGGGTGAGGATCCCCGCCGTCTCCCGCAGCACGTCCTCCGCCCGCACCTGCACCCGCGTCGACTCGGGCGGCAGCTGCTCGCCCTCCTCGTCCTTCGGCTGATACGTACGCGCGATGCCGGCCAGCAGGGCAGGTTTCTGCAGCCCGTGATGAGCGGCCGTCAGGTCCTGCTGCGACTTGGCCTTGACGCCCTTCTCGACTGCGATGATCTGATTGAGTTTCGCCACGCCTGGAAGGTAGCAGCCGGGCACGCGCTTGTTCGAAGGGATATTCCTCCCTGGGGACACCGTCTCTGCTGCGTCACGCTTCCCAGAGGTTGCGGTGGCGGTGGCGGGTAGGGGGATGGTCGAGGGTTTCGGCCGCGGTGACGAGGTCGCCGGGCGGGGCCGCGCGCAGGTGTGTGCGGGCCGTGCTGCGGAAGGTGCGCAGGGCGGCCCGAGCCTGGGATTCGTAGGGGTTCCAGAAGCATTGGTTCACGGCCCGGGCGTACCGGTAGGACGTGAACGAACGGACGACTCGGGTCGGCCGGGGGCGGCGGCCCTCCCGGCGCGCACGGCTCAGTTCGGCCCCGCTGTAGCGGAGTTCGGTGAGGGTGTGTGCGGTCCAGGGGGCCGGCAGCCCGGCCGCCCAGTACGCCGGGACCCTCCGGTGCCGGCTGCGGACGTGGTGCACGGTGCGTGACATGGCTGACCTCCGGGGGCTCGCCGGAATCTCCGGCTCGGCCCGCTACAAGTCAGCCGCCGTGAAGCGCCCCAAGGGCTTCGCGCGCAGGCGTACAGACATGGACGGAGCATGGGTGCCGGGCGCCGAGATGTCGAGCGATTATCGACAGGGGCTCGGCACGCGGCAGCCGGGGAGGTTGGCACGCGGGGGCCAGGGAGGCGGGACCTGGCAGCCGGGGAGGTTGCACGCGGGGGCCAGGGAGGCGGGACCTGGCAGCCGG
>NZ_LIQX01000850.1 GCF_001418475.1 Streptomyces ossamyceticus | reverse complement strand
GGGCACTCGGGATGGTCGACAGGTCGGGGCGCGCGGGCCCCGTCCCGTACGACGGTTGACCTGAGGCCGTGTCGAGGGTGTCGGGGGCGGCCAGGCGGTAGCCGATGCCTCGTACGGTGCTGATCAGGGTGCGGCGGGTGTCGGCCAGTTTGCGGCGCAGGGTGCAGATGTGGGACTCGACCACGTTGGAGCCGGCGTCGAAGTCGTGGCGCCAGACGCGGTCGAGGATCTCCTCCTTGCGGACCACCTCGCCCGCACGGACCGCGAGGACATGCAGGATGTCGAACTCCGTCATCGTGAGCGGGACATCGCGTCCGCGCAGGAGGACGCGCCTGCTCTCCGGGAGCACGTGCAGCACCGGGCCGGTGGCGGGAGTCGGGGCGGGGACCCGGGAGGCCGCCGGAGCGAGCTCGGGGGCGCGGCGTCTGTTCATCAACACCCTGACCCGTAAAGCGAGTTCGGCCGGACGGCAACCCTCGTGGACGTAGTCGTCGGCCAGGCTCAGCTCTTCCGGCCTGCAGGTGCCGTCGGTGAGGAGGAGGATGCCGGGGCGGTGCGGCTCCCGGCGCAGGGCGCGGGCCAGGAGCAGGGCGTCCCAGGAGGTGCCGGACGAGCCGACCGCCAGCAGCGCCACGTCGGGCGCCTGCTCCCGTATCTGCCGCAGCGACAGGGTGCCCGCACCGCCCCGCGGGAGCGTGACGCTCATCTCCGCCGCGCGCAGGTGCCGGAACAGGCGGAGCGCCTGCGACGGGGTCGGGTGGGCGACGAGGACACGTGTCGTCCCGTCGCCGCTGGACACCGGAGTGGGGGGTGTGTCCATGAGGTTCGTTCACCGGTCCATGTCGAGCGGGTGTCACGGTGCCGCCCGCGTCGTGAGCTGTCGTTCCACGTGGAGGAGCGGTCACGGCCAGTGAACCCGGAACGGGTCAGAAGGGCGTCAAAGGATCCTCCGGGGAAGGACAGAAAAATCTACGCGGGGAGCACGGACCTGCGGATACGGCCCCGGACATGCGAGAGGGGGGGGCGGACGCCCGCAGGCGCCCGCCCCCTTCCGTACAGCCGGGTCGCGTACGACCGTCATCTCACGTACGGCGCCACGGCCCCGTCACCGCGAACGTCGTGCCCGGCGTGTAGCAGTTGACGTACATCGTGCGCCCGTCGGGTGAGAACGTGACGCCCGCGAACTCGCCCCACTCGGGTTCCGTCGGGGTGCCGATGTTCTGGGCGTTGCGGGCCATGGCGTAGACGTCGCCGCGGCGGGTGACGCCGTACACGTGCTGGGTGCCGTTGCCGTCCTCGCAGACCATGAGGCCGCCACTGGGCGCCAGGCAGATGTTGTCGGGGGACTCGCCGGGCAGCTGGATGTCGGTGTCGGGGCCGAAGACGATCACCAGGGTGAGGGTGCGGTGGTCGGGGTCGTAGCGCCAGATCTGGCCGTAGTGGTCGGCGGCCGAGCCGTCCGAGCTGCGGGCGAAGGACGAGACGAAGTAGACGCAGCGGCCGCCCCAGTAGCAGCCCTCCAGCTTCTGGGCGTGGGTGATGCCCTTGGGGCCGAAGTCCTGGTGGCGGATGGCCGTCGTGGTGGCCAGCGGGTCCGGGACGTCCACCCATTCGATCTTCTCGAAGCAGGCGCCCGTCTCCTGGATGGAGGACAGGTCGGGGACCCCCGGCACCCGCATCGCCTGAAGACGGCCGCCCGCGCGCAGGGAGCCCAGACCGCCCTTCGGCCGGTCGGGGAGGAAGCGGTAGAAGAGGCCGAAGGGCCGCTCGAAGGCGTCCTCCGTCTCGTAGACGACGCCGCGCCTCGGGTCGACGGCGATCGCCTCGTGCTGGAAGCGGCCCATCGCCGTGAGCGGGACGGCGCCGGAGCGGTGCGGGTCGGCCGGGTCGACCTCGAAGATGAAGCCGTGGTCCTTGGTGTAGCCGTTGGTGCCGGCCCTGTCCTCGGTCTCCTCGCAGGTCAGCCAGGTGCCCCAAGGAGTCGGACCGCCCGCGCAGTTGACGGCCGTGCCGGCGATGGCGACGCGTTCGGCCAGGACGGTGCCGCGGGCGTCCAGCGTCAGCGCCGTACAGCCGCCCTTGCCGGCCGGGTCGTAGGTGAGGCCCTCGACGGTGGGGACCGGGATACGGCCGGTGTGGCGGTTCTCGTGGTTGCGGACCAGATGGACGCGGTCGTGTCTGCCGGCGAAGGCGGACATGCCGTCGTGGTTGCTGGGGACGCGGCCCTCACCGGAGCGGAGCTGGTCGCCCTCGCGGGAGAGAACCTGGTAACGGAAACCTTTCGGCAGGTCGAGCAGGCCGTTCGGGTCGGGGATCAGCGGGCCGTAGCCGGTGTGGCCGAGGTCGCTCTGCGCGGCCGCAGTGCCCGCGAAGAGTTCGGACAGGGCTCCGGTGAACGCGATGCCGGCTCCCAGTGCACCGGTGCGGGCGAGGGCCTGACGTCGAGTCACTGACACGGGACAACCTTCCTGTTGGCGGACAGGATGTGACCCGCCTGTGTGTATCACGGGGGTACGGCCGCGTGAACCACGCGCGTAGAAGGTGTTCCGTAGGTATCACTCGGTCGGCGAGTGGTTATCGGGTGTGACGGGTGGGAAGTGGGGGGCGACCGGTGGGGCGTCCGGAGTCCGGTGGGGCGCAAGCG
>NZ_LIQX01000085.1 GCF_001418475.1 Streptomyces ossamyceticus | reverse complement strand
CCGCCACGGGGGCACGCTGACCGTGGCGGAGGCGCCCGGGGGCGGGGCGGAGTTCGAGGTACGGCTGCCCCTGGGCGAGACCGAGGCAGGCCGGGCCGACGAGACCGACCCGGCGGAGGTCACCCTGGCCCCGCAGGACCGGACCGACCAGAGCCGCCAGGACCGGACTCACCAGAGCCCCCGGAGCCACCAGGACCGGGGCCATCGGGCCGCGGTGGCCGATGCCGTGCCGGGAGGCGACGACCTATGACCGGTGCGGATCCCATCAGAGTCCTGGTCGTGGAGGACGACCCCGTCGCCGCCGACGCCCACATGATGTACGTCGGCCGTGTCCCCGGCTTCACGGCGGTCGGCAAGGCCCACACGGGCGCGGAGGCACGCCGTGCGCTGGAGCGCATGCCGGTGGACCTGCTGCTCCTGGACCTGCACCTGCCAGACGTGCACGGTCTGCAACTGGCGCGCTCGCTGCGCGCCGCCGGGCACCACGCCGACGTGATAGCGGTGACGTCGGCACGGGATCTGACGGTCGTCCGGGAGGGCGTCTCCCTGGGCGTCGTCCAGTACGTCCTGAAGCCCTTCACCTTCGCGACGCTCCGCGACCGGCTGATCCGCTACGCCGAGTTCCACGCGGCGGCGGGCGAGGCCAGCGGCCAGGACGAGGTGGACCGCGCGCTGGCGACCCTGCGGGCGCCGGGCCCGGCGGCCCTGCCGAAGGGCCTGAGCGCGCCGACCCTGGAACGGGTCACCGTCGCCCTGCGGGACACCGCGGAGGGTCTGACGGCCGCCGGCATCGCCGAGGCCGTGGGCATCTCCCGGATCACGGCCCGCCGCTATCTCGAACACCTGGTGGAAGCGGGCCGAGCGAGACGCGAACCGCAGTACGGGCAGGTGGGACGCCCGGAACTGGTGTACCGCTGGGTGCGCAAGGGCTAGCCCGCCCAAGTCCCGGCCGCTGCACGCTCATTGACCTGACTAGACCATTCCTCGTACCGTCACCGGGCACCCACTCAGGCCACAATGTCGTAGCCAGCAGGAGGTCGTGCCCCGTGCGCCCCACCGCACTCACCAGCCCCCGCCGATCCCCCCTCCGTCTCCTCCTCGCCGGGGCCCTCGCGGTCGCCGCGCCCGGTGTTCTCGCCGGCTGCGGCGGCGGGGCCGGGAATGATCCGGACACGGTGGAGGTGTCGTACAAGCAGTCCACGGACAACTCGGTCCGGGTGATGGACACCTTTCTCGGGGACGTGAAGAAGCAGTTCGAGAAGGCGAACCCCGGCAAGAAGGTGAAGCTCGTCCCGATCAAGGCCCCGGACTCGGAGTACTACACCAAGGTCCAGCAGATGCTGCGGTCCCCGAAGACGGCCCCGGACGTGGTCTACGAGGACACCTTCCTCATCAACTCGGACATCACCAGCGGCTATCTGAAACCGCTGGACGACTATCTGGCCGGCTGGAAGGACTGGGACCGGTTCATCGACACGGCCAGGGCCGCGGCGAAGGCCGAGGACGGGAAGACGTAACGGCGTCCCGGACGGCACGGACACCCGTGGACTCTGGTTCGACAAGAAGATCTTCGCCAAGGCCGGCCTGCCCGCCGACTGGCAGCCGAGGACCTGGGACGACATCCTCTCCGCCGCCCGCGCCATCAAACGGAAGGTCCCGGGCGTCATCCCACTGAACGTGTACACGGGCAAACCCGCGGGCGAGGCCGCCACCATGCAGGGCTTCGAGATGCTGCTCTACGGCACGGACGGCGCCACCGACAACGGTGGCGACCCCCTCTACGACGAGAAGTCCAGGAAGTGGAAGGCCGGGACCAAGGGCTTCAAGGACGCGCTGGCCTTCGTGGAGACCGTCTACCGCGAGAAGCTGGGCCCGGAGGTCTCCGACGCCCTCGACCCGAACATCGCGACCCGGGTCCGCGGTGAACTCCTCCCCGAGGGCAGGCTCGGCATCAACCTCGACGGCTCCTGGCTCCCGCAGGACTGGCTGCCCGGCAGCGGCCACGCATGGCCCGACTGGTCGGAGAGGCTCGGCCTCGCCGCCATGCCCACCCAGCACGGCCAGGGCCCCGGCAAGGTGAGCATGTCCGGCGGCTGGACCTGGGCGATCCCCGCGAAGGCCGCCAACCCGGACCTCGCCTTCGCGTTCATCGAGACGATGCAGTCGAAGGCGAACGCCCGGAAGTGGTACATCGCCAACTCCGGTATCGCCGTCCGTGAGGACGTCGCCGAGGACCCGGCCTATGCGAAGGCGCAGCCCGGCATCGCGTTCTTCACCGACCTGGTGGCCCACACCCACTACCGGCCCGCCTACCCCGCGTATCCGAAGGTCTCGACCGCCATCCAGGAGGCCATGGAGTCCGTGACGACGGGCGACGCGTCGGTGGCCGAGGCGGCGGAGAACTACGACGAGGAACTCGCAGCTGCCACCGACGACCAGGTGACCCGGGGCTGAGCCGCCGCTCATGACGAGACGACCGGGCCGCCCGCCGCACCCCGCCCTCCGTTCCCTCATCCGAGCCCTCCCCGTCACCCCCGCCACCGTCCTGCTGGTCCTCTTCCTCGCCGGACCCATCGCCTACTGCGTCTCCATCGCCTTCACCGACCTCCAGCTCACCGGCCAGGCCGAGGACTCCTTCGTCGGCCTCGAGAACTTCCGGACCGCCTTCGGCGACGAGGCGTTCCGCAACGCCGTGTGGCTGACCCTCGTCTTCACCGTCGTCTCGGCGCTGCTGGGCCAGAACACCCTGGGTCTGGCCCTGGCCGCGCTGATGCGGCGCGCCTCGAAGCCCGTCCGCACCCTCGTCGGCGGCGTCGTCGTCACCGCCTGGGTGCTGCCGGAGGTGGTCGCCGGCTTCCTGCTGTACGCCTTCTTCCGCCGCGAGGGCACCCTCAACGCCGTCCTGGACTGGCTCGGCCTCCCCACCCAGAACTGGCTGTACACGCTGCCGATCCTGGCGGTGTCGTTCGCGAACGTCTGGCGGGGGACGGCGTTCTCGATGCTGGTGTACTCCGCGGCGCTCGACGAGATCCCGAAGGAGATCACGGAGGCAGCGGAGGTCGACGGCGCGAGCGGCCCGCGCCGTCTGTGGCACATCACCCTCCCGATGATCCGCCGCTCCATCGGCACGAACCTCATGCTCATCACCCTCCAGACCCTCTCCGTCTTCGGGCTGATCTGGGTGATGACGAGGGGCGGCCCCGGCGGCCGGAGCCAGACGCTCCCGCTGTTCATGTACGAGGAGGCCTTCCAGAAGAGCATGATCGGCTACGGCACGGCGGTCGCGCTGCTGCTCCTGGTGGTGGGGTCCCTCTTCTCGGTCGTGTATCTGCGGCTGCTGCGAACGGAGGTCTGACCCGGTGCCGACCAGAACCCGGACTCCCGCCGGGCCGACCGGAACCCGGACTCCCGCGGTGCCGAGGAGAACCCGGACACCCGCCTCGCGCAGGACCCTGCGGCGCCGGCTGACCTCCGACGCCGGACTGCTCGTCGTGGCCGCCGCGTTCGTCCTGCCCCTCGCCTGGGTGGTCCTGTCGTCCGTGGACGCCCGCGCCGACCTACGGGTCCGGCTCCCGGACTCCGTGACCCTCGCCCACTACGAGGCGGTCCTCACCCCGGACATCACCGTCACACCGCTGCTGAACAGTCTGCTGCTGTGCGGCGGCGGGACCGCGCTGACCGTGGTGTGCGCGGCCCTCGCCGCCTACCCCCTGTCCCGCTTCCGCTCACGCCTGAACCGCCCCTTCCTCCTGACGATCCTCTTCGCGACGAGCCTCCCGATCACGGCGATCATGGTCCCGGTGTACGCCCTGTTCGTGCGGGTGAATCTGATCGACACCCACGAGGGCACGATCCTCTTCTTCGCCGCCTCCCAACTGCCGTTCGCCATCTGGCTGATGAAGAACTTCATGGACGGCGTGCCGAAGGAGTTGGAGGAGGCGGCGTGGACGGACGGCGCCTCGCCCCTGCAGTCGCTGCTGCGGATCGTGCTGCCCCTGATGGGGCCGGGCGTCGCGGTGGTGACCGTGTTCTCGTTCGTGATGATGTGGGGCAACTTCTTCGTCCCGTTCATGCTGCTGCTCACCCCGGACCAGATGCCGGCCGCGGTGAGCATCAACGAGTTCTTCGGCAACAAGGGGACAGTGGTCTACGGGCAGTTGGCGGCGTTCTCGGTGATCTACTCGACCCCGGTGATCCTGCTGTACGTGGGCGTGGCCCGCCGTCTGGGCGGTGGCTTCGCCCTGGGCGGAGCGGTCAAGGGCTGACCTGGCGGGCGGGCCGGCCCCCGCGGGCGCTACCCGGCGCGGCCCTCGCCCAGCACCCCCGCCCGGAACGGCTCCACGCCCACCACCCGGCGGATCCGCACCGGTTCGATCAGGATCATCAGCCGGCGTTCGCCGGGCAGCAGCCAGGGATACCGTTCCTCGCCGATGTACTTCAGGGTGAGCCGGTCCATGGAGCGCGCCGCCTCCTCGCCCTCCACGAACCGCACCGCGCGGCCCCGGATCTCGGCCCGGTCGTAGGGGTTGTCGGGGTCGTGGTGGGACAGGGAGACGAGCGGGTTGCGGCGGAGGTTCTCCTCCTTCACGCGGCCCACGGAGGTGTTGACCATGACGTACTCGGTGCCGTCGGCGGGGTGCAGGTCCACCCACATGGGGGACACCTGGGGCGCCCCGTCGGGGCCGACCGTGGCCAGGTGCCAGAAGTGGGGAGCGAGGAGGCGTGCGCGTATGTGGTCGTCCAGCTTCGTCATACGGCCATGCCTACCCGCGTCACTCGGACCACAAGGATCACAGACCCCGTAGGTTCCTACCATCCGTGATTGTGGCCGAACAGCCCGTAGTCACCGCAGCCCCGAGCCCCTACGTTGTGCGCGTGCACCGACGCTCAGCCCGTGAACGGCAGCCCCAGCACCCGCACCGTCGACCGACGCATCCGAGCCCTGATCCACTCCGGACCCCGGCCCCCGACCCCGGCCCGGTCGCCGGTCACCCGTCGCCGGTCACCCGTCGTCCGTCGTCCGTCGTCCGTCGTCCGGTGATGAGGGATGGGGGTGGCGGGGGCGGTCTTTATTCCCCCATCCCCCTTGATGTGACGCATCCCAAAACCGGTTGCTTGAAATTTGAAGCAGGGGATAGAGTCGCGGCGAGCGCTGTGATTCAAAACTGAAGCACAGCGGCAGTCGCACCAGGACCGGAGAACCCGCATGCCCGACTTCCCCGCTGCCACCCCGCGTGCCCGCGTACGGGTACCGCTGCGCTTCCAGGACGGCTACAGCGTCGACGCCGAGATGGTCACCTTCCACGGCCTCGTCGACGGCCGCGAGCACCTGGCGATCGTGCTCGGCGACCCCGCCCCCGGCACGGCCCCACTGGTCCGGATGCACTCCGAGTGCCTGACCGGCGACGTCTTCGGCTCGGCCCGCTGCGACTGCGGCCCCCAGCTGCGCGAGGCGGTGGAGCGGATCGCCGACCAGGGCGGGGTGCTCCTCTACCTCCGCCAGGAGGGCCGCGGCATCGGCCTCTACAACAAGCTCGACGCGTACGCCCTCCAGGACCAGGGCCTCGACACCTACGAGGCGAACACGGCCCTCGGACTGCCGGAGGACGCCCGCGACTACACGGCCGCGGCCCAGATGCTGGGCGCCCTCGGCATCGACGAGCTGGACCTGCTCTCCAACAACCCCGACAAGGCGCAGCAGCTGCGCGACCTCGGCGTCGGCGTCCGGCACCGCGTCCCCACCGGCGTCTTCACCACCGCCCACAACGTCCGCTACCTCCGGGCGAAGGTCCTTACCACCCAGCACACCCTGCCCCTGGCGGAACTGACGGCGGGCTGAACGCCCGAGGGGAAGGGGCCCGCGGACACCGCCTAGCCCACTCGGCCCCGCCGACTGGCTCTCCCCAGGAGGCCCCGCGAACCTGGGACGGGTGGGGCAGGCGGAGCGTGCGAGGAGGCCGGACGGCCGGCGGTTCTTCTACGCCCGCGCCCTGGTGCGGGCCCTACCCGTCCTCCTCGTCCTCAGCGGCCTCTGCTACGACCACTTCATGCCGCGTGAACTCACGGCCGTCCCCTTCTTCACCGCGGCGCCCCTGGTGGCCGCGCCGCTGCTGTCGCTGGCGGGCACCGTGGTGACCGGCGCCGCCTCCCTCGGCGGCATCCTCGCCGTGCGGCTCCGGTACAGCAGTGTGGGCGAGGCGGACGCGCTCACCGAGATCTCGACCGTCGCCACCGTGGCCGTCCTGGCCGTGGCCATCAACCGTCTCGTCCGGCGCAGTGACGCCCGGCTCGCCACCGCCCGCGAGATCGCGGAGGCGGCGCAGCGGGCCGTCCTGCCGAGGCCCCAGGAGCGGATCGGGGGACTGGAGATCGCGGCGCGGTACGACGCCGCGCAGGCAGGGGCCTCGATCGGCGGCGATCTGTACGCGGTGCAGGACTCGCCCCACGGTGTACGGCTGATCGTGGGGGACGTACGCGGCAAGGGGCTCGGCGCGGTGGCGGCGGTGGCCGTGCTGATCGGCGCGTTCCGGGAGGCGGCCGAGCAGGAGTCGACCCTGGAGGCCGTGGCCCAGCGGCTGGAGCGGGCTCTCGCGCGGGAGGTCACCCGGCGGGACGCGGCGCGGCGGGACCCCACCGTGCCGTACGAGGGGTTCGTGACGGCCGTCCTCGCGGAGTTCCCGCACGGCGCCGGGCTGGCCCGCATCGTCAACCGGGGGCATCCGGCCCCGTTGCTGCTCCACGCCGACGGCGCGCTGTGGACCCTCGACACCCCGTGGACCGCGCTGCCGCTCGGCCTCGACGAGCTGGGCGCCTGGCCGGACCGCGCGGAGGAGGTCGTGTTCCCGGCCGGCGCGACGCTGCTGTTCTACACGGACGGCCTGTCCGAGGCGCGGAACGCGGACGGTGTCTTCTACGACCCGGCCGCCCGGCTCGGCGGCCGTACCTTCCCCGCCCCGCGCGCCCTGTTGACGACGCTCGCCGAAGAGGTCCGTGAGCACACCGGGGGCGGTACGACGGACGACATGGCACTGCTCGCCGTGCATCGCCTCTGAGGAATGTCACTGAGCGTGCCCACCCGAACCCCCTCCGCATTACAACTGACGCACCGTCAGCGCGGTGGGGGTGTCCGGGGCGGAGCCAACTCGCCCGTTTTCCACCCCTCATGACCCCTAAGTCCATCGTAGAAAGCCGAACGATCATTCAGAATCGCTTGGAATGCCGCCCCCGCGTCTATTAACGTTCGATAACGCAGCGCGGTCGTCCCAGCCGTCACAAGAGGCGGCTCCGTGCTCACGCGCCGAATCCCGTAGGGAACCGGGGAACCACCACCCTGGGGTGAATCGCGCGGAAACCCTCGTGGAAGCACGTTCGGTTTACGCGCGTAGGAGACCTTCCGCTCCGAACCCGTCAGCTAACCCGGTAGGCGGTAGGAAGGAAAGGAGTACGCCCACGTGGCGTCCAACCGGTCCGCGACCGAAGCCCCGTTCGTGCCGAGCCAACGCGGCGATGAGCCCGAGACCTTCGGCTTCGGCAGCTACGACAGCGACAACGAGGGCCCCTTCCAGGAGTGGAACCCCACCGCGGAGTCCCTCCGTCCCGTCCGCGGCCGGCACCGTGTGGCCAAGACCAAGCAGCGTGGCGGGTTCGCCCGTAGCTCCACGGTTCTCGGCGTCGGCGTCATAGCCGCCGTCAGCGGCGCCGGTATGGCCAGCGCCCAGAGCGGCAAGGCCCCGGTGGCCATCTCCATGCCGGACATGCCGAACGTGGGCTCGGTCTTCGAGGACGACGACACCGCCGACGAGCCCGAGGGCTCCACCGCCCCGCTGAGCAGCGCCGGCCTTATCGCCGCCGACACCCAGCAGGGCGCCACCGACGCCGGCGAGGCGCTGCGCGCGCGCATCATGCAGCAGGCCGAGTCGCAGCAGGACGCGTTCGACCTGAAGGCAGCCGAGGCCGCCCAGACCGCCGCCGCGAAGAAGGCCGCGGACCAGGCCGCCGAGGAGAAGAAGGAAGCCGAGGCCAAGGAGGCCGCCGCCAAGAAGAAGGCGGAGGAAGAGGCCGCGAAGAAGAAGGAAGCCGAGCGGCTGGCCGCCCTGGCCAAGCAGTTCACGCTGCCGACCTCCTCGTACACGATCACCTCCACCTTCGGCCAGGCCGGCCCCTACTGGTCGTCCGGCTACCACACCGGCCTCGACTTCGCCGCCCCCACGGGCACCCTCATCAAGGCCGTCCACAGCGGCACGATCACGCAGGCGGGCTGGGACGGCTCGTACGGCTACAAGACCGTGCTCACGCTCGACGACGGCACCGAGATCTGGTACGCCCACCAGTCCTCCATCGGCGTCAGCGTCGGCCAGAAGGTCGGCACCGGCGACGTCATCGGCCGCGTCGGCGCCACGGGCAACGTCACCGGCGCCCACCTCCACATGGAGGTCCACACGGCCGGCTCGGGCAACGGCATCGACCCGGCGGCGTGGCTGCGCAGCAAGGGCCTGACCATCTGACCTCGCCCCCCCGAAACGAATGTGACGCCGCGTGAGGCCAAGGCCTGACGCGGCGTCCGTCATGTCACCCCGGAATGCGATCGTCCGACCCGGTGGTTGAAACAACACATGACTTCTCTTCGCAAGCTGGGCACGTCCGACCTCGAGGTCTTCCCGCTCTCCCTCGGCGGCAACGTCTTCGGCTGGACGGCGGACGAAACAGAGTCCTTCGCCGTCCTCGACGCCTACGCCGACGCCGGCGGCAACTTCATCGACACCGCCGACTCCTACTCCGCGTGGGTCGAGGGCAACACGGGCGGCGAGTCCGAGACGATCATCGGCAAGTGGGTGAAGGCCCGCGGCAACCGCGCCGACGTGGTGATCGCGACGAAGGTGAGCCAGCACCCCGAGTACCAGGGCCTCTCCGCCGCCACCATCAAGGCCGCAGCGGACGCCTCGCTGGCCCGCCTGGGCACCGACCACATCGACCTCTACTACACGCACTTCGACAAGCCCGAGGTGCCCGTGGAGGAGATCATCACCGCCCTCGACGACCTGGTGAAGGCGGGCAAGGTCCGCGCGATCGCCGCGTCCAACATCACCCCTGAGCGCCTTCAGGCCTCCCTGGACTTCTCGGCCCGCGAGGGCCTGGCCCGCTATGTGGCGCTCCAGCCCCACTACAACCTGGTCTCCCGCGACACGTACGAGGGCGCCCTCCAGTCGGTGGCCGCCGACGCGGGCCTCTCCGCTGTCCCCTACTTCGCCCTGGCCAAGGGGTTCCTCACCGGCAAGTACCGCCCCGGCACGACCGTCGACAGCCCCCGCGCCGCGGGCGCCGGCGCCTACCTCGACACCCCGAGGGGCACCCGCGTCCTCGCCGCCCTCGACGAGATCGCCCGGTCCAGGAACGCGGAGATCGCCACGATCGCCCTGGCCTGGCTCACGGCCCAGCCGACGGTCACCGCCCCCATCGCCTCGGCCCGCACCACCACCCAACTCCCCCCACTCCTGGCAGGAGCCGACCTCACCCTCACCCCCGAGGAACTGAAGACCCTGACAGAGGCATCGGAGTAACGAAGCGGCCCGGCCGCGCACGGACGAACCGAGACACGTCACCGTGGCGGCGCAAGACTCTACGGCGGGTATGCCGCGTACGGACAGGCCGGCGCAGGTCACCGTGGCGGCGCAAGCCCCCGCGGCGGGTCAGTGGCGTACGGACGAGTCGGCGCAGGTTTCCGGTGCGGCGGGAGCCCCCGCGGCGGGTGGGGCGCGTACGGACG
>NZ_LIQX01000849.1 GCF_001418475.1 Streptomyces ossamyceticus | reverse complement strand
GCACCTGGGGCCGGTGCCTGGGGCCCGGCCTGGGGCCCGGGGTCGGCCTAGCGCGAGACGGCGGTGACCCGCTCGCTCTCGACGCGCTTGGCCAGCGCTTCCTCCGCCAGCTGGTCCAGGTGCCGGCACAGCACCACGGACCCCCCGGTCGCCAGCGGCCCGTACAGTCCCGCCAGCAGGCCCTCCCATGTGTCGTAGCCCGCTCCGGACAGCAGCCGCGATCCCGGTCCCGTGAGTCCGAGGTCGCCCGCCTCGGCGCGTGCCCGCTCCACGACCTCCGCGCCGCTGAACTCGCGCCCGGCCACGATCAGCGCCGGCTCCTCGGGGTCCACGGGCGCGAACGGCGCGAACCGGTCCCCCTGCGAGGGCACCTCCACGGCGTAGTCCGCGAAACCCGCCGGGGTCTGCGGGAACCTCCCGCCGAGCGGCCGCAGTGCGAGGGCGACCCGCTCCCCGGAGCAGGCCCGGGCCTCCTCCAGGGTGTCCGGCCCGCTCACCACGAGATCGGCCGCGCCGGGGTCCCCGGCGACATCGGCGACGACACCCACCGACGAGCACGCCAGCAGCCACACCGCCGTCTGCCAGTGCGCGGGCAGCAGCAGCGCGAGCCGGTCGCCGGGCTCCGTGGCCAGGTCGCCCTGGAGCAGATTCGCCGTCTTGGCCACCCAATTGGCGAAGGTGGCCACGGACAATTCGACGCGTTCGCCCGTGGCGTCGTCGTAGAAGGTCACCAGAGGGCGCGCGGGGTCCGCGGCGAGCGCGGATCGCAGCAGGTCGGCAGGGGTGCGATCGGTGGCGTTCATCCGCGTAAGCGTACGCGGGGCCGGGTGCGGGGCGGGTGCGGGGCGAAGCGGAGGGGCCACCGATTCGGCCCAGCGCCACCCACCGGTTCGGCGGAGCGGAGCCGACGGCCCGTCAGTTCTGCGATGGACAGATATGTATGACTATGTCCAAGATCGGGCGTATGCGTAGCTCTCGTTTCCTCGCCTCCTCGATCGGTGTCGCCTGCGCTGCGGTCCTCGCCCTCCCCGCCGCTCTGCCCGCCGCGGCCGCGACCCCCGCCGCTCCGGCCCTCGACACGACCTCCACCTCCGAACAGTCCGCGACCTCCGCGCAAGCCGCCCCGGCCGGAGCCCCGGCCGTCGACGGAGCGGCCGCATCGCCGTCCGGCCACACCCAGTCGCTTCCCCTGGTCCCGCGCGCGACGGACCGCGGCCTCGGCCCGACCGCCGAACAGGGCCTCGGACGCCGGGACGTACGGTCCTTCTCGCTGGTCGGTGTCGTGTGGGACGACCCGGACACCGAACTGTACGGCCGCGTCCAGGTGCGTACCCGTGCGCGCGGCACCACCCACTGGTCCGGCTGGCAGGACGTCGAGACGCACAACCACGAGCACGCCGCCGACCCGGACACCGCCGAACGCGCCTCCAGCCGGGTGCGCGGCTCCACCGCCCCGCTCTGGGTGGGCGAGTCCGACGGGGTCGAGGTCCGCGTACGGGCCGAGGTCAGCGGTCGTACGGCCGCACCGGGCGTCCAGGTGCTCCCGGACGGCCTACGCCTCGAACTGGTCGACCCCGGCACCGGCGTCCCGGACGCCGTGTCGACGCAGGCGACCGCCCCGGCGGCCGGGCCGGTCGCCGACCCCCCGCCCGTCGGCACTCCCGTGGACGCCTCGCGCCTCGGCGCCCTGACCGTGGAGTCAGCCGCCGCCTCCGCCGTCAACGCCGATCTCGCGCCGCTCGGCGCCACCGTCATCCCGGCGTTGTCGCGCACGGCGACGGAGGCCGGGCTGGCCGACCTGGAGCCGGGCATGAAGCCCTACATCGGGCCGCGCCCGCGTATCGTCACGCGCCGCGGCTGGGGCGCGGACGAGAAGCTCCGCGAGCCGGACTTCCTCTACACCAAGAAGGTCCAGGCGGCGTTCGTGCACCACACCGCCTCCGGCAACAACTACAGCTGCGCCGAGGCGGCTTCCGTCATCCGCAGTATCTACCGCTACCACGTGGTGAGCAGCGGCTGGCGGGACATCGGCTACAACTTCCTCGTCGACAAGTGCGGAAACATCTACGAGGGGCGCGCGGGTGGCGTCGCGAAGGCCGTCATGGGGGCCCACACCCTCGGTTTCAACACGAACAGCATGGGGATCGCGGTCATCGGCAGCTTCGGCACCACCAAGCCGCCCGCCGCCGCTGTGACGGGCATCGCGAAACTCACCGCCTGGAAACTCGGTCTTTACCGGGCGAACCCCCAGGGCAAGACGGACCTCATCTCCGGGGGTGGCAATCTGTACGCAAAAGGTAAGAAGGTACGACTGAACGTGATCTCCGGCCACCGTGACGGGTTCGCGACCGAGTGCCCGGGGGGGCGCCTCTACGGAAAGCTCGGTACGACCCGCTCGGAAGCCGCCCGGTACCAAGGGCGGTAGGACGGCGGCAGGTTGAAGGGGGAACCGGGGGCGCGACCGCCCCGACCGCACACCGGTGAGTCGGCCGGAGGCCACCGCACGGCAGCACAGCACCGCAGGGGGCACGCCCGCCGTGCCCCCTCGCACCACCCCGCCGACCTGCGAAGCCGCAGACCGGCGGGGTTCCGCACGTCCATGAAGGCGCCATCGAACGGTCTGCATACACTGGCCGGCCGAAAGACAGTTCGGCCGGTCCCGGCAGGAAGCAGAGACGACAGGTGACAGAAGCGATTCTCCTGGTCGGCGGCAGGGGCACCCGACTGCGTCCGCTCACGGTGCACACTCCGAAGCCCATGCTCCCGGCGGCCGGAGTCCCCTTCCTCACACACCAATTGGCGCGGGCGAGAGCGGCGGGCGTCGACCACATCGTCCTCGCCACCTCGTATCTGGCCGAGGTCTTCGAACCCCACTTCGGCGACGGCTCCGCCCTCGGCCTCCACCTCGAGTACGTCACCGAGGAGGAGCCCCTCGGCACGGGCGGCGCCATCCGTAACGCGGCCGCACACCTGCACTCCGCCCCCGAGGACCCCGTCCTCGTCTTCAACGGCGACATCCTCACCGGCCTGGACATCCGCCGCCTGGTCGGCACGCACCGGGCGACCGGGGCGGACGTCTCGCTCCATCTGACCCAGGTGACCGACCCGCGCGCCTACGGTCTGGTCCCCACCGACGAGACGGGCCGCGTCCTCGCCTTCCTGGAGAAGCCGCAGACCCCCGAGGAGATCGTCACCGACCAGATCAACGCGGGGGCCTACGTCTTCCGCCGCTCGGTCATCGACACGATCCCGGCGGGCCGCCCGGTCTCGGTGGAGCGCGAGACGTTCCCTGACCTGCTGGCGGCGGGCGCCCACCTCCAGGGCATGGTCGACTCCACGTACTGGCTGGACCTCGGCACCCCCGCGGCCTTCGTCCGCGGCTCCGCCGACCTCGTCCTCGGCCGCGCCCCGTCCCCGGCGGTGCCCGGCCGCTGCGGCGACCGCCTCGTCCTGCCCACCGCCCGGGTGGCCGGAGACGCCAAGCTCACCGGCGGCACGGTCGTCGGCGAGGGCGCGTTCGTCGGTGAGGGCGCGCGGGTCTTCGGCAGCACGGTTCTCGCGGGCGCCGTCGTCGAACCCGGCGCGGTCATCACCGACTCCCTGATCGGCGCCCGCGCCCGCATCGGCGAACGCTCCGTCCTCACGGGCACGGTCGTCGGCGACGGTGCGGTCATCGGCGCGGACAACGAACTCCGCGCGGGGGTCAGGGTCTGGTGCGACGCCCAGATCCCCACGGGGGCGCTCCGCTTTTCGTCGGACGAGTAGGGCGCCTTGTAGCTCGGGGGTGCGGGTGGTTTTCGCGGGTGCGGGTG
>NZ_LIQX01000848.1:3413-3634 GCF_001418475.1 Streptomyces ossamyceticus | reverse complement strand
CACCCGAATCCCCCGAGCCCGGCGGAGCCCCCCGCTCTCTCGCGGAAGCGCTCCGCGGCCGTGACGACCGTTCGCTCGCCGCGCTGCTCAGGGCCCGCCCGGACCTCATCACCCCCGTGCCGACGGACCTCACCCAGCTGGCGACCCGCGCCGGCACCCGCGCCTCCGTGGTCCGCGCCCTGGAACGCCTGGACCGTTTCGCCCTCCAGTCCGCCCAGGCC
>NZ_LIQX01000848.1:0-3404 GCF_001418475.1 Streptomyces ossamyceticus | reverse complement strand
GGTGTGGGGCCCCGACAGCCGGCTCCGCCTCGTCCGCACGGCCCGTGAGCTGCTCGCCCCGTCGCCGCAGCACCCGTCCCCCACCGGCCTGGGCCCCACCGTCGGCGAGGCGACGGCGGGCATGTCGCCGGGCCGGGTGCAGGAGATCGTCACGGCGGTGGGCCTGCCCCGCACGCACGACTCGGTGTCCGCCGTCGCCTCCCTCTCCGGCCTGTTCACCGACGGGCCCCGCATGGCCGCGCTCCTCGGCACCGCGCCCGCCGAGGCCCTGGACGTGCTGACGCGCCTGGTGTGGGGGCCGCCGTACGGCCAGGTCACCGCGAACCCGGCGCCCCACCTGCGCTGGCTCCTCGACCGTGGTCTGCTGCTGCCCACCGCCCCCGGCACGGTCGTCATCCCCCGCGAGGTCGCCCTGCATCTGCGGGCGGGGCGGGCGCACCGGACGGTCGAGCCGGTGCCGCCGGCCGTCGAGGCGGCGGGCGCACACCGCCCCCAGGTGGTGGACGCGACGGCGGCCGGGCAGGCGTACACGGCCCTCGCGACCATGGAGGAGCTGCTGAAGGACTGGGACGAGGGCGGCCCGGCGGTGCTGCGGGCCGGCGGCCTGAGCGTCCGCGACCTGAAGCGGACGGCCGTCGCCCTCGACGTGCCCGAGCCGGTCGCCGCCTTCTGGGTGGAACTCGCTTACGCCGCGGGCCTGCTGGCCTCGGACGGGGAGGCCGACGAGCGGTACGCGGCGACCCCCGCGTACGACGCGTGGCTGGAGCTGCCTCCGGCGGAGCGCTGGGCGGGGCTGGCGTCGGCCTGGCTGGCGGCGACCCGTACGCCGGGTGTGGTCGGCGAGCGGGACGCCAAGGAGCGCACGCTGTCGGCGCTGGGCCCCGGCCTGGACCGTTCGGCCGCGCCCGAGGTCCGGCACCGGGTGCTCACCCTGCTCGCCGGGCTGCCCGAGGGCACCTCGCCCACCCCCGACTCCGTTCTGGCGCGGCTCCACTGGGAGCGCCCCACCAGAGCCGCACAGCCCTCGCAGGCCGCGCAGCCGCCGGTCCGGGCCGAGCAGGGCCCGGCGCCCAAGCAGGGCCGGGCGCCGCAGGCGCAGGGCGGGCAGCCGGACGATCTGCGGGCCCGGCTGGCACGCTGGACGCTCGCCGAGGCCGAGTCCCTCGGGATCACCGGGCGGGGCGCGCTGTCCTCGCACGGGCGGGCCCTCCTCGGTCTGCCGCCGGGGACCGCCGCGACCGCCGACCTGCCGGAGACGCCGGGCGACAAGCTCCCCGCCCATCACGTGCCCACCCCGGCGGCCCCTTTCCCGTCCCCGGTCCCGGTGGTCGAACGGACCGTGGCGGCGGCCCGTGCCGCCCGGCTCCTCGCGCCACTGCTGCCCGAACCGCTCGACCATGTGCTGCTCCAGGCGGATCTGACGGCGGTCGCGCCGGGCCCGTTGCGCCGTCCGCTCGCCGACATGCTGGGCGTGGTGGCGGACGTGGAGTCGAAGGGTGGCGCGACGGTCTACAGGTTCACGCCGGGGTCGGTGCGCCGGGCACTCGACGCCGGTCAGACCGCGTCCGACCTGCATGACTTCCTGAACGCCCACTCCCGTACGCCGGTGCCGCAGCCCCTCGCGTATCTGATCGACGACGTGGCCAGGCGCCACGGGCACCTGCGGATCGGCGCGGCGTCGGCATACGTGCGGTGCGACGACGACGCGATGCTCAGCGAGATCCTCGCGGACAAGCGGTCGCAGGG
This sequence comes from Streptomyces ossamyceticus, assembly GCF_001418475.1. Taxonomy (GTDB): domain Bacteria; phylum Actinomycetota; class Actinomycetes; order Streptomycetales; family Streptomycetaceae; genus Streptomyces; species Streptomyces ossamyceticus. The sequence goes on along the minus strand of NZ_LIQX01000848.1, from coordinate 1,658 downwards.
GCTCGGGCTGCGCCGCCTCGCGCCGACGGTGCTCGCCGCGCAGGCGGACCCGGCGGCGCTGCTGGAGGGGTTGCGCGCGATGGGGTACGCGCCGGCCGCGGAGTCCGCGGAGGGCGACGTCCTGATCACCCGCGCCCTCGCCCACCGCACCCCGGCCCGTACGGCCCCGGAGCCCGTCCCGGACGGTCCGCCGGCCCCCGACGACACCCTGCTGGCCGCCGCGATCCGGGCCATCCGCGCCGGTGATCTGGCGTCGACGGCGCCCCGGCGGACGAGCGGCACCCCGGTCCCGTCCGGGACGCTGCCGCGCACCAGCTCCGCCGAGACCCTCGCCACGATGCAGGCCGCCGTCCTCACCGGTGAGGCCCTGTGGATCGGCTACGTCAACGCCGAGGGCTCCGCCAGCCAGCGCGTCATCGCCCCGGTGCGCGTGGAGGGCGGTTTCGTGACGGCGTACGACCACACGGCGGACGAGGTCCGCACGTTCCCGCTGCACCGGATCACGGGCGTCGCCGAGCTGGCGGACGACTCGATCTGACGCCGGGTGACTGGGTGAGGCATCCTCCTGCCCGCCCTCCGTCCATGATCAAATCACCGCCCGACTGTCACCCGTTCGGGCGTACGCGGGTGTTCATGCAGGCCACCCCCGGTTTTCCCTCCGACGAGGGGCCGTAAAGGGGCGTGCGCATCGGGGCGGGGGCCGCCGGGCAGCCACCCTGTGTCCGATCGAGATCGACGTCCACGCTCGAAAGGTTCACAGGCCGTATGCGTCCCATCCCCGCACTGCTCTGCGCCCTCGCCGCAGCCGCCCTGGTCGGTGTGCTCGCCTCACCCGCCGCGGCCAACCCGCTGCCCCTCCCCGAACTCGGCACGATGGTCGGGGAGGGGCTCACCGTGGAAGGGCCGCTCATCCAGAACGTCAGCCTCCTGAAGTGACTCAGCCCGCCGGGGGGACCCGGCGCAGCCGGTAGCTGTCCCCTTCGAGGCGGACGATGTCGGCGTGGTGCGCGAGCCGGTCCACGACGGCCGGGGCGGCCCCGCCGAAGATCTCGTCCCAGCGGCCGAGGGGGCGGTCGCTGGTGACGATAAGGGAGGCCCGCTCGTAGCGGTGGGCGACGAGTTGGAAGAGGAGCCGGGCGGTGTCGGGGTCGAAGGGCAGATAGCCGACCTCGTCGACGATCAGCAGGGGGCAGGCGTCGAGCGCGGACAGTTCCCCGGCGAGCCGGCCCTCCGCCCGTGCCCCGGCCAGCCGCGCGGCCCACTCCTCGGCGGTGGCGAACCGCACCTGGTTCCCCGCCTGACAGGCCCGGACGCCGAGGCCGATCGCGAGGTGCGTCTTGCCGGTGCCGGGGGCGCCGACGAAGACGACGTTGCGCCGTGCGGCCAGGAAGTCCAGCGTCCCGAGGCGGGCCAGGAGCTGCCGGTCGAAGGTGCGCGGGTGGTCCGGGTCGAAGTCCTCCAGCAGCTTGCGCGCGGGGAACCCGGCGTCCCTCAGCCGGCTCTCGTCCGCCGCCTCGTGCGGCATGACGCGGACCCTGCCCCGTGCGAACGCCGTCCCCTGTCGGCGGCTCTCCAGCTCGCGTGCCGCGTGCCTCTCGTCCGAGGTGGCCTGCGCCGGGATGGGCAGCGGGGCGGGGCGCAGGACCGGGGTGGAGGGG
>NZ_LIQX01000847.1 GCF_001418475.1 Streptomyces ossamyceticus | reverse complement strand
TGCCATCGGGTACTGTTTGGGCAGCCCCTCACGCGGCGCTATCTGACTGAACTCCCCCAGGGCCGGAAGGCAGCAAGGGTAGGTCGGCTCTGGCGGGTGCGTGGGGGGTCTTTCGTTGTCCCGCTGAGCCCGCCTGGCAGAGTCCTGTGAGCCCGCCCGGCAAAGGGGGCCTGAGAGCCCGCCCGGCAAAGGGTGCCTGAGAGCTGGCCGGGTCGTCGTCCCGGAAGACGGTCCGCTCGGCGCCCGGTCCCGCTTCGGTCGCGTCCGGGTTGTCAGTGGGCGCCTATAACCTCGTAGGCGTGTCGTCTCTCGCGCTGTACCGCCGCTATCGCCCGGAGTCGTTCGCCGAGGTCATCGGGCAGGAGCATGTCACCGACCCGCTGCAGCAGGCGCTGCGGAACAACCGGGTCAATCACGCGTACCTGTTCAGCGGGCCGCGCGGCTGCGGCAAGACGACCAGCGCCCGCATCCTCGCGCGCTGCCTGAACTGCGAGAACGGGCCCACGCCCACCCCGTGCGGCGAGTGCCAGTCCTGTCAGGACCTGGCGCGGAACGGCCCGGGCTCGATCGACGTGATCGAGATCGACGCCGCCTCGCACGGTGGCGTCGACGACGCCCGTGAGCTGCGCGAGAAGGCGTTCTTCGGTCCGGCCGCCAGCCGGTACAAGATCTACATCATCGACGAGGCCCACATGGTCACGTCGGCCGGTTTCAACGCGCTGCTGAAGGTCGTCGAGGAGCCCCCGGAGCACCTCAAGTTCATCTTCGCGACGACCGAGCCCGAGAAGGTCATCGGGACGATCCGTTCGCGTACGCACCACTACCCGTTCCGGCTCGTCCCGCCGGGCACGCTCCGCGACTACCTCGGTGAGGTCTGCGGCAAGGAGAAGATCCCCGTCGAGGAGGGTGTCCTCCCGCTGGTGGTGCGCGCGGGCGCCGGTTCCGTGCGTGACTCGATGTCCGTCATGGACCAGCTGCTGGCCGGCGCGACGGACGAGGGTGTGACCTACGCCATGGCTACGTCCCTGCTGGGCTACACGGACGGGTCGCTGCTCGACTCGGTCGTGGAGGCCTTCGCCTCGGGCGACGGGGCTGCCGCCTTCGAGGTCGTCGACCATGTCATCGAGGGCGGAAACGACCCGCGGAGGTTCGTCGCCGACCTGCTGGAGCGGCTGCGTGACCTGGTGATCCTGGCCGCCGTGCCCGACGCCGTCGAGAAGGGGCTCATCGACGCCCCCGCGGACGTCCTGGAGCGGATGCAGGCCCAGGCGGGCGTCTTCGGCGCCGCCGAGCTGAGTCGCGCCGCCGACCTCGTCAACGAGGGCCTCACGGAGATGCGGGGCGCCAACTCCCCTCGCCTCCAGCTGGAACTGATCTGCGCCCGCGTCCTCCTCCCCGCGACCTACGGCGACGAGCGCTCCGTCATGGCCCGCCTGGACCGGCTGGAGCGCGGCGTGAACTTCTCCGCGTCCGGCCCCGGCCCGGCCATGGGGTACGCCCCCGGGCCCGACGTCCACGGGGCGGCGGGCGCGCCGATGGGCATGGCCCCGCCGGTCGCTCCCGGCCCGCCGGTGCCGCCGGGGGGCGGGCCGGCCGCGGCTCGGGCCGCGGTGCGTGGTGCCGGGGGCGCGGGGGCGCCCGGAGGACAGGG
>NZ_LIQX01000846.1 GCF_001418475.1 Streptomyces ossamyceticus | reverse complement strand
GGTATACCTGCCCCCACCGGCGCTGGTCCTTGCGCGCGAACGGCTCGAACACCTCCGCCGCGAACGTCTCCAACTCACCGCGCACCAAGTCGATCTCGTCCGGAGTCACACCCGCCTAACGCCACACCGAACCCGGAAGACACGCACCACCACAACCGACCTGACCAAGCACTACTAGGGCTTTTGTCCGGTGCGGCGAGAGTGCGTGCCGGGCGTCGCGACGCCGCGGAGATCCGTCAGAAGGGCCCTAGACCTAGTGAACGCGGATGTGCACGTTCTGCTGCGGGATCATGTTCCGTGCCGCCCGCGCCTGCAACTCCTTGACCAGGTCGGTTCGAGACCCCAGGACGTTGAACGCGATGGGCGGCGCGGCGCGCCGTGTCAGTTCGAAGCGGTGGGACACCGTGAACAACCAGGACCCGTACGTGTGCTTCATGTGGGTCACGTCCGCCCACGCCGCCGAGGTCCGCCACCGACCGAACTGGTCGGTGAGGACCAGGCCGTCGGCGTAGAGGTAGCACCGGTTCAGGTCGAGAGCGGCGGACAGTCGCCGCCATGCCAGCCTCAGGCCGATCCAGACGAGCAACACCCCGGCCAGGAGCACGAACTTGAACAGCGCGGACGGGGGCCGCCGCACGATCAGCAAGCCGAGCACGAGGACGCCCAGTACCTCGACCGTCCGCCACGCCATCTGCCCCATGCTGCCCAGCACTCCGGTGATGGCGTACGCGCGGTGCCCGCCGCCGAACCCGATCTCCCGCACGCGCTGTCGCAGGGCGGCACGCCGTCTCTGGGACAACCTCATCTTCTCTTCGCCTCGCCGCCGCCCGCCCCGACGGCCGACAGCACGGCTCACCGTCCCGGACCTCGCCCGCGCGGCCATCGGGGAAACCACTGAAGCCACTACGTAGGCAGCAGGCGCGTCCCCTGGAAGTCTGGTGGCGAGCCGGTAGAGGCCGGTGTGTTTCCCGGCTGTGGTGAGCGGAGCCGCCAGTCTCGTGAACGGCTTGTCTTGGTCGACTGCCAGTTCTGCCGGGGCTCCGCTCCTCACGTCCGACGAAACCACAGCTCAAGACCCGTTGGACAACTCCACCCGAGCCATGACTTCACGGCCTTGGGGCCAGCCGGAGGCGGTCCGCCCGCGCGGGGCTAGCCGGCTGCGGTGGGCCGGTGCGGGGCGGCGTGGGGTGGTCGGCCGGTGCGGGGTGGCAGCAGGGCGCGGAGCAGGTCGACGACGTCCTCGGGGTGGTCGTTGAGGAAGAAGTGGCCGCCCTCGAACACGCGGGTGTGGAAGTCGCCCGAGGTCTGCTCGCCCCAGGGCCGGACCTCCTCGACGGTGGCCGCCGGGTCACGGTCGCCGGCCAGGGCGACCACGGGGCAGGTCAGGGGGCGGCCGGGGGTGTCCTCGTAGGAGGCGAGGGCCCGGTAGTCGCCGCGCAGCGCAGGGAGGACCAGCTCCAGCAGCTCCGGGTCGTCGAGGATCACGGTGTCGGTGCCGCCCAACCCCCGGATGCGGCTGACGAGTTCGGCGTCGTCCACCGGCCGGTTCAGGTCGCGGTTGCGGCCCCGGGCCGCAACCGCGACCTGAACCGGCCGTTGGACGACGCCGAACTCGTCAGCCGCATCCGGGGGTTGGGCGGGACCGACACCGT
>NZ_LIQX01000845.1 GCF_001418475.1 Streptomyces ossamyceticus | reverse complement strand
CGACACCAGCCCCACCGTGTGCAACCGGCCCCGGCAGAACGCCTCCAGCCCGTCCGCCCCGCGGATCAGCCCGGCCTTGACGGCCGCCTCGGCCCCGCCGGAGTGCGCGTGCCCCCCGGCGGGAAAGCGGCCGTCGGCCAGTACGAGAAGAGTCGCCCTGGACATCAGAAGAGGAAGTACCGCTGAGCCATGGGCAGTTCGGCGGCTGGTGTCGCCTCCACCAGCTCGCCGTCGATGTGCACGGCGAAGCTGTCGGGGTCGATCCGTACCTCGGGCCGCGCGTCGTTCTCCCGCATGTCGGCCTTGGTGACCGAGCGCGTCGACTCGATGGCGACGAACCGCTTCCCGAGCGAGAGCCGCTCCGGCAGTCCGTCCTCGACGGCGAGCGGCGCCACGAAGTTGAACGAGTTGGCGGCCGGCGCCCGCCCGATCGCCCCGTACATCGGGCGCGGGAGGATCGGCTGCGGCGTGGGGATGGACGCGTTGGCGTCGCCCATCTGCGCGTACGCGATCTGCCCGCCCTTGATCACGAGCTGCGGCTTCACCCCGAAGAACGCGGGCTCCCACACCACCAGGTCGGCGAGCTTGCCGCTCTCCACGGATCCGATCTCACGGGCGAGGCCCTGCGCGAGCGCCGGGTTGATCGTGTACTTGGCGACATAGCGACGTACGCGGTGGTTGTCGGCGCGGTCGTCACCCGGCAGGGCGCCCCGTCGCCGCTTCATCACGTGCGCGGTCTGCCAGGTGCGCAGGACGACCTCGCCGACCCGGCCCATGGCCTGGGAGTCGGACGAGATGATCGAGATGGCGCCCAGGTCGTGCAGGATGTCCTCGGCCCCGATCGTCGACGGCCGAATGCGGGACTCCGCGAAGGCGAGGTCCTCGGGCACGGCGGCGTTGAGGTGATGGCAGACCATCAGCATGTCGAGGTGTTCCTCGGCGGTGTTGACGGTGTAGGGCCGGGTCGGGTTGGTGGAGCTGGGCAGTACGTGCGGCTGCGAGACCACGGTCATGATGTCGGGCGCGTGCCCGCCGCCGGCGCCCTCGGTGTGGTAGGCGTGGATGCCCCGTCCGGCGATGGCGGCCAGGGTGTCGCCGACGAACCCGGCCTCGTTGAGGGTGTCCGTGTGGATGGCGACCTGGATGCCGGTCCGGTCGGCGACGGTCAGGGCCGCGTCGATGACGGCGGGCGTCGACCCCCAGTCCTCGTGCAGCTTGAGGCCGAGCGCCCCGCCCCGGATCTGGGACAGCATCGCCTCGTGCGAGACGGTGTTGCCCTTGCCGAGAAAGCCGATGTTCAGCGGGTACTGCTCCATCGCCTCCAGCATCCGGGCCAGATGCCAGGGGCCGGGGGTGACCGTGGTTGCCTTGGAGCCCTCCGCAGGTCCGGTGCCACCGCCGACCAGGGTGGTCACTCCGGATGCCAGCGCCTCGTCGGCGATCTGCGGGCAGATGAAGTGGACGTGCGCGTCGATGGCACCGGCGGTCACGATCCGCCCGTTGCCCGCGATGATCTCCGTCTCGGGCCCGATGACGAGGTCGGGGTGGACCCCGTCCATGGTGTCGGGGTTGCCCGCCTTGCCGATGCCGGTGATCCGGCCGTCGCGGATGCCGATGTCGGCCTTGACGATGCCCCAGTGGTCGATGATCACCGCGCCGGTGATGACCGTGTCCGGGGTTCCGTCTGCGCGCGTAGCACGGGCCTGTCCCATGGACTCGCGGATGACCTTGCCACCACCGAACACGGCCTCGTCACCGGCGAGTCCGGGGCCACCGGAGCGGTCCTCCTCGATCTCGACGAGCAGGTCGGTGTCGGCGAGCCGGATACGGTCACCGGTGGTCGGTCCGAACAGGTCGGCGTACGCGGCACGCGAGATCTCAGGCATCGAGGGCACCTCCGGTCTCCCCGCGCAGTCCCGGCACGACACGGGCGCCGGTGAGCGGGACGAGTTCCACGTCGACGGGGATGCCGGGCTCGAACCGCACGGCGGTGCCGGCGGCGACGTTCAGCCGCTTGCCGCGCGCGGCGGCACGATCGAACTCCAGACCGGGGTTGGCCTCGGCGAAGTGGTAGTGGGAGCCGACCTGGACGGGCCGGTCGGCGGCGTTGAGGACGGTCAGCCGGGTGACCTCACGGCCCTCGTTGTACACGATCGGGTCCTCGGCGAAGAGAATCTCTCCGGGAATCACGGCAGCCCCTTCAGACGATCGGGTCGTGGACGGTGACGAGCTTGGTGCCGTCCGGGAACGTCGCCTCGACCTGGACGTCGTGGATCATCTCGGGAATCCCCTCCATCACGTCGTCGCGGGTGAGCAGTTTCCGCCCGGACGCCATGAGTTCGGCCACCGTACGGCCGTCCCGCGCGCCTTCCAGGATGTGCGCGGTGATCAGGGCGACAGCTTCGGGGTGGTTCAGCTTCAGGCCGCGGGCCCTGCGCTTCTCGGCCACGTCCGCCGCCACATGGATCAGCAGCCTCTCCTGCTCGTGCGGGGTCAGTTGCACGGCGTCCCACCTCACATCCTCGCTCCGGACCGTGCGGGGCCCGGTTGCCTCGCCACCGCGCAACATCGCAGGTGGCGTGGCCGCAGGCTAATTGGGCGGCGTTTCGGTGACGTTAACCGCCCGGCTGCCGCCGGGCGCGGGCGCGACGCTGCTGCGCTCCGTCTCGTTCTTCGACTGCGCCGCCGCCCTCAGCCCGGTGCTCATCCTGACCTGGTGGGCCGCACTCTGCCTGGGCGCGGTCCTCGTGGGCCCCGCGCTCAAGCGGTCGAAGAAGCCCGCCACGTCGCAGCCCGCCGCACCCACCACCGGCCGCACGCCGGCTCCCACGCCCGCGCACTGACCACGAGCGGCTCCGGCGCCGGACCCAGCCCCGGAGCAGGCCCCGGAGCAGGCCCCGGAGCCGGCGCCATGCGAGAAGCGGCCCCACAGACAGGCCGTGCGCCTCCGCTGTGGCGGACAGGGGCGCACGGCCTACTCGTATGCGTGCGCGAGTGACGCGCCCGCACGTGTGTGTACAAGTGACATGCCCGCACGCCCCTCAGGAGGCGCCGGACCCCCGGTGCTCCGCCGTGATGCCGAACCGCTGCTGGTCCCGGGGCGACGACGCCACCTCGCGGACGCCGGAGACCGCGCTGATCACGGGCTCCTCCGCGGGATCCTGGAGCGCTTCGAGCTGCTCCAGATCGGCGGCGGAGACCAGGGCGACGAGGGGCTTGCCGTGCCGCGTCACGACGACGCGCTCGCCGCCGTAGACCACTCGGTTGATCAGATCGGCGAGCTCAGCCCTGGCTTGCGTCACCGGAATCTCGTAGGCCATGGGGTCCAGCTTAGACCGGATCCCACCGCCTCCCCGGAGCGGAAGATCCCATTCTGCCCCATGACGCTCCGTACGTTCGTACGATCGCAACGACCTCCAAGGGGAGGCGTTCATGACAATCGAACGGGGAGATCATGTCCAGCCTTTCCAGGCGCACACTGCTCGGATACACGGGGACGGCGGCAGCGGGGACAGCGGCGACGGGCACCGCGCTGTTCACCGGAGGAGCGGCACGGGCAGCCGGGAACGGGACCGCGGACGAGAACCCGGCGCCGGGCCAGGCCCAGACCCAGGCCGAGACCCAGACCCAGGAGAGCGCGGGGGCCGACTTCCCGGAGGGCACCAAGTTCAGCGGATACGTCCGCATGCCCGGCACCGAGATGACGGAACTCACGGTCAGCTTCACCGTGAGCACGACGGAGGCACCGGCGGCCCAGCGGATCTCGGCGCTCGAGGTGGCGAACGCCCTCAACGAACTCGCCGCCACCCGCGGCTGGCCCCCCGTCACCTTCTACGGGAC
>NZ_LIQX01000844.1 GCF_001418475.1 Streptomyces ossamyceticus | reverse complement strand
GCAAGGTGAGCCGCCGGCGCCGGATGACCAGCGCCATCAGCGCCGCCACCGCGCACAGCGCCCCGGAGGCGTACCAGACGACGTCGTACGCGCCGAAGGTGTCGCGGGCGAGGCCGCCGAGGAAGGCGACGAGGGCGGCGCCGACCTGGTGGGAGGCGAGGACCCAGCCGAAGACGATGGCGCTGTCGTCGCCGTAGTGCTCACGGCACAGGGCCATGGTGGGCGGGACGGTGGCGACCCAGTCGAGGCCGTAGAAGACGATGAAGAAGATCATCGGGAGGTGCACGGAGGGGGCCAGCAGATACGGCAGGAAGAGGAGGGAGAGGCCGCGGAACGCGTAGTACACGGCCAGCAGCCGCCGTGGCTCGTAGCGGTCCGTGAGCCAGCCGGAGGCGATCGTGCCGACGACGTCGAAGACGCCGATGACGGCCAGCAGGGAGGCCGCCGCGGTGATGGGCATGCCGTGGTCGTGGGCGGCGGGCACGAAGTGGGTCTGGATGAGGCCGTTCGTGGAGGCGCCGCAGATGGCGAAGGTGCCGGCGAGCAGCCAGAACGGCCCGGTCCGCGCCGCCGAGAGGAGGACCCGGATCGTCCTGCGGGCCGCCCCCGGCACGGGCGCCGGCCTGGGCACGAACTCCGTCGCCCCGTACGGCTTCAGCCCCGCGTCCGCCGGGTGGTCGCGCAGCAGCAGCCAGACGAAGGGGACGACGGCCAGGGCGGCGAGGGCCACCGTGACGGCGGCGGGCCGCCAGTCGTGTTCCGAGACGATCCAGGACAGCAGCGGCAGGAAGATCAGCTGCCCGGAGGCCGAGGCGGCGGTCAGGATGCCCGAGACGAGGCCGCGCCGTTCGGTGAACCAGCGGTTGGTGACCGTCGCCGCGAACGCCAGCGCCATCGAGCCGGAGCCGAGCCCCACGAGCAGGCCCCAGCAGAGCATCAGCTGCCACGCCGAGGTCATCCACACCGTCGAACCGGCGCCGACCGCGATCACCGTGAGGGCCACCGCGACCACCCGGCGGATGCCGAAGCGGTCCATCAGCGCGGCGGCGAACGGCGCCGTCAGCCCGTACAGCGCCAGGTTGATCGACACGGCGGACGCGATGGTGCCGCGGGACCAGTGGAACTCGGCGTTCAGCGGGTCGATCAGCAGACCCGGCAGGGAGCGGAAGGCCGCCGCGCCGATGATCGTCACGAAGGTGACGGCCGCGACGAACCAGGCGCGGTGCACTCGGGAGGACTTCGCGGGGCGGGACTCGTGGGGCTGCTGATCGGTGGTGGTGCGGGCGAGCGCGGGTGCGTCGTCGGCTCTCTGCGTCATGCGGACAAGCTTCGGACCTGCGACCTTCCGGAACGAGTGGCCCGAAGGACAGCATTCGTTAGGATCGGGCCATGACCCCGCTCGTACGCCCGGAGCCACCCCGCAGGCCCGCCGGGCCCGGTGCCCGGCACCGTGTCGTCGTGCTCGCCCTGGACGGGCTGCTGCCGTTCGAGCTGGGCATCCCGCAGCGCATCTTCGGCAAGGCGCGGGGCGCGGACGGCCGCCGCCTGTACGACATCGTCACGTGCTCGGTCCGGCCGCCGGGACCGGTGGAGACGGACGCCGACTTCGCCGTCCTCGTCGCGAACGGCCCGGAGGCCCTGGCGACCGCCGACACCGTGGTGGTGCCCGCGTCGCACGAACTGGGCCCCGTCTACGAGGACGGCGTCCTGACCCCGGAACTGGCCGCCGCCCTCAGCCACATCCGCCCCGGCACCCGGCTCGT
>NZ_LIQX01000843.1 GCF_001418475.1 Streptomyces ossamyceticus | reverse complement strand
AGATGTGTATAAAGGACAGCCCGGCTCCCGCTCCCCCGCCCTCCCCGGCGGCTGCGACAGCGGTACCTGCCCGACTGGTTAGGCTCTGCCCGTGCCCGCAGTGAACGACGAACCCAGCGCAGAGCCCGGCCCCGAGCCCCCCGTGGCGGAGCCACCGGCCGCCGACGACGACGGGGCACCCGACGGCCCCCGGGGCGGCTCCGCCAAGTCCGAACAGACCCGCGCGCTCATCCTGGAGACCGCGCTGCGGCTCTTCCAGGAGCGCGGGTACGACAAGACGACGATGCGGGCGATCGCCAAGGAGGCCGGGGTCTCCGTCGGCAACGCGTACTACTACTTCGCCGGCAAGGAGCACCTGATCCAGGGGTTCTACGACCGGATCGGCGCGGAGCACCGGGCGGCGGTGCGGCCGGTGCTGGAGCGGGAGACGGATCTGCAGGCGCGGATCGCCGGGGTCCTGACGACCTGGCTGGACGTGGCGGAGCCGTACCACGAGTTCGCGGCGCAGTTCTTCAAGAACGCGGCCGACCCGGACAGCCCCCTCAGCCCGTTCTCCCCGGAGTCGGCGGGGGCGCGCGAGGAGTCCATCGCGGTCCACCGCCAGGTCCTCGCCGGCGCGAAGGCGAAGGTTCCGGAGGAACTCCGCGAGGTCCTGCCCGAGTTGATGTGGCTCTCGCAGATGGGTCTCGTCCTCTACTGGGTCTTCGACCGCACGGAGGGCCGCGAACGCAGCTACCGCCTCGCGGAACGAGGGGCCCGTCTGACGACCAGAGGGGTCTCCCTGGCCCGCTTCCGGGTCCTGCGCCCCCTCGTCCACGAGGTCCACGAACTGTTCACGGACTTCCTGCCGGGGATGACGAAGGTGCTGCCGGATCCGGGGGGCAACAGAAAACTCGGATGATCACTTTCGGGTGAATGGGGTCGAACGGGACCTCTGGCCTCGCTCCTGCCTACGATGATGGCCTCGACCCCAGCCCACAGGAGGCACGCGATGTCCGCAGCATCCGTCGAGCGGCCCCACGGCAACCGTCCGCTGATCGCGGAGGCGAACCGGATCGTGGACCGGCTCCCGGGGTACCGCGTCGAGATCATCGGAGGCACGATCGTTGTGACGCCGCCCCCCAACGTCGGTCACGCCCGCGCGTTGTCCAGGTTGCGGACCCCCTTCACCGCCGCGGGCCTGGACGGCGGTGAAACCGAGGTACTCGAGGGTGTGGGGGTCTGGCTGCCGAACGGAGCCGAGGACTATGCGATTCCCGATCTCGCGGTCGTCGACGCCGACATCGACGACCACCTCATCGAGAACAACTGCTACGACCCGATCGCCTTCCGTCTCGTACTGGAGGTCACCTCCAGCAACTACGAGAACGACCTTCGTGGCAAGGTCGGCGCCTACGCCCAGGCGAAGATCCCGGTGTACGTCATCATCAACCGCCAGCACCAGCGCGTGCACGTGCTCACCGAGCCGACCGGGGGCGAGTACCAGACCCACCGTATCCACGCCCCCGGCGAAACCGTCACGCTGCCCAAGTCGATCGGCGCCGAAGTCACCCTGGACGTCGACCTGATCCTCCAGGCCGGGCAGACGAAGGTCAGCTGACCGCGTCCACCTCCCCCTCCGCCACCCCCGCCAGCTCCACGTCGTACACC
>NZ_LIQX01000842.1:510-1313 GCF_001418475.1 Streptomyces ossamyceticus | reverse complement strand
GCCCTCCTCGCCTCCCTCGCCCTCCTGCCGGGCCGACTTGGCGACCATGTCGTCCAAATGGGCGAGCACCTCGTCCGGCGGCAGATCGAGGTCGGCGAGGGTGCGGACGGCCGTACGGAGGCGGCCCATGGCGGCGGCGCCGTCGATGCCGTGGCCCGCGACCTCGCCGACGACGAGGGCGAGGCGGGCACCGGAGAGCGGGATGACGTCGTACCAGTCGCCGCCGACGCCGGTGAGCTCGTCGGCGGGCCGGTAGCGGACGGCGACCTCGGCGGCGTCCTGGTCGGGCAGCCGGCGCGGCAGCAGGCTGCGTTGCAGGACGAGCGCGGCGTCCCGCTCCCGCGTGTAGCGGCGGGCGTTGTCGACGCAGACCGCGGCACGGCCGACGATCTCCTCGGCGAGGCCCAGGTCGACGGCGTCGAAGGGGTCCTGGCGGTCGCGGCGGAAGAACGTGGTGATGCCGAGGGTGATGCCGCGGGCCCGGATCGGCACGATCATCACGCTGTGCAGGCCCAGCGCGTCGGCGGGCAGCTCCCGGCCGCCGGGGACGGCCTTCGCCCACCCCGCCGACCTGGGGTCCAGGCTCGGCTCCGACCACGACCGTCCGCTGACCAGCGCGCGCACGGGGGGTGAGCCGGCCGCGTACGAGGCGACGGCGCCGATCTCCACGACGGCCTCCGGCACTCCGGGGCGCACGGACTGCTGCCCGGTGCGGCGCAGCGGGACGGAGCCGTCGCCGAGGGGGCCGGGCTCGGCGCCGCGCAGCACGGAGTCGAGGAGGTCCACGGTGACGAAGTCGGCGA
>NZ_LIQX01000842.1:0-480 GCF_001418475.1 Streptomyces ossamyceticus | reverse complement strand
GGCGGGTGCGGGCGCGGTGGCGGTCCGACACGTCCATCACGGTGTAGTAGACGCCTATGGGGCGCCCGTGGTCGTCCTCCAGGCGGGTGAACGACATCGCGTGCGCGGTCTCGCGGTGCGGGGCGGACCTGACCCGGCCGACGTGCTCGTAGTCGAGCACGGGTACGCCGGTCTCCAGGACCTTGCGCATCTGGGCCTCGATGCGGTCCGCGTCCAGCCCCGGCTGCACCTCGGCGAGCCGCAGCCCCACCCGCTCGTACGCCCGGCCGCCGCCGAACCGCTCCAGCGCGGCGTTGGACCACACGAACCGCAGGTCCGTGTCCACGATCGCGATCCCGATCGGCGACCGCGCGGTCATCCGCTCCAGCACGGTCCGACTCATGTCCCACCCGGGCGCCTCGGTCGCATCGGACACGAGAGCGATCCAGTGGGCGTGCCGGAGGGGATCGGGGTGGACGTCGGCGGGAGGTCGGGTGGGGG
>NZ_LIQX01000841.1:270-2552 GCF_001418475.1 Streptomyces ossamyceticus | reverse complement strand
CAGCAGTTCGGCGGCGCCGCCCGGCTCGTCGAGCAGCGCGGCGACCGATGTGCGCACGCCCAGCGCCCGCAGGACCTGCTCGTCGTCGAAGCCGGTGGCGTCGGCCTCGTCGTACAGGCCCCGCAGCAGCGGATCACCGCCGGAGGCGAGGAGACCGGCGGGGCGGCGGCCGTCGAGGACGGGGTGGCCGCGCAGCCACCAGGCCGTGTACGGGCGGACGACCTCGTGGGTGCCGTCGGGCAGCAGGATCCTCACCGGCTGCACCAGCGCGTCCCGCAGCGGGGGCCGGGCGAGCAGGGTGAGCGCCTCGGGCCAGCGGTCCTCGTCGACAAGGTCCAGGTCGCGCACGGCGACGATCTCGGTGGCGACCGGCGGGACGGGGCTGTCCGGGAACCGGTCGAGGATGTCCTCGCACCACACGTCGACGGCGTCCAGCAGCCCGGCGTCGTCGGGTTCGGCGAAGTCCCCGTCGCGGGGCTCCAGTTCGTCGGGGTCGAGGACGACGTCGGTGGCGCGCACGAGCGCGAAGCCGGCGAGGACACCGCACGCGGCCAGCGGCTGCTCGCCCCAGCGCTCGGCCAGCTCGGCGTCCACGAAGGCCAGTTCGTCCTCGCGCATGATCCGGGCGAACGGGCTGCCGGGCAGGACGAGTTCACCGGCGGGCGACAGTTCGCCGTCCTCGTCGGGCAGGGCGAGGGCGCCCAGCCAGGGCTCGTCGCCGGGGTCGAGGGCGGCCTCACGAACGAGGGTGAGGACCAGCTCCGCGAGCTCCTCGGCGTCCGGGCGGCCGTCCTCGTCGTCCCACGCCATGTCCTCGTCGTCCAGCGAAGCGGCCACGGCGGCCCGCACCTGCGGGGTCGTGAGCACGGCGCGCGGGGTCGCGGGCAGGGCGCCCAGCTTCTCCAGGAGCGGGTGCGCGGCGTCCGGGTGGGCGACCTTCAGACCGAGCCGGGCGAGGGTCTCCGGGGCCGTCTGCGGGCCGTCCGGCGTGGGCAGCAGCACCTGGCGCGGCCCGATCGTCGTCCGCCCGTCCGCGAGCGGCACCGGAAGCCCCGAGAGGCGGTCCGGGTCGACGCCCGCGAGGCTGTCGTAGAGCCGCCGCCACCAGTCGGGCGCCTTCTCCAGACCGGCGAGCCGGTCGATGGTGTCGCCCAGCGGCAGGCGCGCGACACCGAGCGTGCGCAGCTCCGCGCGCCGTTCGAGCCCGGCGGGCAGCAGACAGGGCAGCACCTCGGCGAGGACCCGCACGGTCTCCGCGCCGGCGCCCTCGACGACCTCGGCGTCCCGCGGCCGGAGCGCCTCGGGCAGCTCGTCGTCGTCCTCCGCGGGCGGCAGCGCGCGCGGCAGGAACGCGGTGCGCGGCAGCCGCTCCAGGATCGCCTGGCGCAGCGCCCCGTCCAGCTCCCCCTTGCCGAGCGGACCGGGCACGAGACCGATGATCTGCTCGGTCACCGGCTGCCAGGCGGCGAGGAGTTCGGTGTACGCGTCGGCCGCGCGCTGGACGAGGAAGTCGGTGAGGGGGCCGGGCGCGGCGTGCCGCCGGGTCGTGTCCAGCGGGAACGACGCGATGAGCAGCGCGGGGACGCCGAGGGCCTCGTCGCTGGGCGTCGGCGCGTGCACCACGGGGCTGGTACGGGGCCGGACCGGCTCTCCGTCGGGTCCCGTCGGCACCGCCCAGGTCACGGACCAGTGGGGCCGCAGCCGCTCCTCCACGGGCCGGTCGGCGAGCAGCGCGGCCTCGATCGCGCCGTGCTCGGCGACCGTGCGCCAGCGCGTGACACCGTCCCGCGAGTCCTCGATGACGACGTACGCCCCCTCCTCGCGCCGTCGCACGGTGCGCGCGGGAGCGTCACCGTTCTCGATGACGACCTCCTCCAGCCCGGGCAGGGCGAGGAGCAGGGCGTCGTCGACGGCGTTCAGCAGCCGCTCGGCGAGATCCCCGGCGGCCGCGTCGCGCAGCGGCAGGATGACGACGGTGTCGTACGTCTCCGGCGCGGATCCCTCGGCCGCGAACGGCAGCCGCAGCAGCGGTACGTGCCCCTCGCGGCGGCGGATCTCGTCGCCGAGCCCGGGGCTGTGCCGGGCGGTGTCGGCGGCGAGCAGCCGCGCCTCGGCCAGCGACCAGCGGATACCGCCGTGCCGGCCGACGACGGCGGGCTCGTCGGTGACGGCGAGGACGGCGGCGAACCCGACGCCGAACCGGCCGACCGCCTGGTCGTGGCCCTCCCGCTTCGCGGAGGCGCGCAGCGTGGACAGCGACTCGACGCCGGCCGCGTCGAGGG
>NZ_LIQX01000841.1:0-193 GCF_001418475.1 Streptomyces ossamyceticus | reverse complement strand
CCAGCACCCCGCGCCGCAGCCGCGCCGTCCCGAACGGATCCGCACCCTCGGCCGCCGGCCGCACGAACTTGCTCACGGTTCACCTTCCATGTCGCCGCTGAGCACGAACGTACCGCGTCGCTGCGCCGGCTTGCGCCGGGGCGCCTCGGGGGAGAGGGGCCGGGTGCGTCGGCGGGCGCGGGTGAGTGGGGGC
>NZ_LIQX01000840.1 GCF_001418475.1 Streptomyces ossamyceticus | reverse complement strand
GGTGTGGTCGCCGCCGCGGCCCGCATCGCCGGGAAGGCCAGCAGCATGGCCGCGGCGGCGACCACACCGACGATCGCGGAGACCACCCGCATGATGAGCGACACCTGGGTCCGCACCCGGCGCACCCGCGCCGGGTCGCGGTGGGCCCGGGCGTACCTGCTGTACGAGGTCTCCACCACCGCCGCGGCGATACGGATCACCAGCCAGGCCGTGGCCCCGATCAGCACCAGCGTCAGGGCGCGGCCGATCGCGGTCCGGTGCTGCTCCAGCAGTTGCGCCTCGTCGTACGTCGCTCTGAGGAAGGCCGCGCACAGGACCAGCTGGTAGGGGATGCGGCCGCGGCGCAGCAGGCCCCACAGAGGTGTCTCGTGGTGCCGCTGGTCCGCTTTGCGCAGCAGGAGGTCGGTGGTCCAGCCGATGACGAGCGTCAGGACGACCGAACCACCGATGACGATCAGTGGGCGGAGTAGGTTCTCCATGCCTTCGAACGTAACCGCCCTCGCGGGGTCATGAACATGTGACTTCGGCCGCGCTCGGGGTACGGGGCCCCGCGCCGCTGTCGTACCCGGCTGGCACCATGGCCTCATGAACATCATGCTGTTCCACTCGACCTACGGCCTGCGACCTGCGGTTCACCGGGCCGCGGACCGGTTGCGGGCCGCCGGGCACGAGGTGTGGACCCCCGACCTCTTCGACGGACGGACCTTCGACACGGTCGAGGAGGGCATGGCCTTCAACGAGGAGCTGGGCAAGGAGGAGCTGCTCAAGCGGGCCGTCCTGGCCGCCGCGCCCTACTCGGAGCGAGGGCTCGTCTACGCCGGGTTCTCCCTCGGCGCGGCCACCGCGCAGACCCTGGCCCTGGGCGACGCGAAGGCACGCGGGCTGCTCCTCCTGCACGGCACGTCGGACATCGCGGCCACCGCGTCCGTCGACGGCCTGCCCGTGCAGCTCCACGTCGCCGAGCCCGACGCGTACGAGACGGACGACTGGCTGAGCGCCTGGTACCTCCAGATGCGCAAGGCCGGCGCCGACGTTGAGGTCTACCGCTACGCCGGCGCGGGCCACCTCTACACCGACTCCGACCTGCCCGACTACGACGAGGAAGCCGCCGAGGCCACCTGGCGGGTGGCACTCGGCTTCCTCGAAACCCTCTAACGGCCGGAGCGCGCCCCGAGGCCCTGGGGCGCGGCCGGGCCGCACCGGCTACACCGGGTCGTACGTCCGCTCCACCTTCTGCGTCCCGCTCCGCGTCCGGTACGAGCGCGCCCACGACGACCTCGCGTCGGGCTTCGTCCGGTCGGACAGGACGTAGAAGTCCATCTGCGCCCGCGCTGCCGTGATGTCGAGGACGCCGTAGCCGTGCCGGTCGGTGTCGACCCAGTGGACATGCCGGTTGGCGGCGCGGATCAGGGGGGAGGCCACCGCGGAGACGGTGCCCTCGGGGACCTTCACGAGGTCGTCGAGGTTGTCCGAGGTCACCGAGGTGACGACGAACTCGGTGGCCGCGGACGCCGACAGCGGGTACGTACCGGCGTTGACCGGCACGTCGTTGGCCCAGGCCATGTGGATGTCGCCGGTGAGGAAGACCGTGTTGCGGATGGCGTTCTCCCGCAGGTGGGCGAGGAGCTCACGGCGGTCGTCGGTGTAGCCGTCCCACTGGTCGGGGTTGAGGGCGAGGCCCTCCTTCGGCAGACCGAGCAGCTCCGTCAGCGGTCCCAGCAGGTCGGCGGTGAGGTTGCCGAGGGCGAACGGGGCGATCATCACCGAGTTGCCGACCAGCCGCCAGGTCGTGTCGGACGACTTCAGCCCCGTCTTCAGCCAGTCGAGTTGGGCCCGGCCCGTCAGCGTACGGTTCGGGTCGTCGACCTCTCCGTTGCCGACGCCCACCTGCTGGGACCGGTAGGAACGCAGGTCGAGCAGCGAGAGGTCGGCGAGCCTGCCGAAGCGCAGCCGCCGGTAGGTGGTGCCGGCGATCGCCGGGCGCACCGGCATCCACTCGAAGTACGCCCGCTTGGCCGCCGACTGACGGGCCGCCCACGAGCCCTCCGTGCCCTCGGTGTGGTTCTCGGCGCCGCCCGACCAGGCGTCATTGGCGATCTCGTGGTCGTCCCAGATGGCGATGACCGGCGCGACCGCGTGCAGGGCCTGGAGGTCGGGGTCCGTCTTGTAACGGGCGTGGCGGACGCGGTAGTCGGCGAGGGAGACGATCTCGTGGGTCGGCGCGTGCGGTCGGACGACCTTGCCGCGGGTGGCGTACTCGCCGGTGCCGTACTCGTAGATGTAGTCGCCCAGGTGGATCCAGGCGTCCAGGTCGCCGCGGGCGGCCAGATGGCGGTAGGCGGCGAAGTGGCCGCCCTCCCAGTTGGCGCAGGAGACGACGCCGAACCGCAGCCCCGCCGGGGCGGCGTCGGCGGCGGGTGCCGTGCGGGTGCGGGCGGCGGGCGAGTCGGTGCCGCCTGCCGAGAAGCGGAACCAGTAGTCGGTGACCGGGGCGAGACCGCGGACGTCCGCCTTCACAGTGTGGTCGGAGTCGGCGGTCGCGGTGACCGAGCCCTTGGCCACGACCGTCGTGAACGCCTTGTCCCGGGCGACGGTCCAGCCGACCTCGACGTCAGGGCCGAGACCGGAGCCGGGTATGGCCTGCGGGGTGGGTGTCACACGGGTCCACAGCAGGACACCGTCGGGCAGCGGATCGCCGGAGGCGACACCGTGCAGGAACGCGGGGGCGTCGGCGGCGCTCGCGGGGAACGCGGCGGTCAACGGGGCCGCGAGGACCGCGCCCGCGGCGGCCGCCTTGACGACCGTACGGCGGCGCGGGGCGGCGGAGGAGAGGCCCGGCCCAGCGGGCGACATGCCTCTGGGGTCGACGGGGACACCGGAGTTGGAGTGAGATCTGCGACTGGTCACGGCGGATGAGATTACTGATCAGTAGCGGTTTGGGTAAGGCGTATGACGCGAAATCCGCCCAATGTTCAGATCACGGTGCCCTGTTGGTCGAGGGACTGCCCGGTCACCGCCCGTCGGCGTACCCACGGGCCAGGGCGATCAGCGCGGCCCGGTCGGCGCAGCCGGTGCGGTTGCGCAGGCTCGCCAAGTGCTTCTCGACGGTGCGCGGGGAGAGGAAGAGATGCTCGGCGATCTCCTGGTTGCCGAAGCGCCGGCCGAGCAGCCGCAGCACCTCGTACTCCCGGGCCGTCACCCCCGTCCGCCGCAGTTCCGCCGGGATGGTGTCGTGGCCCTGGCGGCGCCGGGGCACGGCGGAGCCCGCGTCCCGCAGCAGCGCGCGGCACGCCGCCGACACCCGGGTGGTACCCCGGTCGTGGAAGAACTGCTCGGCGGAGCGCAGCCATGCGACCGGCCGGCCCCAGCCGTCGGCGAGGGCAGCCCCGGCGCCCAGACGCAGACACAGGTGGGCGGCGAGGGGAATCGAGTCGGTCCCGACCAGGGCCTCCTCCGCGGACTTCGCGGCCTCGGCGGCCCGGCCCTCACGGCCCAGCAGCACGGCCCGGGACCAGCCGACGAAGGGCCGGTCCCAGTGGACCTGGGCCAGCCGGTCCGTGCCGGGGCCCTCCAGTTCCGCCCAGCCGACCGTGCCCTTCAGGGTGCGCAGCAGCAGATACGGCCCCAGGAAGCCGCCGACCCCGCGGGTGCTGGGCAGCGCCCGCATGACGTGGTCCGCCTCCGTGAACTCGGCCAGCGCCCGGTCGTGTTCCTCCCGCATCAGGGAGCAGATGCCCTGGGCCCAGCCCCACACGGAGGTGTCGTAGCCCCAGACCGCCCCCGCGCTCCGGCCGGCCAGCGCGTTCCGCAGGTCGTCCAGGGAGCTCTGGAGGCGTTCGCGTTCACCGAGCGCGGCGGCGACGACGCCGTCCACGCCGATCCCGATCAGCTCCACCTCGCGCAGCCGCAGCCGCCGGGCCGTCTGCCGCAGCCGCTCGGCGGACTCCACCGCCCGGTCCTGTTCGTCGCGCAGCACATGGGCGAGCGTCAGATGCATGTCGGCCCAGGCCGTCATGAGGGTCGCGCCGGTCTCCTCGGCCGCCCGCCGTGCGGCCGTCAGACGGTCCGTGCCGGTGAACCGGAGCCGGTCGAGCACACCGAGTTCCAGCAGACCGCGGATGCGCCACACCGGCAGGGCGTGGGCCTCGGCCGTCGTCACCAGGCGGGCGAACGTCTCCTCCGCCTCGGCGAGGCTCTGGGGCCGCAGACAGTAGCCGAGCATGTTCAGCGCCTTGCAGCTCACCTCCGGCAGCCCGACCGTCTCGGCGGTGGCGACGGCTCCCTCGGCGAGGGTCCGGGCGGACTCCAGCCGGTCCGGGCGCCGCGAGTTGAGGACCAGGTGGGCGGCGACCGCGTCCAGGGAGGCGCGCGAACCGGGGTCCGGGTCGTCGCCGAGCAGCTCCCTCGCCCGCCGTACGGTGGCCAGGCCCTCCTCCCACTGCTGCGCCGTGGCCGCGGCCCTGGCCCGGGTCACGAAGCCCGCCACCCGCCGGGTGTTCGGCGCGCCCGACGCGGTCAGTACGTCGTCCAGCCGGTCCCCGAGCTCCGGTACGCGCCGGACGTCACCGGTGAGGACCAGGGTGCGGAGCAGTTCCTCCAGCAGCCCGGCCACGGCCTCGGGCGGGGTGTCCGGGGCGCCCGAGGTCAACTCCAGGCCCCGGTCGAGGAGTTCCACGGCGGTCAGCAGCGCGCCGCGCGCGACGGCCTGCCGCCCGGCCCGGGTGAGCAGGACGGCCGCCCGTGCCCGCCGACCGCCGGCGACACACAACTCGGCGGCGAGCCGGTCGAGATCGTCCCCGGCCTCCCCGCCGATGAGCCCGTGGGGCTCGCGCGGGACACCCTCGTGCCGCGTCCCGGTGGGCCATGTGTCCTCGTACCGCTCCCCGTTGCGGCGCGCGTCCTCGTGCCGCGTCCGGGCGTGTCGTGCGCTCGCGCGTCGTGTTCCGGCGTGTCGGGTGTCCCCGTCGTCCGGGCCCTCGTGCCGTGCGCCCTCGTGCCGTGCGCCCTCGTGCCGTGCGCCCCCGTTGTCCGGGCTCTCGTGCCGTGCGCCCTCGTGCCGTGCGTGCTCGGGCTCTGTGTCCTCGTACCGCGTGTCCTCGAAGTGCCGGCCCTCGTCCTCCGTGCCCTCCGCGGTACCCGGCAGCCTAGCCGCCGCACCCCGTACCGACTCGATCGCGTCGGCGGCGGCGAGGCAGAGGGCGGCCCGTTCGGTCGGGAGGAGCCGGTGGGCGATGGCGTCGGCGGTCAGGGCGTGGCGGAAGGCGTGCCAGCCGGGCTCGCCCGTCGGGGAGCCGCCGGAGACCAGGTCGGCGTGGGCCGCGTGGCGGAGGTGGGTGAGGGCGGTGGCGCGGTCGAGGCCGGCGACACGGGCCGCGATGTCCACCGGGAACCGTCTGCCGAGGACCGCCGCCGACTCCAGGAGGGCCACACCGGGCGCCGCCAGCCGGTCCACGCG
>NZ_LIQX01000084.1 GCF_001418475.1 Streptomyces ossamyceticus | reverse complement strand
CATCCGTCCCGCGCCCCCTCCCCGTCGAGGGGCCCGGCGGGGAGGCGGGGCGTGAGGATGCCCGCATGGGCATACGCACGCTCCGCCGCCGTACCGCGACAGCTGCCGGCCGCCTGCCACAGGCGCTCACCCGCCTCTCCAGGGTGCAGTCCCACTTCCCGTGGGCGCCCCACCGCCGCTGGGCGCACACACTGATCCCCTGGCGGCTCACCCACCCCGTCCCGGCCCTGCTGGGCCACGTCCCGCCGTACGCACCCGGCGCGGCCAGACCCCGTATCCCCCGTGGAGCCCCCGTGCGCCGCCGCCCGGTGCTCAGCGGCGGACCGAGCTGTCCGCCTCCGCGTCGGCTGCGATCACCGCAGCGGAAACCGGGCGCCAGATCCTGACGCCCACCCCGTACAGCACCACGCCCAGCATCAGCCCGGCCCCGGCCCCGAAGCACACCGTCGGGATCACCTCGTACGGCTTGGCGACCGAACCCCAGGAGGCCCACCAGTGGGCCACCCGCTGCACCGTCGCGATCAGCGCGCACCCCCCGATCACGGCACCGGCCACCCACCGGTCGGCCGACGAGAGCACCGGTACACCCGCGGGCTCGACCACCGGCTGCCGACGCAGCGCCAGCACCAGGAACACGGCGATCACGACCGCCGCGACCGCCGAACCGCCGTACTGGAGGTACCAGTACAACGGTGAGCCCGCGATCTCCTCGCCCAGCACAGGCAACAGCCGCATCCCCCACCGGTCGAGATGCGTGAACGCGTCCCAGACGACATGGGTCAGCGCACCGAGCACCGCGGACACGTACCACCACAGCACCAGCGACGGACGCACCCGCCGCACGCCCGCCCCGCACCGCACCAGCGAGGCCACCCGCGCCCGCCGCCCCCTCGGCAGCAGCGCCACGAGTGGTTCCCGGAGCACCAGCCACACACCCACCAACGCCCAGGTGAACAGCACGTCGACGGCGAAGACCCCGGCGAAGGAGTGCGTGACGTCGCCGAACTCCATCGCCCCGGGCAGCACACTCGCCGCGTAATAGGTCATATCGGGCGCGAACGAACCGGCGACGAGCACCGACGGCACGAGTCGCCCCCGCGCGCTCCCGTCCCCGCGCAACGCGGGCAGCACGGCGGCCGCATGGCTCAGCGTGAAAGGCAATTCGTCCCCCTGGAGCAGGTTTTGTGGCGTTGTGCGTGAGGTGTCCGCGCGGCGGACCTTCGTCGCGGTCGGCCGGTCCGGCGATCACCGGCGTCAGTATGCGCGACGCCCATCGACCCCGGCGTGCGCCCGCGTGACAGCGAACCGACAGGGGCAACAGGTGGATATCGGGCACGAACGGGTGTCCGGGCGACGGAAGTTGTCGTAGGGTCGCCTGGGCCGCCGCGTCGATGCGTGCGGTGGCCATCGGAAATCCGGGTAAGGAAACGCGGGAACAGGGCAACCAAATCCGGAACTCCGGAGTCGGTGTAGCAGAACGGGAAAGCTGATCCGGAGACATTCCGGAGAAGTTGCCCGAGACAGTGTCAAAAAGGAAGAACGCCAAGGCGATCGACCACCGGGGAGGGCTCACTCAATGGCGGCGCAGTTCGGATTGAGGCTCCGCAAGGGGGCGGCCACCACCGCCCTGGCCGCGGCCACGGTAGCGGCACTGGCCGCGTCCCAGGCTCCGGGAGTGACCACCGACAGCGCCGGGAGACAGACCGCCGGGTCACCCTCGCCGGAGGCGACCACCTACTCCGAGGACACCGCGTCGGGCGACGGCCGCTACTACACGGACCTCCCGCCCCTCGACAGCCCCAACCCCTCACCCGGCACGGGCGACGGTTCGACCACGGCCGGCGGCGGTGAGCGCGGCATCCCCGCGACCGTCCTCGACGCCTACAAGAAGGCCGAGGCGTCCCTGCGCGACGCCAAGCCCGGCTGCAACCTGCCCTGGCAACTGCTCGCCGCCATCGGCAAGGTCGAGTCCGGCCAGGCCCGCGGCGGCCGTGTCGACGCGAGCGGCACGACGATAGGCAAGATCCTCGGCCCCCAGCTCAACGGCAACGGCTTCGCGAACATCAGCGACACCGACAACGGCGCGTACGACGGGGACGCCACGCACGACCGGGCGGTCGGCCCCATGCAGTTCATCCCCTCCACCTGGGAGTGGGCGGGCCGCGACGGCAACAGCGACGGCGCCAAGGACCCCAACAACGTCTATGACGCCGCCCTGGCCGCGGGCCACTACCTGTGCCGGTTCAACTGGGACCTGGCCGACTCCGGGAACCTGCGCAGCGCGATCCTCAGCTACAACAACTCGACGGCCTACTACAACACCGTCATGTCGTGGCTGGAGTACTACCGCAAGGGCACCCACGAGATCCCCGACGGCACCGGCTCGCTGCCCCACACCCCGAGCGACAACGGGGGCGGAACCACCGGGAACGGCAACACCGGGAACCAGGGCGGCTCGGGCAGCACCAAGCCCAGCCCCAGCCCGACGCCGCCGAACAAGGACAAGCCCGGTGGCGGCAAGCCCGGCGGCGGCTCCACGCCCACGCCGCCGACCCCGCCCACCCCGCCGACCAAGCCGCCCACCAACACCGACACGGTGCACCACCTGGAGGCCGCGGG
The DNA here is from genome assembly GCF_001418475.1 of Streptomyces ossamyceticus. Lineage (GTDB taxonomy): Bacteria > Actinomycetota > Actinomycetes > Streptomycetales > Streptomycetaceae > Streptomyces > Streptomyces ossamyceticus. Next base: position 12,811 of record NZ_LIQX01000084.1, on the reverse strand, counting down.
CCCGGCGAAGCTCACCGCCACGGCCGGCGCCACCTTCCCCGACCGGATCGCCGCCCGCACGGAGACCAAGGCGGGCAAGGCCGTCGCGAAGGTCCGGGTCCGCTTCACCGTCGTCGGCGACACGGACACCACCTTCACCGGCGGCGAGAAGGTCGCCACGGTCGTCACGGACAGCACCGGCAAGGCCACCGCCCCCGGGCTCGTGGCCGGCGAGAAGACCGGCGCCGTCACCGTCCGCGCCACCGTCGTGGGCCGCACCGTCGCCGCCCTCGACTACACGGCGACCGTCACCGCCCGCCGGGCCGACGCCCTCGCCCGCACCACGACCACCGAGCTGACCTGCGTGGCGAACGGCGAGTTCGCCGAACAGGTCGCGGTGAAGGCCACCTACAAGGGCGCGGTCGCAGGCAAGGTCGCCGCCACGGCGACCCTCATCAAGTCGCCCCTGGACCCCACCGAGAACGACAAGGGCCCCTACTTCAAGAACCCGGCCGACGACAAGCCGCTCCGCACCCTGACGGGCCTGCAGACCGACAAGGACGGCCTGCTCACCCTGCCGAAGCTGTACGCGGACGCCGCCCCCGGCACCTACCTCCTCCGCATCGAGACCGAGGGCGGCGCCACCCTCACCGTCGAACTGAAGGTGGAGGCCGCCCCCACAGAGGCGACCCCCACGGAGGCGACCCCGACGGAGTCCGCCTCACCGAGTGCCGACGCCTCGCAGTAACCACCGCGCACACGCCACGACGGCGCCCCTCTTCCGGAGGGGCGCCGTCGTTGTGTGTGCAACGTGTTCTCATCTCGCCCGGCCGTTGCTACGGTGCCGGACCTGACGATGTATCAGCTCCCGCTGTCGGCGGGCTCACCGGTCGGGAGGTTCCGCATGCGTGCCCTGATCGCCGCCGCGACCGGTCTCGCCCTGGCGTTCGCGCTGGTCCTCGCGCTCACCGAGCTGGGCACACCGACGGGGGAGACATCCCCGAAACCCCTGCTGACGACGGTGCCCCCGCACCCGTAGCCGGACGGCCGATGCCGACCGCGCAGTCCGCGCCGTCCGCGGTCGAACGGCCGACGAAGGCCGCACATCCACAACCGCCCGGGAGGGAGGCCGAGATGCACCGCAGGGCCGGTCTGATCCTGCTCGCGCTCGCCGTGTTCTTCGCCGCGCTGTCCCCGCTGACCCGCTGGTACGCCTTCCCACGCCTGGCCAAGATCCCCGCCGACCAGTACCAGGACATGGTCCTCGTAGCGAAGGACGCCACCCTCCTCGACTACGGAACGATGACCGAACGCAAGGTCCCCCAGGTCACCATCGTGCAGACCCTCAAGGGCAATGTGGAGGCCTCGGAGCGGATCGAGAGGACGGCGGGCCGCGACGTGGTCGTCTGGGACGGCCTGTCCTACGTCCAGGGCCCCGACGGCGAGATGGTCTCCAAGATCCCGGAGCGCTACATCTTCGACGCCCACACCCAGGAACCCGTCCACGCCAGGGGCGAGATGGTCGACGGGGACCCCGTCCGCCGCGAGGGCCTGGAGTTCAAGTGGCCCTTCCTCACCGAACCCCGCGACTACGAGTACTTCGACGCCCAGGCCCGTATCACCGCCCCCATCCACTACAAGGGCACCCAGGACTTCCGCGGCGTGGAGGTCTACTACTTCGAGCAGACCATCCCCTGGACCGAGGTGCCCTTCCCCCGGATCATGCCCGTCGAGGGCATCACCCGTGAGACGGTCGCGAAGACCGGCACGACCCGCTGGTACACCACGGTCCGCAAGTTCTGGGTGGAGCCGGTCACCGGGGCCCCCGTGTACGGCGAGGAGATCCACAAGGAGGAACTCCGCGGCGGCACCCTCCTCGGCGACCGCGAGAAGGTGACCGCGTTCGCCGGCCACGTGAAGATGCGCGAGGACTACATCGACCACACCGTCGACCTCGTCACGTCCCAGCGTGTCGTCGTCCTCCTCATGACCTCCTACCTGCCCTGGGGCTTCCTGGGCCTCGGCCTCCTGCTCCTGGCCCTCGCCCTCTACGTGGAGGCCCGCGGTCGCAGGGCGCGAGGGCCCGGGGCCGAGGAACCCGTCACCTCCGAGCCGGTCACCGCCTGAGCCGCGCGTTGGTGAACCGGGTCGGCTCGGCCGCCGCCGGGTCCTCCGGCCACGGATGCTTGGGATACCGGCCCCGCAGCTCCGCCCGCACGGCCCGGTACCCGTCCTTCCAGAACGAGGCGAGATCGGCGGTGACAGCGGCGGGCCGCCCGGCGGGCGACAGCAGATGCACGAGCACCGGCACCCCGGCGAGCACGGGCGACTCCTGGAGCCCGAACATCTCCTGCAACTTCACCGCCAGCACCGGCTGCTCGGGCCGCGTGTAGTCGACACGAATCCGCGAACCGCTCGGCACCTCGATCCGCTCGGGAGCGAGCTCGTCCAGCCGTACGGCGTCCCCGGTGGCCCACGGCAGCAGCCGCCCCAACGCCTCCCCGGCGTCGATCCGCCCGAGATCCGCCCGCCGCCGGGCACGGCTCAACTCCGGCTCCAGCCAGTCCTCCACGCGCGCGTGCAGGGCACTGTCGGAGACATCGGGCCAGGGCTCACCGAGACGCACGTGTACGAAGGCGAGCCGCTGCCGCAACGACACGGAGCCCTCCGACCACCGCAGCAGCCCCAGCCCCTCGGTCCGCAGCCCCTCCAGCAACGCCGCCCGTACGAGCCCGAGCTCGGGATCCCTGAGCGGCCGTACCGCCAACTCCACGGCCCCCAGCCGCTCCACCCGCCGCGCCACGACATCCCCGTCGCTCCAGCGGACCTCCTCGCCCTCGCCGTGCAGGGCCGCGGCCGCCGACCGCGCCACTTCCTCGTCGACGACTGCCCCGAGCCGCACGCGCGCGTGCCCGGCACCCACCGGCCGGTCCGCCACGGCCACGGCGAGCCACGGGGCGTTCCGCAACCCGGACCCCTCACCGACCTGCGCCCGAGTCCCGTTGAGCATCAGATGGGCTCCCTGCACCGCCTTGGCGACCCGCTCGGGGAAGGCCAGTGCCGCCACGGTCCCCACCAGCCGCTCGTCGGAGTCGGCGGGACGCGGGCGGCGGCCCTCCGAGGGGTGCCCGTCACGGTCGGGCGTCGCCACGGTCCCCGAGGCGTGCCCGTCACGGTCGTCGGTGGACAGTGCGAAGCGGGCATCCGCGGGCGGACGGGCCGGGCCGGACGCGTCGTGCTTCGAGGACGGTGCCGCGGCCGTCCGCAGGCGCCGTACCTCCGCACGCCAGCGGCCGGCGTACGCGTCACCCCCGCGCCGGGCCGCCCGCAGCGCCGCCAGGAGGTCGTCGCCGTACTCCCGTGGCGGCTCCTCGCTCAGCAGCGCCACGACCTCCGCGGCCCGGTCCGCCCCCACCAGGGGCGCCGCGTCCAGCAGGGCCCGCCCCAGCCGGGGGTGCAGGCCCAGCCGCGCCATGCGCGCACCGCGCGATGTGGCCCGCCCGGCGGCGTCCACCGCGCCGATCGCGGTCAGCACTCCCCGCGCCGCCGCCATCGCCCCACCGGGGGGCGGGTCGAGCAGCGCGAGACCTGAAGCCTCCGGATCGCCCCAGCAGGCCGCCTGGAGGGCGAACGAGGTGAGGTCGGCGACCTTGATCTCCGGCGCCGGGAACCGGGGCAGTCGGCCGTCCTCGGCCTCCGCCCAGCACCGGTACACCGCCCCAGGAGCCTCACGCCCGGCGCGCCCCGCCCGCTGCCGCCCGGCCGCCTGCGACGCCCGTACGGTCGTCAGGGCACTGAGCCCGCGCGCATGGTCGACCCTCGGCTCCCGGGCCAGCCCGGAGTCGACGACCACCCGGACCCCCGGAACGGTCAGCGACGACTCCGCCACCGCCGTCGCCAGCACCACCCGCCGCCGCTCCCCGCCGGCCAGCACCGCGTCCTGCACGGCAGCCGACGCCCGCCCGTGCACCTGGAGGACGTCGACGCCGTCGAGATCGCCCAGCTGTCCCGCCACCCGCGCGATCTCGCCCACGCCCGGCAGGAAGCACAGCACGTCCCCCGACCGCTCGGCGAGCGCCCGCCGCACCACCGAAACCACATGGGTCAGCAACGCCGGATCGACCCGCATGCCGTGCGGCGGCCGCACCGGACGCGACGGCGGCGCCCACACCACCTCGACGGGATACGACACACCCTGCGCCGCCACGACCGGCGCACCGCCCAGCAGCCGCGCCCAGCCCTCCGCGTCCGTCGTCGCCGACGCCGCCACCAGCCGCAGCTCGGGCCGCAGCGCCTCCCGCACGTCCAGCAGGAACGCCGCCACCGTGTCCGCGTCCAGATGCCGCTCGTGACACTCGTCGAGCACCACCACGTCGACCCCGGCGAGCTCCTGGTCCCGCTGCAACCGCTGCAGCAGCACACCGGTCGTGACGACCTCCACGCGCGTGTGCCGCCCCACGACCCTCTCTCCGCGCACCGTGTGGCCGACGCTCTCGCCGGGCTTCTCGCCCAGCAGCCACGCCATCCGCCGCGCCGCCGCCCGCGCGGCGATCCGCCGGGGCTCGGCCACGATCACCCGCCGCGCCGGCCCGCCGCCCAGCAGCCCGGCCAGCGCCAGTGGCACCAGCGTCGTCTTGCCGGTGCCGGGCGGCGCGACGAGAACGGCGGTGCCGTGCCCCTCCAGGGCGTCGGTCAGACCGGGCAGGGCGCCGCGCACGGGCAGCGCGTCCAGAGCGTCGTAACGGATCACGCCCTTCAGTGTCGTACGTCCGCCGCGACACCCCACGCGCGCGTGAGCCGGTCCGGACGGGTGAGCCGTCCCGCGCGCGTGAGCCGGACCGGCGGTGTGCCTCAGTCCCGTGCGCACACGAAGATCGCGGTGCCCGGGATCAGGTTCCCGCGCAGCGGCGACCAGCCGCCCCACTCCGAGCTGTTCCAGGCGGGCCACTCCGGCTCGACCAGGTCGAGGAGACGGAGGTCCGCCGCGACGATGTCCCGGACGCGGTCGCCGATGGTCCTGTGGTGCTCCACGTACACGGCCCGCCCCTCCTCGTCCTGCTCGACGTAGGGCGTGCGGTCGAAGTACGACGCGGAGACCGACAGGCCCTCCGGGCCGGGCTCGTCCGGGAACGCCCAGCGGATCGGATGGGTCACCGAGAACACGAAACGGCCCCCGGGCCGCAGCACGCGGCGGACCTCCCGCAGCACCCGCACGGGGTCCGCGACGAAGGGCAGCGCCCCGTACGCCGAGCACGCCAGGTCGAAGGAGGCGTCCGCGAAGGGCAGGTCGCCCGCGTCGGCGCACACCAGGGGGAACGATCCGCCGATTCGCAGGGCGTGCTGGAGCTGACGGTGCGAGAGGTCCAGGGCGACGGGCCGTGCCCCCTGCGCGGCGAGCCAGCGGGAGCACTGCGCGGCACCCGCGCCGATCTCCAGGACGTCCTTGCCCTTCAGCTCCTCCGGCGGCCCGAGCAGCTCCGCCTCGATCTCGTCGAGCCCCTCCGGACCCCAGACGAACCGGTCGTCGCCGAGGAACGTGCCGTGCTCGACCTGGTAGTCGTCCGCGTTCCGGTCCCACCAGCCCCGGTTGGCCCGGGAACTCTCCGCCATTCCGGCCTCGCGCCGGGTGGCCTCGGGCTCGTCGGCATCGGGGGAGCCGGCGGTCGCGGGGGCGGTGGAGATTTCGTGGACATCGCGCTCTTGGATGATCGGCTCCCTCGTCGTACTCTTCCGTAACCCGAGTGGCGCGACGGCCTCAGAATCGCGTCACGGAAGGTGTGTCCCAGGCCTGCGTGGCCTCATGGGACGGGATTTGTGCCGGGTATGCGGCGTTCCGCCCCGGGTGGTGCGCCTTCGCGCATTGACCCTGCCTGGCTGCCCCCGTATGCTACAAGTTGCGCTGCGGGCCTGCGCACCTCAGACGTAGCAGGCTGCGCTCGCATCTGTTGTATGTCCCCTCGGTTGTCGAGGCGCCACCAGCGGTTTTGTGTGGCGCTTCCTTGGCTGTCCGGCTTCTTCAGAGCGATACGGGCTCCCGGCGTAGCAGTACCTACGACTTCAATGTCCGTACCGGAGCCCTTTCCCACATGACGAGCAGCACCGAGACCACCGCCACCACCCCGCAGGTAGCGGTCAACGACATCGGTAACGAGGAAGCCTTCCTCGCCGCGATCGACGAGACGATCAAGTACTTCAACGACGGCGACATCGTCGACGGCGTCATCGTGAAGGTCGACCGGGACGAGGTCCTGCTCGACATCGGTTACAAGACCGAAGGCGTTATCCCGAGCCGCGAGCTTTCGATCAAGCACGACGTCGACCCCAACGAGGTCGTCGCCGTCGGTGACGAGATCGAGGCCCTGGTCCTCCAGAAGGAGGACAAGGAAGGCCGCCTGATCCTCTCGAAGAAGCGCGCCCAGTACGAGCGTGCCTGGGGCACCATCGAGAAGATCAAGGAAGAGGACGGGATCGTCACCGGTACCGTCATCGAGGTCGTCAAGGGTGGTCTCATCCTCGACATCGGCCTCCGCGGCTTCCTCCCGGCCTCTCTCGTCGAGATGCGCCGCGTCCGCGACCTCCAGCCCTACGTGGGCAAGGAGCTCGAGGCGAAGATCATCGAGCTGGACAAGAACCGCAACAACGTGGTCCTGTCCCGCCGTGCCTGGCTGGAGCAGACCCAGTCCGAGGTCCGCCAGACGTTCCTCACGACCCTCCAGAAGGGTCAGGTCCGTTCCGGTGTGGTCTCCTCGATCGTCAACTTCGGTGCCTTCGTGGACCTGGGTGGCGTCGACGGTCTGGTCCACGTCTCCGAGCTGTCCTGGAAGCACATCGACCACCCCTCCGAGGTCGTCGAGGTCGGCCAGGAGGTCACGGTCGAGGTCCTCGACGTCGACATGGACCGCGAGCGCGTCTCCCTGTCGCTGAAGGCGACCCAGGAAGACCCGTGGCAGCAGTTCGCCCGCACCCACCAGATCGGCCAGGTCGTGCCCGGCAAGGTCACGAAGCTGGTTCCGTTCGGTGCGTTCGTCCGCGTGGACGAGGGCATCGAGGGTCTGGTCCACATCTCCGAGCTGGCCGAGCGCCACGTGGAGATCCCGGAGCAGGTCGTCCAGGTCAACGACGAGATCTTCGTCAAGGTCATCGACATCGACCTCGAGCGCCGTCGCATCAGCCTCTCGCTGAAGCAGGCCAACGAGGCCTTCGGTGCCGACCCGGCCACGGTCGAGTTCGACCCGACCCTGTACGGCATGGCCGCGTCCTACGACGACCAGGGCAACTACATCTACCCCGAGGGCTTCGACCCCGAGACCAACGACTGGCTCGAGGGCTACGAGACCCAGCGCGAGGCGTGGGAGCACCAGTACGCCGAGGCGCAGACCCGCTTCGAGCAGCACCAGCAGCAGGTCATCAAGAGCCGCGAGGCCGACGCTGCCGCTGCCGCCGAGGGTGGCGACGCCGCCGGTGCGGCTCCGGCCGCGGGTGGCGGTTCGTACTCCTCCGAGGGTGCGGACACCTCCGGTGCGCTGGCCTCGGACGAGGCGCTCGCCGCGCTGCGCGAGAAGCTGGCCGGCGGCCAGAGCTGACCGCTCGCCGCTGAGGCATAGCCGATAACACGCCGGGCCCGCATCCCCTCCGGGGGGTGCGGGCCCGACGTGTGTGCGACAACGATGCTCCTGCGCGCGCGAACCGCACGGCCTTGTGTGCGAACCGCACTTCGGTGGTGTGCGTGAACCGCACTTCTCGAACCGGCTCCGGGAATGCCGGGCCCCCGTACGGCGTTGGGACGTACGAACACGAGGAGGAGCGGTCACAGTGCTTGATCCGCAGGGTTTGTACGCATGGGAGCCGAAGGGCCTGGCAGTCGTCGACATGGCGCTGGCCCAGGAGTCGGCGGGACTTGTCATGCTCTACCACTTCGACGGATACATAGACGCGGGCGAGACCGGCGACCAGATCGTCGACCGGCTCCTCGGCTCGCTGCCCCACCAGGTCGTCGCCCGCTTCGACCACGACCGGCTCGTGGACTACCGGGCACGGCGCCCGCTGCTGACGTTCAAGCGCGACCGCTGGACCGACTACGAGGAGCCGAGCCTGGACGTGCGCCTCGTCCAGGACGCCACGGGGGCGCCCTTCCTGCTGCTGTCCGGCCCCGAGCCCGACGTGGAGTGGGAGCGCTTCGCGAAGGCCGTCCAGCAGATCGTGGAGCGGCTCGGCGTCCGCCTCTCGGTGAACTTCCACGGCATCCCCATGGGTGTGCCCCACACCCGCCCCGTCGGCCTCACCCCGCACGGCAACCGGGCCGAGCTGGTCCCCGGACACCGCAGCCCCTTCGAGGAGGCCCAGGTCCCCGGCAGCGCCGAGGCCCTCGTGGAGTACCGCCTCATGGAGGCCGGCCACGACGTGCTCGGCGTCGCCGCGCACGTCCCGCACTACATCGCCCGCTCCCCGTACCCGGACGCCGCCCTGACCGTCCTGGAGGCCGTCACCGCCGCTACCGGCCTGGTCCTGCCGAGCGTCGCGCACGCCCTGCGCACGGAGGCCCACCGGACGCAGACCGAGATCGACCGGCAAATCCGCGAGGGCGACGACGAGCTGGTCGCCCTCGTCCAGGGCCTGGAGCACCAGTACGACGCCGCGGCGGGGGCCGAGACTCGGGGCAACATGCTCGCCGAGCCCGTCGACATCCCCTCCGCCGACGAGATCGGCCTCGAGTTCGAGAAGTTCCTGGCGGAACGGGAGGGCGAGGGCTGACACCGAGCCGTGGGAGGCCCGCGCGGACCGGGTCTCCCACGGCTGGGTGCGGGGCTTTCGCCCACCCCCTAAGCTGCCGGGCATGCTGAAAGTGGGTCTGACCGGCGGTATCGGCGCCGGCAAGAGCGAGGTGTCCCGGCTGCTCGTGGAGCACGGGGCCGTGCTGATCGACGCGGACCGGATCGCGCGCGAGGTCGTCGCCCCCGGCACCCCCGGGCTCGCGGCCGTCGTGGACGCCTTCGGGGAGGGCGTGCTCGCGCCGGACGGCAGCCTGGACCGCCCCAAACTGGGCTCCCTGGTGTTCGCCGACCCGGACAAGCTCGCCACGCTCAACGCGATCGTGCACCCCCTCGTAGGCGCCCGCTCCCAGGAACTGGAGCACGCCGCCGCGCCGGACGCGGTCGTCGTCCACGACGTCCCGCTCCTCACCGAGAACGGTCTCGCCCCGCTGTACGACCTGGTCATCGTCGTGGACGCGCCGACGGAGACCCAGCTCGACCGTCTCGTCCGGCTGCGCGGCATGACGGAGGAGGACGCCCGCGCACGGATGTCCGCCCAGGCCACGCGCGACCAGCGCCGTGAGATCGCCGACATCGTCATCGACAACGACGTACCCCTGGAGGACCTGCGGCGACGCGTCCGGGACGTCTGGGCCGACCTGGAGCGCAGGGCCCACCAGTCACGTGAGCGGTCCGAACACGCGCAGGAATAGCGCACCCCCAGGGGGCGTTGAACCGTCCCAGCAAGGGAAGGACTCAGCCGTGCCCGAGACCAGCGGTTCCACCGGACGTACCCCGGAGACGCACGTCATCGACTTCCGCGCGGCCGAGCGGCTCCTCACGGCGAACGACCCGCAGGGCGCCGTCAAGCTGCTCGACCGGGTCATCGCCGAACATCCGGAGAACACCGCGGCCCGTCTGCTGCGCGCGCGTGCCTTCTTCGCCGCCGCCCAACTGCGGCCGGCCGAGCTGGAGTTCACGATCGTCCTGGAGCGCGAGCCGGACAACGCGTACGCGCACTACGCGCTCGCCCGCACCTACCAGCGGCAGGCCCGCCCGGACCAGGCCAAACGCCACTTCCGGCTGGCTGCCGCGCTCGATCCGAACCCGCGGTACCTGGAAGCCGCGCGGTTCGACTCCTGACTGCCGTCGGCCGTCGGCCTCCCACGACGAGGATCTCGCAGCGCGAGGACCGCCTGTCCCCGCCACGGCCCGGAGCGCGCCGAGCCCTTACGGGTGGCGCGGGTCCGGCGGCTGGTAAGGCGGGACGTCACGGCCCGGCTGGAAGTGCGCGCCCTCGCGCATGTGGCGCACGATCACCATGGCGTCGACGGCGGCGATCAAGAACACCGCACCGCAGACGGCCGCCCAGCCGGGGCGGCCGACGAGTGCGAAGGCCACGGTCCCCAGCACCGCCCAGATCACCCCCCACACGCTCAGCCAGAGCCGCATCCGCAGCGGACTGCGCGCCGTCCTCGGTTCACTGCCCGTACGCATCAGAACCACCGCCTCCCGCTCGCTCGGCCGCCCTTTCCGCCCTTTCCGTCCTTCCGGCGCTCCTGCACCCGTGTGCCCTCTTTTTGCTGTTCTCATCTCGTTCGTCCTACTCGGAAACGTACTCTTCGGCCCGTGCGTTCTCCGGAAGACGGTGTGGAGTGACGGGGGAGGCCGAAGGTGCTCTGGAATGTGGTGCGGGCGGACGAGAGGCTCGCCGAGTGGCTCAAGGAGCTGGAGGAGGGCGACGAGGAGGCGTCGGACGCGCCCCGGGCGTGGCTGCCGGACGCCGAGGAGCTCCCGGACGTCCTACAGGACCTGGCCGTGCCGTACGAGGACGTCAACGACCTGGTCGCGCTGCGCCGGACGCTGGCGGACGACGAGGAGGCGACCGCGCTCCTCGGACGGTGCGTACGGGGTCTCGTACGGGACATGGGGAAGATCGGCAGAGGGCTGGGACTGCGGCCGTTTCCGCTGGAGTCCGGTCCGCTGGGCCGCTACTTCCCGGTGTACGTCCTCGTCGCCGCCCTGCCGTACGTGCGCGCGTACCACCGTGAGCGGGGCGTCCCCGAGGACATCTCCCGGCGCACCCTCGCGGACGTGGGCCGGGGTCTCGCGCTGCACCGCCGGAGGTACGGGGTGGGCGGGCTCGTGGCGCCCGGCTGGTTCTCGCTCCACTTCCACGGGGAGCTGTTCCAGCTCGGGCGGCTGCAGTTCCAGCGGACCCGGCTGGGCGGCCGGGAGGGCGTCGCGCTCGCGGCGGCCGGACTGGCGCTGCGGCCCGGGGAGTACTGCCTCGACCTGCACATACCCGACTACGCCGGCCCTCTGACACCGGAGGCGTGCGACCGGTCGCTCGCGCTCGCCCGGGAGTTCTTCCCCAGGCGCTTCCCGGCGGAGCGCTACACCGCCGCCTGTTGTCACTCGTGGCTGCTCGACCCGCAGCTGAAGCGGTATCTGCCCGAGGACTCCAACATCGTCCGCTTTCAGGAGCGGTTCCACATCACCTGCGGGAACAGCGAACCGGGGGACGATCTGCCTCTTCGTTTCGTGTTCGGCGACCCGGACCTGCCGGTGGAGACACTCCCGCGCCGGACAGGTCTCGAACGGGCCGTCGGAGACCATCTGAGGGCCGGAGGGCACTGGTACAGCGGGCACGGCTGGTTCAGGTTCACCCCATCGGGTGAGGGGTGAGCGGAACGGCCCGTGCCCGCACGGCCGTTGAACGGATATGAGCATCCAGACGCGTGAGGGATTTCAGGGGACGGGGCCAGGGGCGATCACCCCGGACGGCTGCGCGGTCGAGGTGTACACACGACTGCCGGTGGGGGACGAGCCGGAGGTGATCGCCGCCGCCGCGCCCGCAGGTGCGAGCGTTCTCGAACTGGGCAGCGGCGTGGGACGTATGACCCACCCACTGATCGAACGGGGCTTCGCGGTCACGGCGGTGGACGAGTCGGCGGAGATGCTGGAGCGGGTGCGCGGGGCACGGACGATATGCAGCCCCATCGAGGAGCTGGACCTGGGCGAGAAGTTCGACGTGGTGCTGCTCGCGTCGTTCCTCGTCCACACCGGGGATCCCGAACTGCGGCGCGGACTGCTCGCCACGTGCCTGCGTCATGTCGCGGACGACGGCATGGTGCTGATCCAGCGCGAGGGGGAGAACTACCACACGGATGTGCCCCGGGAGCGGGTCGACCCCCGTGGTTTCACGGTCCGTATCGCGTCGAGCGAGCCGGTGGGGGACGGGGTCCGCTCCGTGCACGCGGAGTACCACTTCCCGGACGGCGAGTGGACCCAGACGTTCCGGGTGCGGCCGATGACGAAGGAGCAGTTCGAGGAGGCGCTGGGGGAGTCGGGGCTGAAGGTGGACCGGTATCTGACGGAGGACCGGACGTGGGTGCGGGCGGTGCCGGTGGGGTGAGAGGGCACGCGCGGGAGAGACGGCTGAGAGGGCACGTGGGGTCCGAGTGGTTTCGCGCGAAAGTCCGCTCGGGACCGATGAGTTCGGAGGAGGGCGCCGGTCTGTCTCTGTGACAGGCACGACGCACCGCTTCCCACAGGAGACCCCATGTCCGAGACCACGGCTCCCGCCTCCCGACTCACCACCACTGCCACGAGCGCGGACGCGGCTTCCGACGCCGGCCTGAAGGGCGGGGTGCGCAGTCGGCGTGCCCGGATCTCGCTGGGGGCACTGCAGATCGTGCTCGCGCTGTTCTTCGCCGTCGCGAGTGCGCTGCCCAAGCTGATCGCGCACCCGTCGGCCGCCGAGTCCTTCGAGACGCTCGGCTGGGGCAGCGCGGGCATGTACGCCATCGGCGCGCTCGAACTGGCGGGCGCGATCGGGCTGGTGATCCCGGCGCTGGCGTCGGTCGCGGGGGTGTCGTTGAGCGCGTTGATGGTGGGGGCGTTCATCACCCAGCTCGCCGTCTTCGACGGCGAGTACGCGGCGACCCCGCTGATCCTGATGGTGCCGCTGCTCGTCATCGCCTGGGCGCGACTGGAGGACGTGGCCGGACTGAAGCGGCTGCTGCGACGGACGGCGTGATCCCCGGGGCAAGGGGCCACGGGGATCACGCCGTCCGTCG
>NZ_LIQX01000839.1:853-1432 GCF_001418475.1 Streptomyces ossamyceticus | reverse complement strand
GTTCGGTGTGGGGGTGGGGCGCGTGTGGCCTTGGTGGGCGGGTGGCGGATCGTTCCCCTATCGAAGGCGGCGGAGCACGGTGGTACCACCGCTTCCCGGGGCCCTGCGCAGGGCAGCGGCCCGGGCCCGTCGACGCGACTACGGGATCGTCCCCACGCCCAACCACGGCTACCCGCTCGTCCTCCTGGAGGCCCCCGAGGAACGCGCGTACTGGAGCCACAGCCACCGTCTCGTCGCGTCACTCGACCGCCGGGACCGCAGGCGGCTGGGCCTCGCGCTGCTCAGTGATCCCCACGGCACGAAGGACATCGCCGTGGAGGCCGCCCTGACGCAGCACACCTGCGGCTGGTCCCCCGAGGAGACCGAGCGGCTGCTCGAACTCTCCCTGCTGGACACGGATCACAGCCCGCGCCGGATGTGCCGCACCATGGGGCTGCCGCTCGCCGCCGTGAGGGAGCAGGAACCGGCCGTGCGGGCCCGCTACCGGACCCAGCTGCACCGGATCGCGCTCGCCGCGATGGTCGATCACGGCCTCTCCCGCCACTGCGCGTGGCACCTCTCCCAGCAGGAGGCCGAGGA
>NZ_LIQX01000839.1:0-793 GCF_001418475.1 Streptomyces ossamyceticus | reverse complement strand
GCTGGAGCCGCTCCCGGACGCCGCGGACATCCTGCGCACCCTGCTCGACTTCGACGACGACGCGTCGAGGCGGGAGATCCGTCTGACGGAGTACGACCCCCACAACGCGGGCCTGGAGGACACCCTCGCGGCCGGAGCGGCCTGGGCGGCGTGTCTCACCGGTGACCCCGCCCTGATCTCGCTGGTCGGCGAACGGGTTCTGCGCCGCGCCCGGGCCTCCCGGACCCGGACCCGGCCCGGCCTGCCGCNNGCCGCGCTCGACACCATCGCCGAGGCGTACCTGGCCGAGCACGAGGGCTCCCAGGACGCCCCCCGCGGTGTCCCCCTCGGGGACTGCACGGCGTCCCTGACCGTCCGTCCCCACGGCTCCGTCGGGTTGGACGTGCGTGACGCCACGGGGCGGCCGGTGACGCCGTCCATGATGCGCCGGCTCGACTGGGTCTTCGCCCCGGAACTGACGGCCCTGCGCCACAGGCTGCCGCGTCTCGTGGCCCGGGTCGACCGTGAGCGCGGTGCCCTCGCGGAACTCCTCGCGGACGGCGCCGGGCAGACCGGGGCGCGATTCCGCTCCCGGTGGCTCGACCACCCGGTCGCGGGCCCGCTCGCACGGGCCCTGATCTGGGAGGCGGACACCGCGCACGGCACCCGCACCGGCCTTCCCGTGAGCGATCCCGCCGGGCACGTTCTCCTGCGGGACAACCACAGCGCGACCCACGAGATCGCGGACACCGACACCCTGCGCCTGTGGAACCCCGCCCACGCCGACGGGGCCCAGCTCTCGGCCTGGCGGACG
>NZ_LIQX01000838.1 GCF_001418475.1 Streptomyces ossamyceticus | reverse complement strand
TGGTGTGGGGTGTCGGTCGGGCTGCTTCCGGTGGTGCGGTGGTGTGGGACGCAGGGCGCCCGTTCCCTGGCGCGGCCCGCAGTCCGGCCCGTACCCGGGCCCCCAGCGGTGTCGGTGTGAGGCTCCGCTCCGGGCGCAGGCGGGCCAGGGCCGTGCGGGCCGCCTCGTAGGGGCCGGCGGGGAAGCGGCCGATCAGGGCGGCCAGGACGCCGATCACCGCGGCGGCGACTCCGCCCCGCGTGCCCGCGTCCAGACCGACGAGCAGGGCGGCGGCCGCGAGCGCGCCGAGCGTGCTGTCGGCGCCGAGGACGACGATCGCGGCGAACCACAGGAGACCGCGGACGGGGTCGAACGCGGCGGGGTCGAAGGCGCGGACGCCCATCGCGAGCATGCCGCCGCCGAGGGCGGCGAGGGCGGCGCCCGCGACGAAGGCCGCCAGCTTGAGGGAGGGGACCGGGACGCCTGCCGCCGCGGCCCCGGCCTCGTCGTCCCGCATCGCGGCGAGGGCCCGGCCGGTGCGGCCCCGGCGCAGCGCGTGCGTGGCGAGGAGCGCGCACGCGAGGAGGCCCAGCTCCACGACGTAGTACGCGCGGTCTCCGTCGAGGCCCGCCGGGCGGCCCAGGGTCAGACCGGACGTCGCGTACGGCTGGGCGAAGACGAAGCGGCTCACCCCGACGCCGACCGCGAAGGTCGCCAGCGCCAGGGCCAGACCGTGGCGGCCGATGGCGGGCCAGCCGGTCAGCAGGCCCAGCGGAGCGACCAGCAGGACGGCCATCAGGAGGGCGGCCGGTTCGGGCAGGGACGGCAGCAGCGGGAAGCGGCCCGCCGCCAGCAGCGCCGTGAACAGGGCGCCCAGGCCCGCGTACGCCGCCTGCCCCAGGGAGATCTGGCCGCCCCGGCCCGTCACCACGACCAGGGACAGCAGGATCACGCCCAGCGCCGGGACCTGGACGGAGGTGTGCAGGTCGCGGCCCGCGAAGCCGAGGGGGATCAGGAAGAGGAGCACCGCCACGATCCAGGCCCCGGCAGGTGTTCGGGCCGGGGCGGTCGCCGGGCGCGGCAGCGCGTCGCGGGTGCCGACGCCGGGCAGGACCAGGGCGGCGACGAGCAGTGCCACGACGAAGAGGTTGGCGCCCACGGCCTGGATCAGGGGCTCCGCCCGCCCCGACGGGTGGAACCGGGTCAGCTGGCTCTGCGCGACGCCGATGCCCAGCGCCACCAGCACCGCCACCGGCAGGCTCCGCATCCGGGCGGCGACCGCGACGGCCACCACCTCCATCACCAGCAGCGGCATGCCGTACGGGTCGAGGCGTACGTAGGGGGCGAGCAGCACGCCCGTCAGACCGGCCGTGAACGAGCCGAACGCCCAGCCCGCGGCGGCGACCCGGTCCGCATCGATCCCGCCGAGGACGGCGAGGGACCGGTCGTCCACGACCGCTCTCAGCTCCCGCCCGAAACGCGTCCAGCGCCGCGGGGCCCGGCGCCCGCCGGAAGGGCGCAGTACCGCGCCCACCACCGCCGCGACAGCCACGGCCACCCCCAGTTGCCCCCACGGGTCGGCCGCCACCAGCGTCGGCGTGTCGTCCCGCGCCCCCTGGCCCCACAGCAGCGCGGCCCCGCCGACGAGCAGCACGAACACGCCGATGGAGGCCACCAGGGTCTGCGCCGGGTCACCGCCGAGCACGGCGAGCGGGCGGAACACGAAACGCTCCAGGGCGAGGCCGATCGCCGGGGCCACCACCAGCAGGGTCACCACGGCGGACGGCCACAGGGGCCAGTGCCACTCGACGGTGAACTGGCGGAGCAGATACGCGCAGAGCATGGCGATCGCCCCGTGCGCGAAGTTGAGCACCCCGGTGGCCCGGTACGTCACGACGAGGCCGATCCCGGTCAGGGCGGCCGCGCCGCCGACCGACAGACCGGCCAGGGTGAGGTCGTACGTCAAAGACGCCATCAGCCCTCCGGTGGGCCGGCCGGGTCGTCGCGTCCGGGCGGGTCGCAGACGGGGCACGGGCGCAGTCCGCTCCCGGACAGCGCCCCCGCGTCCACGGGCACCGCGTCGGCCTTCCCGGCGGCCAGCGGGCAGTCCGCCCGGTGCCAGAGGGTGCCGCCGGGCACGCGGAGCAGCTCGTCGCTGGTGGCGAGGGGCGTGGCCGCCGCCCGCCCGGAGGCGTCGGCGTCGGCGGGCTCGGCGGCGATCAGGAGGCCGTACAGCTCCTCGACCCGGGGCGCGGCCAGGGCGTCCCGTGCGTGGGCGAGGAGGACCGCGCCCGCGACGATCAGGGCAGCGCCGGGGACGGTGCAGGAGGCGAGGTACGGCAGCTGGCGTTCGGCGAAGCGCTCGCCGGAGACGCCGTACCAGCCGACGGCACAGAGCACCGCGCCGCCGGCGAGCGCGGCCCAGCCGGCCCAGAGGACGGGGTGCGCGGTCCGTGGAAGGGGTGTCCGCATCCGGGGCTCCCACACGTCGTGTCTGACGGGTTCTCAGATATGCCGATGGAGTTGCACTATGCCTTGTGCGAGCTGACCCTGAAAGAACCGGGCGCCTACCGCCCGGACCGACACCCGGTGGTGAGCCAGATGGTTCTCGGGAGCGACCTCAGGCGGGGGAACGTACGGCGGGGCCGCGGCCCCGGGGGAAGCGGGAGGGCCACGGCGCTGGCCGCCGCGCTGGCCCTCTTCCTCGCTCCGGCGCTCGGGGCGTGCAGCGAGGACAGGGGCGGGGGCGGCGCAGCGCCAACGCCCACCCCCACGGTGGAGAGGACGACGGGCGCGCCG
>NZ_LIQX01000837.1 GCF_001418475.1 Streptomyces ossamyceticus | reverse complement strand
GCCGTGTCGGCGCTGGACCCCGCCCTCGGGCTGCCCGTCGGCGGGCCGGGCGAGCTCACCGTCTCCGCCCGCGACCGCGAGGCCCCCACCGCGCGCGAGGCACTCGACCGCGGCCTGCTGCCCGCCTACGCGACCTGCCGCGAGATCGAGAAGAACTTCGGGTACGTGGCCAGCCCCCTGTGATGGACCCCCGCCCCCCTCGTGCGCCCGGCACGCTCACCCCCACCAAGGAAGGGAACCCCTTGACCTCCGTCACCCCCCGACCGGTCACTGCCTACAGCGACGAACACGCCGATGTCTACGACCTCATCCACACCGCTCGCAGCAGGGACTGGGCCGCGGAGGCGGAGGCGATCGCCGCGCTCGTCGCCGACCGCCACCCGGACGCGGCCTCGCTCCTGGACGTGGCCTGCGGCACCGGCAAGCACCTGGAGAGCTTCGGCAGCCGCTTCCGGCACGTCGAGGGAGTGGAACTCTCCGACGGCATGCTGAGGATCGCGCGGAACCGGCTGTCCGACGTCACCGTCCACCACGGGGACATGCGGACCTTCGACCTGGGCCGCACCTACTCCGCCGTCACCTGTCTGTGCTTCTCGGTGGCCTACATGGCGACCGCCGACGAACTGAACCGGGCCCTGCGCCGGATGGCACGGCACCTCGAACCCGGCGGGGTGCTGGTTCTCGAACCCTGGTGGTTCCCCGAGAAGTTCCTGGAGGGCTTCGTCGCGGGAGCCGTCGCCGAGGAGGAGGGCCGGGTCGTCAGCCGGCTGTCCCACTCCGTCCGCGACGGCGACCGCACCCGTATGACCGTGCGCTACACCGTCGCGGACAGCGCGAGGGGGATCAGCGAGTTCACCTCGTACGAGATGTTGTCGCTCTTCGCCGCCGCCGAGTACGAGGCAGCGTTCCGGGGCGCCGGGCTGACCGTGGAGTACCTGGAGGGCGGCCCCAACGGCCGTGGCCTCTTCGTCGGGGTCTCCCCTCGGGGGGCGTCGTGATCCAGGTGTTCCAGCCCGGCCTGGGCGAGGAGGAACTGGCCGCCGTCGCCGAGGTGTTCCGGAGCAACTGGATCGGCCACGGACCGCGCACCAGGGCGTTCGAGGAGAAGTTCGCCGAGCACCTGGGGGTGGAGCCGGACCGCCTGGTCTTCATCAACTGCGCGACCGCCGGACTGTTCCTGTCCACCGAACTGCTCGGGCTCGGCGAGGGCGACGAGGTGGTCCTGCCGTCCCTCAGCTTCGTCGCCGCCGCGAACGCCGTCGCGGCCCGCGGCGCCCGACCCGTCTTCTGCGAGGTCGACCCCCGCACCCTCAACCCCACCGCGGACGACATCGCCCGCGCCGTCACCCCGCGTACCAAGGCCGTCATGGTGCTGCACTACGGTGGCTACCCGGGCGACATCGCGGCGATCGCGGACCTCTGCCGGGAGCGGGGCATCGCCCTGATCGAGGACGCCGCCTGCGCCGTGGCGTCCCACATCGACGGCACGGCGGTGGGCACCTTCGGCGACCTCGCGGTGTGGAGCTTCGACGCCATGAAGGTCCTCGTCTGCGGCGACGGCGGCATGCTGTACGCCCGCGACGCCGACCAGGCCGCCCGCGCCCGGCGGCTGGCCTACCACGGGCTCGCCCGGCCGAGCGGCTTCGGACAGGCCGGGGTGTCGTCCCGCTGGTGGGAGCTGGACGTCCCCGAGGTCGGCCGACGCATCGTCGGCAACGACCTGACGGCCGCCATCGGCACCGTGCAACTGAGCCGCCTGTCCGGCCTCGTGGCACGCCGCCGCGAGATCGTCCGGCTCTACGACCGTGAACTGGCCGGCGTACCGGGCCTGTCGCTCCCCCCGCCGCTGCCCGAGGGGCACCACTCCACGTACTACTTCTACTGGGTGCAAGTGGCCCCCGGCCTCCGGGACGAGATCGCGAGCGAGCTGTACGCGGCCGGCGTCTACACCACCTTCCGCTACCCGCCGCTGCACAAGGTCCCCGTCTACGGCGCGACCGGGCAGCGGCTGCCGCGCTCCGAGGAGGCCGCGGAGCGCACGCTGTGCCTGCCGCTCCACCCCGGCCTGGACGACGCGGACGTCAGCACCGTGACGGCGGCGCTGCGCAAGGTCATGGAGTCCCGTCGAGGAGAGGGCGCGTCATGAACACCCGTGGCGGGAACGCCCACAAGGAGCTGATCCTCGACGAGACGGCCAAGTTCCACATGGAGGCCCGGGAGCCGGGCTCCTTCGTGCCGGGCACCACCGAGATATGGCCGGCGGGTGCCGTCCTGGACGAGCGGGACCGCGCCGCGCTGGTCGAGGCCGCCCTGGAGATGCGGATCGCCGCGGGACCCAGCGCCCGCAAGTTCGAATCCCGGTTCGCCCGCAGGCTGGGGCACCGCAAGGCGCATCTGACCAACTCCGGCTCCTCCGCGAACCTCCTGGCCATGACGGCGTTCACCTCGCATCTGCTGGAGGACCGCCGGCTGCGACCGGGGGACGAGGTGATCACGGTCGCCGCCGGGTTCCCCACCACGGTCAACCCGATCATCCAGAACGGGCTCCTGCCCGTCTTCGTCGACATCGAGCTCGGCACCTACAACACGACCGCCGACCGTGTCGCCGAGGCGATCGGACCACGCACCCGCGCCATCATGATCGCCCACGCCCTGGGCAACCCCTTCGAGGTCGCCGAGATCGCCCAGCTCGCCACCGAGCACGACCTCTTCCTCGTCGAGGACAACTGCGACGCCGTGGGATCCACCTACGACGGACGGCTGACCGGCACCTTCGGCGACCTCACCACCGTCAGCTTCTACCCGGCGCACCATCTGACGACGGGGGAGGGGGGATGCGTGCTGACCTCGAACCTGGCGCTCGCGCGGATCGTGGAGTCACTCCGGGACTGGGGCCGGGACTGCTGGTGCGAGCCGGGCGAGACCAACAAGTGCCTCAAGCGGTTCGACTACCGGATGGGCACCCTGCCCCAGGGGTACGACCACAAGTACATCTTCTCCCACGTCGGTTACAACCTGAAGGCGACCGACATCCAGGCCGCCCTCGGCCTGACACAGCTCGACAAGCTCGACGCGTTCTGCGCGACCCGCCGCCGCAACTGGAAACAGTTGCGTGAGGGGCTGGAGGGCGTACCGCACCTGCTGCTCCCGAGGGCCACCGACCGCAGTGACCCGAGCTGGTTCGGGTTCGCCCTCACCGTCGACCCCGAAGCCCCCTTCACCCGTGCGGAGCTGGTCGACTTCCTGGAGGCCAGGAAGATCGGCACCCGGCGCCTGTTCGCCGGCAATCTCACCCGGCACCCGGCCTACCTCGGCCAACCCCACCGGGTGGTCGGCGACCTGACCAACAGCGACATCGTCACCGAACACACCTTCTGGATCGGGGTGTACCCGGCGCTCACCGAGGAGATGCTCGCCTACGTCGTCTCGTCGGTGCGGGAGTTCGTGGCGAACCACCCCTGACCGTGCCGGAGCCCGGCCCGGCACCCGCGGACACACAAGACCTCCGGTGCGGCGAGGACGTCATGCCCTCGCCGCACCGGAGGTCCATTTCGACGAACCTAGGCCCGGTGCTCCGCGGTCAGCTTCTCCAGCACCGGCACCACCTCGCTCGGCGCGGGCAGGGCCAGGACCACCTCGTCCCGCAGCCGCCGCGCCGCCTCGCCGAACGACGGCTCCCGCAGCAGCCGCTCCAGCGGCGCGCGCAGCTCCCGCGGATCCGCGACATGGAGGCCCGCGCCGACGCTCTCCAGGTGCCGGCCCTTGTGCAGCCCGTACCAGGTGTTGGCGATCACGAGCTGCGGCACACCCGCCCCGAGCGCCGTGTTCCATGTGCCGCCCCCGGCATAGTGGATGACCGCCGAGCAACTCGGCAGCAGCGCCAGCAGCGGTACGAAGTCGACGAGCCGCGTGTTGGCGGGCACGGGTTCCTCCGCGCCCGGGACCTGCCGCAACGTCGCGACCAGCTCGATGTCCAGGTCCTCGAACATGCGCAGGTCGGCGAGGGGGAACGCGTCGTGGCCCGCCTGGTTGCGCAAGGTGGTCCCGCCGGTCAGGCACACGCGGGGCCGTGAGGGCGGCTCGTGCAGCCAACGCGGCACCGTGGCAGGCCCGTTGTAGGCCACGTACCGCATGGGAACCCGCCGCACGTCCAAGGGGAACCGGACGTCCTCCGGGACCGTGTCGATGGTCCACTGCCCCACGGCCATGTCCTCGGCGAAGGGGCCTGCGCCGAACCGCTCCGACAGCGGCCCGAGCCACGGCTCCAGAGGGTCGGTGCGCTGCTCCTCGGGCGCCTCGTGACGCAGCCGCAGGAACGTCCGCCGCATCTGCTGGAACAGGTCCGGACTGAACACCAGCCGTGCGTGGGCCGCGCCGACGGCACGTGCGGCCACCGGGCCGGCGAAGGTGTAGGGCTCCCAGACGACCAGGTCCGGGCGGAAGTGCCGGGCGAAGTCGACCAGCCCGGTGACGAACGCGTCGTTGTTGACGCCCCGCATGTAGAAGTCGACGAAAGCCCGGTACAGCGGGCCCTGGCCCTCCCAGGTGTCGGGCGGTTCGATGACACCGTCCTGCCCGAAGCCACCCGAGTAGTCGGCCTGGCCGGCCTCCTGGAGCTGCTTGAGGAAGGTGTGGTCCTCACCCACGGGCACCGCGGTGAGCCCGGCCTGAGTGACCGCCTCGGTCAGCGCGGGCTGCGAGGCCACATAGACGTCGTGCCCCGCCGCGCGCAGCGCCCAGGCGAGCGGGATCATGCTGTAGAAGTGGCTTTTCTCGGCATGGGTCGCGAAGAGCACCCGCATCGGGCGGAACCTTCCGTTCGGTGGGCGAAGGGGCCGCGCCCCCGGCAGCCGGACCGGCACCTGGCAGCAAGGCTGGCCCGCCGCGGCCCGCACGCCAACCCCTATCGGCCCCACCCCTACG
>NZ_LIQX01000836.1 GCF_001418475.1 Streptomyces ossamyceticus | reverse complement strand
CGGCGCGGGGCTGCCCGAGGTCGACCCGCCCACGGACGCCCACCGAGTCGACCCCGCGACCCTGACCCGGCTCGCCACCGCGCTGAGCGAACGCGAACAGCCTGTGACGGTGGTCCTCGACGAGTTCGACCGGGTCACCGCCCCCGAGGTGCCGGATCAGCTCGACTTCGTCCTGCACCACGCGGNNGGGTGGCGGGCGAGGTCACCGAGATCAGGGACGCGGAGCTGGCCTTCACACCGGAGGAGGCCGCCACCCTGCTGAAGCTGCACGGACTGCGCCTCCCACCGGCCGAGGCCGACGCGCTCGTGGAGCGGACCCGCGGCTGGGCGGCCGGGCTGCGGCTGTGCGCCCTCGCGGCACGCGAGAGCCCGCACCCGGAGAGCTACCTCAAGGAGTTCGAGGCCGACCGCACCCCGATGGCCGACTACCTGCTGGCGGAGGTGCTCAAGCGGCAGACCCCCGAGACGCAGGATCTCCTGCTCAGGACCAGCGTCCTCGACCGTTTCTGCCCCGACCTGGCGAACGCGCTGACCGGGCGCCTCGACGCCGAGCCGATCCTGGCGGGGCTGCACCGCGCCAACGCGTTCGTGGAGCACCTCGGCCACACCTGGTACCGCCTCCACCCGCTGTTCGGGGAGATACTCCGCGCCCACCTCCATGAGCGCGCACCCGGTCTCGAACCCGAACTGCACCGCAGGGCCGCCGAGTGGCTGCGCGAGTCCGGCTCCCTCACGGAGACCCTCGACCACGGCGCCGCGGCGGGCGTCTGGGACTTCACCGCCGGCGTCCTCGTCGACGACCTAGCCATCGGCCAGCTGTTCACCGGACTGCGCTCCGACGAACTGGCCGACCTGTTCTCCCGGATGGGCCCCGAGGCGAAGAGCCCCGCCACCGACCTGGTCCGCGCGGCCCGCGAACTGGCCCGGCACGACGTCGACCGGGGCCTGGCCCACCTGCGGCACGCGGAGGAGAGCCTCGTGGCACAGGGCCCGGCGGAGGACGCCACCGACCTCGCGGCCGCCTGGCTGAGCTGCGCCCTGCTGGAGGCCGTCGTGGCCCGGCAGACCGGCTCGCCCGGCAAGGCGCTCCGGGCGGTGGCGGCGGCCGAGAGACTGAGCACCCGGATCCCCGCCGACCTGCTGGAGAAGCATCCGGAACTCACCGCGCAGCTCGTGGCCCATCTTGGCTCGGCCCTGCTGTGGGCCGGCCGCTTCGAGGACGCCCGTACCGCCCTGTCCTCGGTGGCCGACGCCTCCGGCGGAGCGGTCACCGAACTCCTGCGCGCCGACTGCCTGGGACGCCTGGCGCTGATCGACTGCCTGAACGGCTGGACCGGCCGGGCGGAGCGCACCGCGCTCGCGGCGACGGCCGCGGCGGAGCGGTGCGGACCGCCGCAGCCGTCCGGTTGCGGTGTCGGACGACTGGTCCTGGCCGCCGTGGCCGTCGACCGCGACGACCTCGCCTCCGCCGAGTCCCTCCTGGAGACCGTGGACGGCTCCGAGTCCATGCTGCGCGACCCGGTACTGGACGCCGGTCAGGCCCTCACGACCGCGCGTCTGCTGCTGGCCCGCGACCGGACCCGGGCGGCGCTGCGAGCCGTACGGGCGTCCGTCCCCGCCGAGGTGGCCTCCCCCTGGGCCGAGGCGTGCACCACGCTGATCACCTCCGACGTCCACCTCGCCGAGGGCCGGCCGCAGGAGGCCGCCGAACTGCTCCGGTCACTGCCCGAGGACCAGCCGGCCTGCGCGGTGGGCGCCGCCCGCGCCCAACTGGCGGCCGGCCGGGCCGACGCGGCGCTCGACCTGCTCGACCGGGCGCACCCGGAGGAGCGCGGCGGCCCCGCGGTGTCCGTCCGCGCCACCCTGGTCCGCGCGCAGGCCGCGCACCAGGCGGGTGACCCCGCCGCCACCCGCCGGCTCCTCGCGCGGGCCCTGCACCAGGCGCGCCGCGACGAACTGCGCAGGCCCTTCTACGAGGCGGGCCCCTGGATCCGGCCGTTCCTCGCCGCGCCGCCCCTGCGGGAACTGGCGGGCTGGCTCCAGCCCGGCACCGCCCACCCGCAGGCCGCCCCCGCCGCAGAGATGATGTCGACGGAGGAGATCGCCGCCGATCTGTATGTGTCGGTGAACACCGTGAAGACCCATCTCAAGAGCGCCTACCGCAAACTGGCCGTCAACCGCCGCAACGACGCGGTACGCCGCGCCCGCGAACTCCGGCTGCTGTGACGGTCCCGGTGCCCACGGGGGCTGCCTCTTA
>NZ_LIQX01000835.1 GCF_001418475.1 Streptomyces ossamyceticus | reverse complement strand
GCACTGTGCCCCGGACCCCGCGCGCTGCACTCCGCACCCCGCGCACTGCCCTTGACGGCCTGCGCGCGGCAGGCCCGCCCGGTCACATGCGGCTCATGGACGCCGCCGCGAAGAGGACGTCCCGGATGGCGTCGCGGTCGCCCATCTGGCCGGCCGCGGCCTCCTCGGGAGGGACGTGGCCCGCGGCGAGTCGGCAGAACTCGACGCCGTCCAGGGCGACGTGCGCGACCTCGTGCTCGGCGGAGCCGACCGCGCCGGGGGAGTCCAGCGGGATGAGCCACTCGCCGCCGCCGGAACCCTCGATCTCCAGACGGAGACTGCGCCCGGGCGCGCCGACCGACACGAGATGACGGCCCGCCGCGGGCGACCGTGAGACGAGGCCGGTGCGTCGGCGCTCGGCCAGCACCAGGGGCAGCATCCGGGCCGCGAGGTCGATCATCCCGTGCAGATGGCGTCCCGAGGGCGCCGTGTACGGGTAGTCCACCGCCTCCGCGATGTCCTCCGCGTGGATCCAGCACTCGAACGCCCGGTCGAGCATCGCGTCCCGCAGCGGCAGCTCGAACCCGCCGTACGAGACGACGAGCCGCCCGGAGCCCTCGGTGTCCTTGTGGCCGTCGGCGTCCTCGGGGCCGCCGCCCCTGAACGACGTCGTACGGACGATGTCGTGGCTCTGCTCCCGCCAGGGCCCGCGGATCGCGCGGCCGGGCGGGAGGTGCGCGGCCTTCCAGTACGCCTCGGTGCGCGCGTCGGGGGTACGGCTGTCCGGGGCCGCCGCGAGGTGCTCCAGCGGGTCCTCCAGCCCCAGCGCGGTCGCCACGAGACCGTCGACGGTCAGCAGGTGCGCGATGACCCCGGCGACCGTCGTCCGCCGGGTCACCGGGCCCTCGCCCCCGAACCAGCGGAGCCGTACGGGCGCGTGCCAGTCGGCGTCGTCGATGTCCTGGAGCAGCGCGTCCAGCCGGGCCGCCTCCGCGTCGTACGGCGCCGCCCAGGCCGGTACGGGAACGCGGGGCGCACGGCGGTCCAGACAGCTCCGCAGGACACGGGTGCGCAGGGACGGGTCGAGGTCGAGGCTCTCCGACGGGTGCAGCAGGCCCACGGCCTCCCGCAGCCGCCGCGCC
>NZ_LIQX01000834.1 GCF_001418475.1 Streptomyces ossamyceticus | reverse complement strand
ATTGTTTCATAGTGTTTCGGTGGTCATAGCGTGAGGGAAACGCCCGGTTACATTCCGAACCCGGAAGCTAAGCCTCACAGCGCCGATGGTACTGCAGGGGGGACCCTGTGGGAGAGTAGGACGCCGCCGAACAAATATTGAGAAAGCCCCCGCCGGGAAACCGGCGGGGGCTTTCTGCGTTTAGGGTCGTTGTATGAGTGACACGGGTGCGGAGAAATACATAGTTCGCTTCATACACGCGGAGGAGTGGCCCGCAGTGAAAGAGCTGCGGCTTGCCTCATTGCAGGACCCCATGGCCCCCGTCGCCTTTCTGGAGACGTACGAGCAGGCCAGCAGCAGGCCTGATTCCTTCTGGCAGGAGCGGGCCGCCGGCGGTGCCGAAGGGGCACTCGGTGTGCGGCAGATCATCGCCGAGCGGGCGGACGGGACATGGGTCGGGTCCGTCACCGTACTGATTGAGGAAGCCGGATCCACGGACTGGGCCGGGATGCCGGTGGAACGGCTGCAGGGCCATCTCGTCGGGGTGTACGTGCGGCCTGAGGAGCGAGGCTGTGGGCTCACCGAGCGGCTGTTCGAGGCTGCCGTGGAATGGGCCTGGAGCCGCGAGGTGGAACGGGTTCGGTTGATCGTCCACGAGGAGAATCCGCGGGCCCAGGCGTTCTACCGCAAGGTGGGGTTCGTGCCGAGTGGTCGGACCGTGCCGGTGGCCGGGCACGGCGGGCAGTCCGAGTTGGAGTTCGTCCTCGACCGTCCGCTAGACCGGTAGCTCGGCGTGGGGCCAGCGGGCTCGGGCCTGTTCGCGGGAGCGGAGGAGGGCCAGTGTCGGCAGGCCCCGGTCCGTGCCGGTGGCGAGGAGGTCGGGCAGCTGGGGCAGCGGAGCGACGGCGGCCACGTCGTCGAGGACCAGGGTGAGTGGTGGGTCGAGGCGGCCGGAGGATGACCGTTCGGCCACGCGCCGGCCGCGCTCGACCACGCTTGAGGTGAGGGCCGTCAACAGCGGCATGGCGGAAGGGTTCGCCTTCGGGTCCTCGATGGGGTCGCCGACCACATAAAGCGTTCCCCCCTCGTGCACAAAGGAATCCAGGACCAGCGAGTCCGCTCGGTTCGGGGTGCAGGACTCCCGGACGTTGACCGTGGAGAGCGCCGAGAGCGCACGAGCCGTCAGGGCCTGGGCGATGTCCCGGCGTTCGGGGTGGGACGTGAGGGCCGACTCCAGTTCGCCTGCGGAGCCGGCGGCAGCCTTCGCGTTCGTCCGGAGAATGCGTACGGCTTCCTGGACGTTCGTGCCCTGGGCCCAGCGGTGGAGGTGGCGGACGGTGCGTGAATCTATCGCCGCGGCGTGCAGATAGCTGCGCAGGAGGGTCTCCGCCGCGTCCGCCATCGCCTGGTCGATCTTGGCCGTGGGGCGGATCGGGGCGAGGAGAGCCGTGGCGCGGGCCGCCGCCGTGGGCTTGTCCTCGCAGCCGGAGATGGGGGACCAGTGGAGGCGGGCCGGGGTGTCACAGCGGTGCGCCGGGTCGTAGAGGAGGACCGGGCCCAGCTTCGCCCGGGCGTCCTTGGTGTCCGACCAGATGACGGGGTCGGAGGTGACGACCAGGGCCGGGCCCTCGGCGTCACGTACCGCCTGGACGGCGGCGGGGCGGAAACCCGTCGCCCCGCCG
>NZ_LIQX01000833.1:601-1371 GCF_001418475.1 Streptomyces ossamyceticus | reverse complement strand
TCGGCCATCTCACCACCAGCGGCACCATCGCCAACCTGGAGGCGCTGTTCGTCGCCCGGGAACTCCACCCCGGCCGGGGCGTCGCCTACAGCTCCGAGGCCCACTACACGCACGGACGCATGTGCCGCGTGCTCGGCATCGAGGGGCACCCGGTGCCCGCCGACGGGCAGGGCCGGATCGATCTCGACGCCCTGGAGGACGTGCTGCGCACCGNNCGGCGCCGACGGCCCCGAGGGGCTCCCGGCCGAGCCCTGGCGGGCGATCGCCCGGTGCGACTCGGTGGTCGTCGACCCGCACAAGCACGGGCTCCAGCCGTACGGGTGCGGTGCCGTCCTCTTCCGCGACCCCGAGGTGGGGCGGTTCTATCTGCACGACTCGCCCTACACGTACTTCACCTCCGACGAACTGCATCTCGGCGAGATCAGCCTGGAGTGCTCGCGCGCGGGTGCCTCCGCCGCCGCCCTGTGGCTGACCTTCCAGCTCCTGCCCCCCACCCCGGCGGGTCTCGGCAGGGTCCTCGCGGCCGGGCGCCGTGCCGCGCTCCGCTGGGCCGACCTGATCGACGCGTCCGACGTCCTGGAGCTGTACCAGCGGCCCGAGCTGGATATCGTCGGCTACTTCCCCCTGGTGGAACCGGCGACGCTGAGCGCCGTCGACGCCGCGTCCGCGCGCGTCCTGGCGGACGGCATGGCCCATCCCGATCCGGTGTTCCTGAGCACGCTCAAGGCCGACCGCGCGGCCTTCGCCGCCCGCCACCCCGGCGTCGTGGC
>NZ_LIQX01000833.1:0-574 GCF_001418475.1 Streptomyces ossamyceticus | reverse complement strand
CGGGGCCGGCGACGGGGTCCGGCCCCGCCATGCGGCACTCCTCACAGGGGGCGTGACCCGGTGGGCGCAGGCGAACATGCCCGCCCCTAGCAGCAGTTGGGCCGCCCCGTCCAGGGGGCCCGCTCCAGTCCCCCGCTCCGGCTGGCGTCAACGCCCAAGCACATGCCTGCCGGAGTGATCAAGGGGCGGTCCGTGCCTACCGTGCTGTGGCATGCCAACCTTCTTATCCACAACGGCGACCGTCCGGCGCGTCGGTCTCGCGGCCCTGATGTCGGCCGTCGTCCTGGCCACCGGCCAGACGGCGACCGCGCAGGCGCCCGACCCACGCGTGGCCGTCGACTGCGGCGCGCACAACCGGACCCGTCAGGCGCTGCGCGACCTCACCCACCACGACGGCATCGCCGGGGCCGCCGTCCTCGTGACCGACCCCACCGCCGGAAAGCACTGCGCGCGCTGGACGGAGACCGCCGGAACGGCGGACCTGCGCACCGGACGCCCGATGAACGCCACCGACCGGCTGCGGGCCGGCAGCGTGACGAAGACGTTCACCGCGGCGGTCGTCCTGCAACTCGTC
>NZ_LIQX01000832.1 GCF_001418475.1 Streptomyces ossamyceticus | reverse complement strand
GTCAGCGTGCCCCCGTGGCGGCGGGCCGTCTGGCGGACGAGGGCCAGCCCGAGGCCCCGGCCGCCGGGACCGGACGGCTTGGTGGAGAAGCCGCGCTCGAAGACGGAGTCCCGGTACGCCGGGTCCACGCCCGCGCCCGTGTCGCTGACCCGCAGCACCAGCACCGGGCCCCTCGCCGGGTCGTCCGGTCCGCCGGCCGGGCCCTCCGCCTCGTCCGTGTACGCCGTCACCGTCACCCGTGCCCCCGTCGTCCCCTGCGCCGCGTCCACCGCGTTGTCGATGAGATTGCCCAGCACCGTCACCAGGTCCCGCGCCGGGAGGGACTCCGGGAGCAGACCGTCGTCCATACGGCTGTCCTGCGACACCACCAGTTCCACGCCCCGCTCGTTCGCCTGTGCCGTCTTACCCAGCAACAGCGCCGCCAGGACCGGCTCCGTCACAGCGGCCACCACCTGGTCGGTCAGCGCCTGCGCCAGCTCCAGCTCGGCGGTCGCGAAGTCGATCGCCTCGTCGGAGCGGCCCAGCTCGATGAGGGAGACGACCGTGTGGAGGCGGTTGGCCGCCTCGTGGGCCTGGGAGCGGAGGGCCTGGGTGAAGCCGCGTTCGGAGTTCAGCTCACCCATCACGGACTGCAGTTCGGTCACGTCCCGCAGGGTGACCACCGTGCCGCGGCGCTCGCCGCCCGACACGGGCGAGGTGTTGACGACCAGGACCCGTTCGGCGGTCAGCAGGACCTCGTCCACCCGCGGCTCGGACGACAACAGGGCACCCGTCAGCGGCGCCGGCAGGCCCAGGTCCGCCACCGAGCGGCCGATCACGTCCTGCGTCACCCCCAGCAGTTCCCGCGCGCCGTCGTTGATCAGCGCCACCCGGTACTGGCCGTCCAGCATGAGGAGCCCCTCCCGCACGGCGTGCAGGGCGGCCTGGTGGTAGTCGTGCATGTTGCTCAGCTCGGCGGCGTTCATGTTGTGCGTGTGGCGGCGCAGCCGCGCGTTGACGATGTACGTGCCGACACCCCCGAGGGCGAGCGCGCCGGCGGCCACCCCGAGCAGGGCCGTCACCTGGCCCTGGACCCGGTCGCTGATCGCCTGCACCTTGATACCGGCGCTGACCAGGCCGATGACCCGGCCGTCCTCCTGTATCGGGGTGACCGCGCGGACGGAAGGGCCGAGGGTGCCGGTGTAGGTCTCGGTGAAGGTGCCGCCCCGCTGCGCCTTCTCGATGTGGCCGACGAAGCGCTGGCCTATCCGCTCGGGGACGGGGTGCGTCCAGCGGATGCCGTCCGGCGTCATGATCGTCACGAAGTCGACGCCCGAGTGCCGCTGCACCTCGGTGGCGTACGGCTGGAGCCGCGCGGTCGGATCGTCGGTGTGGACCGCGGCCCGCACGGACGGCGCGTCGGCGACCGCGGCGGCGACGGCCAGGGCCTGGCGGCCCGCCGCGTCCTCCGCCTGGCTCCGGTCGCTGATGTACGTGAACAGCGCGCACCCCGCGACGACGACCGCGATCAGCACCGCCTGCACGGCGAAGAGCTGACCGGCGAGGCTGCGGGGTCTGAGGAGGGACGCGACGCGCATGGCAACAGTCTGCATCGACGCGTCAGCGTGAACTAAATGAACGGAAGGGTGACCGCCCTCACAGGGCGGGAGATAGTCACCCCATCGGACATGTCCAGCACATGAACGACGAGAGGGAGTACGACTCCCGTCCGGGACCCCACACCCGAGCCGCCGGGAGACCGGCTCCCACACCCCCCGGGAGCCACTCCCATCGGGAGCCCCGGCTCCCGCAGTCAGGGAATCCACCGGGTTCCCCACCGCCGGGGAACTCGCCGAGTTCCCCGCCCGGGAGCCCCACTCCCACCCCTGGGAGTCCGTCTCCCGCAATCCCCCGGACGTGAGCCGCACGCCGGACGATCAGCCGACGACGTCGTCGACGAGGAGGGCAGCCGTGGCCAGCACCACCCATACGGCACCTACCGCACCCGCCAAGCGGGACCGCACCCACTACCTGTACATCGCCGTGATCGTGGCCGTGGCGCTCGGTATCGCCGTGGGCCTGATCGCCCCCGACTTCGCGGTCGAGCTGAAGCCCATCGGCACCGGCTTCGTGAACCTGATCAAGATGATGATCTCGCCGATCATCTTCTGCACGATCGTGCTCGGTATCGGTTCTGTACGGAAGGCCGCCAAGGTCGGTGCGGTCGGCGGCATCGCACTGGTCTACTTCCTGATCATGTCGCTGGTCGCCCTCGGTATCGGTCTGGTCGTCGGCAACATCGTCGAGCCCGGCACGGGCCTCGCGGTCACCGACGCCATCAAGGAGACCGGTCAGGCGCAGGTCTCGCCGGAGGCCAAGGACACCACCGAGTTCCTGCTCGGCATCATCCCGACGACCATCGTCTCCGCGTTCACCGGCGGTGAGGTCCTCCAGACCCTGCTCGTCGCGCTCCTCGCGGGCTTCGCGCTCCAGGCCATGGGCAACGCCGGCCAGCCGATCCTGCGCGGCATCGAGCACATCCAGCGCCTGGTCTTCCGCATCCTCGCGATGGTGATGTGGGCCGCCCCGATCGGCGCGTTCGGTGCCATCGCGGCCGTGACCGGCTCCGCCGGCCTGGACGCCCTCAAGAGCCTGGCCGTGCTGATGGTCGGCTTCTACATCACCTGCTTCCTCTTCGTCTTCATCGTGCTCGGCGCGCTGCTGAAGATCGTCGCGGGCCTGAACATCTTCACGTTCTTCAAGTACCTGGGCCGTGAGTTCCTGCTGATCCTGTCCACCTCCTCCTCCGAGTCGGCGCTGCCGCGCCTCATCGCGAAGATGGAGCACCTGGGGGTCAGCAAGCCCGTCGTCGGCATCACCGTCCCGACCGGCTACTCCTTCAACCTCGACGGCACCATGATCTACATGACCATGGCGTCCCTGTTCATCTCCGACGCCATGGGTACGCCGATGGCCGTCGGCGAGCAGATCGCGCTGCTGCTCTTCCTGCTGGTCGCCTCGAAGGGCGCGGCGGGTGTCACCGGCGCCGGTCTCGCCACCCTCGCGGGTGGTCTGCAGTCCCACAAGCCCGCCCTGGTGGACGGCGTCGGCCTCATCGTCGGCATCGACCGCTTCATGAGCGAGGCCCGCGCCCTCACGAACTTCGCGGGCAACGCGGTCGCCACGGTCCTGATCGGTACGTGGACCAAGGAGATCGACAAGGCCCGGGTCAACGAGGTGCTCGCCGGGAACGCGCCGTTCGACGAGGCGACGCTGCTGGACGACCACGCGTCGGCTCCGGCGGCCGAGGCCGAGCCGGACGGCGAGAAGGAACTCGCCAAGGCGTAAGCGCTCCGCTCGGGGCGCCGGGGGCAAGCGCCGTGGGGCTGTGGATCGGCTCCCGACTGCCGGTCGAGTGTGGCTGGTCGCGCAGTTCCCCGCGCCCCTGATGGGCCTGCGGCCCCAACCGCAGCCCCCTGAAACCCCGTACGGCCGGGCCCTCCCCCCGTAGACCCGGCCGTACGGGCACCACAACCTGAATACGCAGCCCGATACGCCGAGCGGCCAGCTCCTCCCCCTATGGACCTGGCCGCTCGGCTCTTTTCGTTTTTCTCTTTCCTTGACGTCGGGGTCAAGGATTAGCGTCCGTTCATGCGCATCGGCGAGCTGGCGGCACGGGCCGGGACCACGACACGGACGTTGCGGTACTACGAGGCGCGGGGGCTGTTGCCCGCGCGCCGGAGCGGCAACGGCTACCGGTCGTACGACGAGGCGGATCTGCGGCTGCTGCGGCAGATCCGGACGCTGCAGGACTTCGGGTTCGACCTGGAGGAGACGCGGCCGTTCGTGGAGTGCCTGCGGGCCGGGCATCCGGAGGGCGACTCGTGCCCGGCGTCGCTCGCGGTCTACCGGCGGAAGCTGGACGAGCTGGACGCGCTGATCGGCGAGCTGGCGGCTGTACGGGCCAAGGTCGGCGAGCAGTTGGCGCGGGCGGAGTCGGCGCGGGAGCGGCTGGCGGCCGAGGCGGAGGTTCCGGGCGGTCCGGAGCCGGAGTGCGAACTGGGAGGGGCCGGGTTGTGATCAGGGCTGCGGGTGTGGCCGAGGTGACGGACGCGGATTTCGCGGCGGAGGTGATCGGGGCGGAGCTGCCGGTGCTGGTGGAGTTCACCGCCGACTGGTGCCCGCCGTGCCGGCAGATGGGGCCGGTGCTGAGCGCCCTCGCGGCGGAGGAGGGGGAGCGGCTGAAGGTGGTGCAGTTGGACGTGGACACGAACCCGGAGACGACCCACCACTACCGGGTGCTGTCGATGCCGACGTTCATGGTGTTCCAGGGTGGTGCGCCGGTGAAGGCGATGGTCGGGGCCCGGCCCAAGCGGCGGCTGCTGGAGGAACTCGCCGACGTGCTCTGACACCGGGAAGGCGACAGGACGAGAAAAGCCCGCGAGCAATTGTGCTCGGGGGCTTTTCCTGCGTATATTGAATGGTTCGCGACTTCAATAAGGAGGAGTCGCAAAGAAGTTCAGTGAACACAGTATATGCGGGCGGGAGTGGAATTGTCAAACACCGGCTTTTCGCACGATGAATTGCGGCGGGAGCAGGAATTCATCGACGCGCTGTACCGGCGGGTCGACGCGCTGCGCGGTGAGACCGAGCACTCCGTCACCGACGCGTTGGCGCAGGGCAACACGCCCATGCAGGCCCGGCTGGAGCGGGACATCCTGGTCGCCGAACGCTCGGGTCTGCTGGCCGCCCTGAACGCCGTCGACGGCTCCCTGTGCTTCGGACGGCTCGACCTGGCCGACGGCGGCCTCCACCACGTCGGCCGCATCGGGCTGCGGGAGGACGACACCGAGCGCACCCCGATCCTCATCGACTGGCGGGCCGACGTCGCCCGCCCCTTCTACCTGGCCACCGGCCACACCCCGATGGGGCTGCGCCGCCGCCGGCACATCACCACCGAGGGCCGCCGGGTCACCGCCCTGCACGACGAGATCCTCGACCTCGGCGACGAGACCCGCACCGGGTACGAGGACCCCACCGGCGACGCCGTCCTGCTCGCCGCGCTCAACTCGGCCCGCACCGGCCGCATGGGCGACATCGTGCAGACCATCCAGGCCGAACAGGACCGCATCATCCGCGCACCGCACCAGGGCGTCCTGGTCGTCGAGGGCGGCCCCGGCACCGGTAAGACCGCCGTAGCGCTGCACCGCGCCGCGTATCTGCTGTACGAGCAGCGGGAACTCCTCGCCAAACGCGCCGTCCTCATCGTCGGCCCCAACCCCGCCTTCCTCGGCTACATCGGCGAGGTCCTGCCCTCCCTCGGCGAGACCGGCGTCCTGCTGTCGACGGTCGGCGAACTGTTCCCCGGCGTACGGGCCACCGCGACCGACACCCCGGACGCGGCCCGGGTCAAGGGCCGCGCCGACATGGCCGAGGTGCTCGCCGCCGTCGTACGGGACCGGCAGGCCCTGCCTGACCCGGTGATCGCCATCGAGCACGACCGGGAGGTCCTCATGCTCGACGACGACCTCGTCCGGGTCGCCCGCGAGCGCACCCGTGAGGCGAAGCTCCCGCACAACGCGGCCCGCGAGTACTTCGAGGGGTACATCCTCAACACCCTCACCGACATGGTCGCCGAGCGCATCGGCACCGACCCCTACGACGGCTCGAACCTCCTCGACGCCGGCGACATCACCCAGATCCGCGACGAGCTCGCCGAGAACCCCGAGGTGTGGTCCGCCATCGACCAGCTGTGGCCCCGGATCACCCCGCGCCGCCTGATCGCCGACTTCCTCGCCGAGCCCGAGCGCTTCCTCCCCGAGGAGGACGCCGACGCCGTCCGCCGCCCGGTCACCCGCGCGTGGACCGTCGCCGACGTGCCCCTCCTCGACGAGGCGGCCGAACTGCTGGGCGAGGACGACCGGTTCGCGCGGGCCCGGGCCGAACGCGAGCGGGAGACCCAGATCGCGTACGCGCAGGGCGTGCTCGACGTGTCGTACGCGTCCCGCACCTACGAGTTCGAGGACAAGGAGGACGGCGACCCCGAGAGCTCCGAGGTGCTGTCCGCGCACGACATCATCGACGCCGAGCGGTTCGCCGAACGGCACGAGGAGGGGGACCACCGCAGCGCGGCCGAACGGGCGGCGGCCGACCGGACCTGGGCGTTCGGGCACATCATCGTCGACGAGGCGCAGGAGCTGTCGCCGATGGCGTGGCGGCTGCTGATGCGCCGTTCCCCGACCCGCTCGATGACCCTCGTCGGCGACCCCGCCCAGACGGCGGAGGCCGCGGGCGTCGGCTCCTGGGCCGACATCCTCGCGCCGTACGTCGAGGACCGCTGGAAGCACACCCGGCTCGGCGTCAACTACCGCACCCCCGCCGAGATCATGGAGGTCGCGGCCGACGTCGTCCGCGCCGAACAGCCGGGCTTCGAGCCGCCCAGCTCCGTACGGTCCACGGGCGTACGCCCCTGGGCGCGCCGCGCGACCGCCCGGGATCTGCCCGCCGAGGTGGCCAAGGCAGCCGCCGAACTCACCCCCGCCGAAGGCCGGCTCGCGGTGATCGCGCCGCGCGCGCTGCACCGGTCGCTCGCGGCCCGCCTCGACGGTGTCACGGCCGGCGCGGAACCGGACCTCACCCGGACCGTCGTCCTCCTCGACCCCCGGCAGGCCAAGGGGCTGGAATTCGACTCGGTCCTCGTCGTGGAACCCGGGCGGTTCGGCACCAGCGACCTGTACGTGGCGCTGACCCGGGCCACCCAGGCACTCGGCGTCGTCCACACTCAGGTACTGCCCGAGGCTCTGCGGGAATCGCTGGCGGCGGCCTGACCGACGAAGGACGACGGGTGGGACCCCGCCGGTGCGCCGCCGGCACCCTGCGAGCGGGGCCCGACGGCAGCCGGACCGGGCCGCCCCGACACAGGGGGCGCACTCGGCCGGGGCCGCCCGCACCCAAGGGGGTGCTACCGGTAAGGCCAGGTGGGGGACACCGTCACCACATGTGCATCGGGGATCACCAAGCCGTAACAGTTCACGGCATCGTCACTGCTTGTGCAGGTGTCATGCGGTATGCGTGTCGCTCATGGAAACTCATCCGTTCGCGGCCGCTCCGGCCGGCAGCCCCACGCTCGACTCGCTGCCCGTGGAGCCGTTGCTGACCTCGGAGTTCGACACGGACCCGGGCAGCGTCTACGAGCGACTGCGGAGTACATACGGCCCCGTCGCTCCGGTGGGGCTGATGGGCGTTCCGGTGTGGCTGGTTCTCGACTACCGCGAGGTGCTCGAAGTCCTCCGCAACGACAGCGTCTGGCGGCGCGACGTACGGCACTGGCGGGCGCGCGCGGAAGGACGACTGCCCAGGGACTGGCCGCTGCTCGCCGGCTACGAGGTGCGGCAGACCATGTTCTTCGACGACGACGAGCACCGGGCCGCACGGCTGACCCACCACTCGGCCATGCGGCCCTTCCAGGACGGACACAGCCCCGAGGGATGGGAACTGCGGGCCGCCGTCGCCAAGTACGCCGAC
>NZ_LIQX01000831.1 GCF_001418475.1 Streptomyces ossamyceticus | reverse complement strand
GGTTCAGGGGGAGCGTGGCTGATTCAGGTTGACTCGGGGGCTTGCGGGTGAGCCGGGCGTGGGGGTGAGCCGTGCGCCGGGCGTGGGGGCGCGTGGTAGCGCCTTGGGGGCCTCTCGGGGTTCACCATGGCATGGCGACGCCGCCGTTCGGGCGGATGATCTGGCCCGTGGTGAAGGACGAGGCGTCGGAGGCGAGGTGCAGTACGGCGTGCGCGATGTCGTCGGGCTCGCCGACCCGGCCCAGCGGTGACATCCGGGACATGAACGACTCGGTCCGTGCCTGTGCCTCGCTGTCGTGGCGGTCGGTCATGGGGGTCCGGGTCCACCCGGGCGCCACCGCGTTGACCCGGATGCCGTGGGGGCCGACCTCGGTGGCCAGGGTCTTCGTCAGCTGGACCACGGCGGCTTTGGTCACGCCGTAGCAGAGAAGCCCGGGGCCACCGGTGTCCACCGCGCCGGAGGCCATGGTGACGATGCTGCCCCGCGTCCCGTCGGCGATCATGTGGCGGGCCGCTTCCTGGCAGGCGTACAGCACGCCTTTGAAGTTGACCCTCCACACCCGGTCGAGGTCTTCGTCCCGAGTCTCCAACACGGGGCTGCTGTGCATGATTCCGGCGATCGCCGCCATCACATGGAGGCCGCCCTCGCAGGCGGCCACCGCCTGTGAGAGCCGGGTGCGGTCGGTGACGTCGACGTGGTGGATGTGGGCGGTGCCGCCCGTCTCCTTGATCAACGTGGCCGTCCCGTGCAGGCCCCGCACGTCGAGGTCCGCGCAGTGCACGGTCGCCCCGGCCTCGGCGAGCAGGACGGCCGAGGCGCGGCCGATGCCGCCGGCGGCTCCCGTGACGAACGCGGTGCGGCCGGACAGGTCGTACGCCTTGATGGGCATGCAGTGACCGTACGAGCGTTTCTGACGGGGCGTCAATTAGTTGGACCTGGGCGCTACGAGTCGTGAGTCGTGAGTTGTGAATCGCGAGGCGTGAGCCGCAGGGCGCCGGGGAGCGGGTCGGGATGCGCGGTCAGTTCGGGGTACGGCGCTGGGGGCGCGGGCGGGTCGCTCCGGGGGTGCCCGGTGCCGGGGCCGGGCCCTGTTGGCAGGTGGGGCACCAGTAGGTCGGGCGTTCGCGGGAGCCGTCGCCCTGGTCACCGGCCCGGATGGGGGTGTTGCAGCGCAGACAGGGGCGTGGCGCGCGGCCGTACACGAACAGGTCGTGGATGCGGAGGCCGGTAGTGCTGCGGATCGGGCGGTCACGGTTGGCTTCGAGGAGCTTCTTGGCGAGGGCCGGAAGCAGGGCGGCGCGGTCCTGCGGGAGTGCGCCGACGGGGAGCCATGGGGTGACACGGAGCAGGAAGCAGAGCTCGCTCTTGTAGACGTTGCCGATGCCGGCGAGATTGCGCTGGTCGAGGAGGGCTTCGCCGAGGGGGCGGGTGGGGTCGCTCTGGAGATTGGCGAGGGCCAGGTCGGGGTCCCAGTCGGGGCCGAGCAGGTCGGGGCCGAGGTGGCCGACGGCTCGGTGTTCGTCGGTGGTGCGCAGCAGTTCCAGGACGGGGAGGCGGTAGCCGACGGCCGTGCGGTCGAGGGTGCCCAGGATCGCGCGGATCTGGTGCGCCGGGCCGCCGGTCCAGCGGTCGCCGTTTCCGTACACCTTCCAGGAGCCGTCCATCCGCAGGTGAGAGTGCATTGTGAGACCGCCCTCGATGCGGGTCAGTAGATGCTTGCCCCGGGGGGTGACGTCGAGGACGGTGCGGCCGGTGAGGTCGGCCGTGGCGTACTTCGGCACGCGCAGGTCGGAGCGGTACAGCACCTGGCCGGCGAGGGCGGCGTGCAGCCGTTTCGCCGTCTGCCAGACGGTGTCACCTTCGGGCATGGGTCAAGGGTGGCACGGGGGGGGGGGTGGGTGCGGTTCTGCGCGGTTCGGTGCGGTGCGGCTCAGGCGCGGATGCGTAGGCCGCGGGGGGTGTCGATGAAG
>NZ_LIQX01000830.1:280-3279 GCF_001418475.1 Streptomyces ossamyceticus | reverse complement strand
CACCGAACGTCTTACAGTCCCACCCGTCAGGTGCAGGTCAATGCCTTGGACCGGGGTAGAGGGGCAGGCCGTGGGAGCGGGTGGCGGTGACCCGCCCCGTCGCCACGGGGCGGCGTCTTGGTTGTGCGGATTGTGGAGGGTTTCGGGTGCCTGCCCGGGGCCTGGAAGCGGAACCGCTCGCCTGTCTACGTCTGCCGGGTCCTGCGGAGTGGAGTGATTGATGCTCCTATTGCCTGTCAAGCGGCTTGGAGCCAGTTGCGGTAGGAGTGGGCGAGGTCGTCGTCTCGGCGGATCCCGCGTTCGAGGGCGGAGATGGTGGCCGGCCAGAGGCCGAAGTGGCGGGCTGCGGCGGTCAGGGTGATGTTCTTGGTTTGCCGCAGGGGCCGTAGATCGGCGATGCCGGGGACGGGGACCGTGGTGGTCAGGCAGCGGAACATCTCTCGGGCGATGGCCCGTTTCAACAGCCGGATGATCTCTTTCTTCGTCCGTCCTGCGGCGGTCTGGCTTGCCACGTACTCGCGGGTGCGGGAGTCGCTGGACATGCGGACCAGGGCGACGCG
The DNA here is from genome assembly GCF_001418475.1 of Streptomyces ossamyceticus. Lineage (GTDB taxonomy): Bacteria > Actinomycetota > Actinomycetes > Streptomycetales > Streptomycetaceae > Streptomyces > Streptomyces ossamyceticus. Next base: position 2,719 of record NZ_LIQX01000830.1, on the reverse strand, counting down.
GTAGAGGGCTGCGTTTGCTTGCCGGTCGCCGCCTCGTGAGAGGCGGTGGCGGTTGGTCCGGCCGCTGGAGGCGGGGACGGGCGCGGCTCCGCAGAGGGCGGCGAAGGAAGCCTCGGTGCTCATGCGATCGGGGTTGCCTCCGGCGGCGACGAGCAGCTGGGCCGCGGTGTCGGGGCCGACTCCGTGGGCGGCTCGCAGGCCGGGGTTGTGGAGGGTCACCAGGCTGCCCAGTGCCTTGACCAGGGTCTGGTGTTCGGCGGTCAGCTCCCTGACGCGTCGGGCGAGGCTTTTGAGCGCGGTGAGGACCGCGGTGTGGACCGCGGTGTGGACCGCGGTGTGGACCGCGTCCCCGGCGGGCCGCAGCCGGGCGAGGGCGTCGGTGCGGTCCGTTCCTTTGAGCCGGCCGTACTTGGCGCGGATGGTGTCGGGAGCGGTGATGAGAAGGCTGCTGATCTGGTTCAGGGCTGCGGTGCGGGCCTTGATGGCGGAGCGGGCGGCGTTGTGCAGGGCGCGTGTGCCCGCGATTGTGTCGTCCTTGGGTGCGGCGTGGGCTCGTCCGGACAGGGCGGCGCGGGCTGCGGCGTAGGCGTCGATGGGGTCGGACTTGCCGATGCGGCGGCGTTCGGCCCGGTCGGGTCGGTTGACCTCCACGACATGAAGCCCCGCCTCGCGGGCGGCGCGGGTGAATCCGGCTCCGTAGGACGAGGTGCCCTCCACTCCGATGGCGATCACGTGGCCGTGCGCGCTCAGGAAGGCCAGGGCCGCAGCGTATCCAGCGGCAGTGGTGGTGAACTCCGCGTCCGCGAGATGGCCGCCGTTGTCGCTGATGACCGCGACATGGAGGGTGTCTGTGTGGGAGTCGACCCCGCCGACCACTTCCTGCTCTGCCGTGTTGTCCACGACCGCTGATGCCATGCTGATGGTGCCTTCCCAGCCGAAGGTGAGGGCCGGCCGGGTGGCGCAGACAGGACATTGAAGGGGCTTCTGGACCAAGCTCCTATCAGGTCATGTTCCGCCCGGCCGGAGCCATGAGAACAGGTCCCAGCGGCCGGACAGAACAACCAGAAGACAGTCCAGCAGGACGTCAGTCAGTGGCAGAGGCACGACCACCGGAACCTGAGTATCAGGATCAATGTCAGTGGCTCCTCCTACGGTGTGTGCAGTGGGATCCGCTGGAGAGGCCACGGGCCCACTGTGGGGAGGGGTGTGCCATGTCTGCCGGGTCCGCGGGGTCGACGACGTATCTGGAGTTGTCGCAGGAGGGTGGCGGTGCGCACAAGTTCTACGAAGTGACCGTCGACGGGCTGGTGGTGACAGTGCGTTACGGGCGGATCGGCGCTGGCGGCCAGAGCCAGACGACGACGTTCCCGTCGGCGGAGAAGGCGCAGGCCGCGGCAGCGAAGAAGGTCGGTGAAAAGGTCCGCAGGGGATATGCTCCGGCGGTTGCGGGGCAGCGTGCCCCGCGTGCGGTGACCCGGCGTCAGGTGGCGTCGGCGCCGTCCACCGCGCGTGCCGTCGCTCCGGTGCTGTGGCGGTTCGCCACCGGCTCTTCGGCGTTCGGTATCCATGTCGACGGCGAGCGCTGCTGGGTCGGCAACCAGGCGGGTGACGTGTACACCCTGGACCACGACGGCCACACGCTGGCGCGCTTCAGTCTGCCGGACGGCGTGAAGTGCCTGGTGGCCGACGACTTCTGGATCTACGCCGGCTGTGACGACGGCAAGGTGTACGACCTGTCCTCCAAGCTGCCTTTCGCCGCCTATGACATCGCAGCGGACGTCGACATCTTCTGGCTCGACATCCACGAGGGCGTCCTGGACGTCTCCGACCGCGAGGGCCGACTCACCGTCATCGACCACGAGGACGAGCACCAATGGTCCCGGCGCAGCCAGGGTGAGCACGCCTGGATGGTCCGAGCGGACGACCGAGCCGTCTACCACGGCCACCACCGGGGAGTCACGGCCTACGCGCCGGACGGTGGCGGGGAGTTGTGGCATACATCCACGCGGGGCGGCGTCCTGTTCGGCTGGCAAGAGGACGATGCGGTATACGTGGGCACCGCCCACAAGGTGGTCCAGCGGCTGTCGAAGGGGACCGGCACGATCGAGGCCACGTACGCGTGCGACAGCGCGGTGTACTCGTGCGCCACCTCACCCGGGGGGCAGTTCGTCTTCGCGGGCGATGCGGCCTCGTCCGTCTACTGCTTCGACCAGGACGGCACCCGCCTGTGGAAGCTCGGCACCGGCGGTGGTTCCGCTCTGTCGATGCAGTACCACGACGAGCGGCTGTACCTGGTGACCACGGACGGTTCGCTGGTGTGCGTGGATGCGAGCGAGGGCGCCGTCTCCGCGGCGCAGCAGGGTTCGGTGCCGGTGGTGCGGGACGTCAAGCTCGCCGCAGCGCTGCCGACGTACGAGCCGGCCACGGCCGTGGCCGCGG
>NZ_LIQX01000830.1:0-270 GCF_001418475.1 Streptomyces ossamyceticus | reverse complement strand
AACCACCGTCGCCCAGGCCCCGGCGGGAGCGGTCGTCGTGGAGTGCGTCAAGGAGGCGGGACGCATCCGGGTGCACGTGGTGTCCGAGGGCTACGACCGGGCACTGAACGTCCAGTTCCCGCGCGCGATACGCGAGCCCGGAGCACGCTACGTCGTTGACGCCCTTCACACCGCGGCAGGTGGCTTCTACCGGGTTCGCGGCGACATCCGACGACTGCTGTGACACACCCAGCCTCGTGATGCCCGCCCGCCACCCCCACAGCAGGACCC
>NZ_LIQX01000083.1 GCF_001418475.1 Streptomyces ossamyceticus | reverse complement strand
GACCTGACCAACCACTACTAGCGTGCGTTGAAGTACTTCGCCTCGGGGTGGTGGATCACGATGGCGTCGGTGGACTGCTCGGGGTGGAGCTGGAACTCCTCCGAGAGCTGGACGCCGATGCGCTCGGGCTCCAGGAGCTCGGCGATCTTGGCGCGGTCCTCCAGGTCGGGGCAGGCGCCGTAGCCCAGGGAGAAGCGGGCACCCCGGTACTTGAGGTCGAACATGTCCTCGATGACCGCCGGGTCCTCACCGCCGAAGCCGAGCTCGGCGCGTACCCGGGCGTGCCAGTACTCGGCGAGCGCTTCGGCCAACTGCACGGACAGGCCGTGGAGTTCGAGGTAGTCGCGGTAGGAGTCGGACTCGAAGAGCCGGGCGGTCTCCTCGCCGATGCGGGAGCCGACAGTGACGACCTGGAGGCCGACGACGTCGGTCTCGCCGGACTCCTCCGGGCGGAAGAAGTCGGCGAGGCACAGCCGGCGGCCGCGACGCTGGCGGGGGAAGGAGAAACGGGTCCGTTCGTTGCCGGCGTCGTCGAGGATGATGAGGTCGTCGTCCTTGGAGACACAGGGGAAGTAGCCGTGGACGACGGCCGCTTCGAGGAGGTTCTCGGTCTGGAGGCGGTCGAGCAGACCGCGCAGCCGGGGCCGGCCCTCGGTCTCCACGAGCTCCTCGTAGCTGGGGCCGTCGCCGGTGCGGGCCTGCTTGAGTCCCCACTGGCCCTTGAAGAGGGCGCCCTCGTCCAGCCAGGTGGCGTACTCCTTGAGCTGGATGCCCTTGCTGACGCGGGTGCCCCAGAACGGCGGGGTGGGCACCGGGTTGTCGGTGGCGACGTCGGAGCGGACGTGGCCCTCCTCGGGGCGCTCCTCGACGGTCGTGGCGGCGGCGCGGACCCGACGCTGCTTCAGTTCGGGCAGCTTGGCGCCGGGCACACCGCGCTTGACGCCGATGAGGGCGTCCATCAGGCGCAGGCCCTCGAAGGCGTCGCGGGCGTAGCGGACCTCGCCCTCGTAGATCTCGTGCAGGTCCTGCTCGACGTAGGCGCGGGTGAGGGCGGCGCCGCCGAGGATGACGGGGTAGTTCGCGGCGAGGCCCCGCTGGTTCAGCTCCTCCAGGTTCTCCTTCATGATCACCGTGGACTTGACCAGGAGACCGGACATGCCGATGACGTCGGCGCGGTGCTCCTGGGCGGCGTCGAGGATCGCGGAGACCGGCTGCTTGATGCCGAGGTTGACGACGTTGTAGCCGTTGTTGGACAGGATGATGTCGACGAGGTTCTTGCCGATGTCGTGGACGTCGCCGCGGACGGTGGCGAGGACGATGGTGCCCTTGCCCGCCTCCTCGCCGTCGGCGCTCTTCTCCATGTGCGGTTCGAGGTGGGCGACGGCGGCCTTCATGACCTCGGCGGACTGCAGGACGAACGGCAGCTGCATCTGGCCGGAGCCGAAGAGTTCACCGACGACCTTCATGCCGTCGAGGAGTGTGTCGTTGACGATGTCGAGGGCCGGGCGGGTCAGCAGCGCCTCGTCGAGGTCGGCCTCAAGCCCGTTGCGTTCGCCGTCGATGATGCGGCGCTTGAGGCGTTCCTCCAGCGGCAGGGCGGCCAGTTCCTCGGCCTTGCCCGCCTTCAGGGACTTCGCGGTGGCCCCCTCGAAGAGCTCCATGAGCTTCTGGAGGGGGTCGTAGCCCTCGGCGCGGCGGTCGTAGATGAGGTCGAGGGCGGTGCGCACCTGCTCCTCGTCGAAGCGGGCGATGGGCAGGATCTTGCTGGCGTGCACGATCGCCGAGTCGAGACCGGCCTTGACGCACTCGTCGAGGAAGACGGAGTTGAGGAGGATGCGGGCGGCCGGGTTGAGGCCGAAGGAGATGTTGGACAGGCCGAGGGTGGTCTGGACGTCCGGGTGGCGGCGCTTGAGTTCGCGGATCGCCTCGATGGTGGCGATGCCGTCCCCCCGGGACTCCTCCTGACCGGTGCAGATGGTGAAGGTCAGGGTGTCGATGAGGATGTCCGACTCGTGGATGCCCCAGTTGCCCGTGAGGTCGTCGATGAGCCGTTCGGCGATCTCGACCTTCTTCTGCGGGGTGCGGGCCTGGCCCTCCTCGTCGATGGTGAGGGCGATCAGCGCGGCGCCGTGCTCCTGCGCGAGACGGGTGACCTTCGCGAAGCGGGACTCGGGGCCGTCGCCGTCCTCGTAGTTGACGGAGTTGATGACCGCCCGGCCGCCGAGCTTCTCGAGGCCCGCCTGGATGACGTCGACCTCGGTGGAGTCGAGGACGATGGGCAGGGTGGAGGCGGTGGCGAAGCGGCCGGCGAGTTCGGCCATGTCGGCAACGCCGTCGCGGCCCACGTAGTCGACGCACAGGTCGAGCATGTGGGCGCCCTCGCGGATCTGGTCGCGGGCCATCTCCACACAGTCGTCCCAGCGGGCCTCCAGCATGGCCTCGCGGAACTTCTTCGAGCCGTTGGCGTTGGTGCGCTCACCGATGGCCAGGTACGAGGTGTCCTGGCGGAACGGGACGGTCTGGTAGAGGGAGGCGGCGCCCGGCTCGGGGCGGGGGTCGCGGGCGGTGGGGGTGAGGTCGCGGACCCGCTCGACGACCTGGCGGAGGTGTTCGGGGGTGGTGCCGCAGCAGCCGCCGATGAGGGAGAGGCCGTACTCGCGGACGAAGTTCTCCTGGGCGGTGGCCAGCTCGGGGGCGGTCAGCGGGTAGTGGGCGCCGTCCTTGGTGAGCACGGGCAGGCCGGCGTTCGGCATGCAGGAGAGCCGGACACGGGAGTGCCGCGACAGGTAGCGCAGGTGTTCGCTCATCTCGGCGGGGCCGGTGGCGCAGTTCAGGCCGATCATGTCGATGCCGAGCGGCTCCAGCGCGGTCAGCGCGGCGCCGATCTCGGAGCCGAGGAGCATCGTGCCGGTGGTCTCGACGGTGACCGACACGATCAGCGGGACGTCGTAGCCGGCGGTCGCCATGGCGCGGCGGGCGGCGAGGACGGACGCCTTGGTCTGGAGGAGGTCCTGGGTGGTCTCCACGAGCAGGGCGTCGGCGCCGCCCGCGAGGAGGCCCTCGGCGTTCTGCTGGTAGGCGTCGCGGATGGCGGTGAACGTGGTGTGGCCGAGGGTGGGGAGCTTGGTGCCGGGGCCGATCGAGCCGAGGACCCAGCGCTGCCGGCCGTCGCGCGCGGCGAACTCGTCGGCGGTCTCGCGGGCGATGCGGGCGCCGGCCTCGGACAGCTCGGCGGTGCGCTCGGGGATGTCGTACTCGCCGAGGGCGGTGAGGTTCGCGCCGAACGTGTTGGTCTCCACGCAGTCGACGCCCGCCTCGAAGTAGGCGGCGTGCACCGAACGGACGATGTCGGGGCGGGTGACGTTCAGGACCTCGTTGCAGCCCTCCAGCTGCTGGAAGTCGTCCAGGGTGGGGTCCTGGGCCTGGAGCATGGTGCCCATCGCGCCGTCGGCGACCACGACACGGGTGGCGAGGGCCTCGCGCAGGGCGTCGGAACGGGCCCGCCCGGCGGCGGCGGCGGACGAAAGGGACGGATTCGGCGACGAGGCCATGAAGGTGCTCCCTGGAGTGCGACGGCTGTCGGCTTTGCGTCTTCCCACGGAAGGCGCACGCCGTCAGGGTAGCCCGGAGCGCCGGGCGGGGTCAGGGGCGTCCACGGGGCGGACCGGCGTGGCGTGAGCGGTCGAGTGCGGTTTACTCCCTCGACGGACGAACGGCGACACCGCTCGGGCACCAGGTGTCCACCGGACGCGCACCGGACGGACACGGGACCGGCACCGGAAGGGCGCCGCTCGGGCCCGTTCGGCCGAAAAGGTGTTGACGGCCATTAGCGAGAGGTCGGCAACGACCGGTAGTGTTCGACATTGCCGAACGTTGGAAGTTCATGTGCGGGCGGCGGTCGAAGGGGACGGAGGCAGGACGGCGATGGCACGGAACATCCAGTCGCTCGAACGGGCGGCCGCGATGCTGCGGTTGCTCGCGGGCGGCGAGCGACGACTCGGCCTGTCGGACATCGCCTCGTCGCTGGGCCTCGCCAAAGGCACCGCCCACGGCATACTGCGCACCCTCCAGCAGGAGGGCTTCGTCGAGCAGGACGACGCCTCCGGGCGCTACCAGCTGGGCGCCGAGCTGCTGCGCCTGGGCACCACCTACCTCGACGTCCACGAACTGCGGGCGCGCGCCCTGGTGTGGACGGACGACCTGGCCCGCTCCAGCGGCGAGAGCGTCCACCTGGGGGTGCTGCACCAGCAGGGCGTGCTGATCGTGCACCACGTCTTCCGGCCCGACGACAGCCGGCAGGTGCTGGAGATAGGGGCCATGCAGCCGCTGCACTCCACGGCCCTCGGCAAGGTCCTCGCGGCCTACGACCCGGTGGCGCACAGCGAGGTCCTGGAGACCGACCGCAAGGCGTTCACGGAGCGCACCGTGTGCGAACTGGACGACTTCGAGGGCGTCCTGGACCTCACCCGCGCCCGCGGGTACGCGGCGGACGTCGAGGAGACCTGGGAAGGCGTCGCCTCGATCGCGGCCCCCATCCACGACCGGCGGCGCATGCCCGTCGGCGCGGTCGGCATCACGGGCGCCGTGGAGCGGCTGCGCCGGGACGGCGAGCTGCGTTCCGAGCTGATCGCGGCGGTGCGGGACTGCGCGCGTGCCGTCTCGCGCGACCTGGGCGCCGCCCGCTTCTGACCCCGCCTGCCACCGCTGCCGGGCCGCCGTGCGCGTGCCGTGCGGCGGCCGCCGAACCTCCGAGGGCCGGGACACCGACGGTGTCCCGGCCCTCGCCGTACGCGGTCGTCACGGTCTCGGCGTGCGCGTCGTGGCGGTCTCGGCGTGCGCGCCCATAGCAGCCGACGCAAGATCGATAAGACAGTTCGATCAATAACGATCGGGTTTTCGATAACAGGACCCTTGACGAGCCACTCACGCCACAGCAAGACTCCCGTCCATCGGTCGGCATTGTCGAACACCTACCGGCAATACACGCTAGAGTGTGACAACGCCAAGGGCCGGTACAGCTCTCACCCCCGAGGGCGCGGACCCCCGGAATGGGACCCGGGGTCCGCCTTCCCCTGGACGAAGGACAAAGGAGTCGCGGGTGTCCAGCTCCGACATCTTCATCGGCGAGACCATCGGTACCGCCATACTCATCCTGCTCGGCGGTGGCGTCTGCGCCGCCGTCACGCTGAAGGCCTCCAAGGCCCGTAACGCCGGTTGGCTCGCCATCACCTTCGGGTGGGGTTTTGCCGTTCTGACGGCCGTCTACACCTCCGCGCCGCTCTCCGGCGCGCATCTGAACCCGGCCGTGACCCTCGCGCTCGCGCTGAAGGACGACGGCATCGAGTGGAGCCAGGTCCCCACCTACTGGGGCGGGCAGCTGCTCGGCGCGATGATCGGCGCCGCTCTGGTCTGGGTCGCCTACTACGGCCAGTTCCACGCCCACCTCACCGACAGGGAGATCGTCGGCGGTTCGGACGCGGAGACCACCAAGACCAAGGCCGTCGAGGCCCGTGAGACCGCTGCCGGTCCCGTGCTCGGCATCTTCTCCACCGGCCCCGAGATCCGCAACGCGGTGCAGAACGTCGCCACCGAGGTCATCGGCACCATCGTGCTGGTCCTCGCGGTCCTCACCCAGGGCCTCAACGACAGCGGCAAGGGACTCGGCACCCTCGGCGCCCTGATCACCTCGCTCGTCGTGGTCTCGATCGGTCTGTCCCTCGGCGGTCCGACCGGTTACGCGATCAACCCGGCCCGTGACCTCGGTCCGCGCATCGTGCACGCCCTTCTGCCCCTGCCCAACAAGGGCGGCTCCGACTGGAGCTACGCCTGGGTCCCGGTGATCGGTCCGCTGGTCGGCGCCGCCATCGCCGCGGGCATCTACAACGTCGCGTTCGCCTAAGAGCCCCGCCTACGAGCGACGAGCCGCAGGTGTCGCCCGACGCCCGGCACGCGCCGTACGTACCGCCCTTCGACCAGTTGACCTTCAGGAGCACACCGTGACCGACGCCCACACCGCAGGCCCCTTCATCGCCGCCATCGACCAGGGCACCACCTCCAGCCGCTGCATCGTCTTCGACCGGGACGGCCGTATCGTCTCCGTCGACCAGAAGGAGCACGAGCAGATCTTCCCGAAGCCGGGCTGGGTCGAGCACAACGCCAACGAGATCTGGACCAACGTCCAGGAAGTCGTCGCCGGAGCCATCCAGAAGGCCGGCATCACCCGCGACGACATCAAGGCCATCGGCATCACCAACCAGCGCGAGACCACGCTGCTCTGGGACAAGAACACCGGTGAGCCCGTCCACAACGCCATCGTCTGGCAGGACACCCGCACCGACGCCCTGTGCAAGGAGCTCGGCCGCAACGTCGGGCAGGACCGTTTCCGCCGTGAGACCGGTCTGCCGCTGGCCTCCTACTTCGCCGGCCCGAAGGCCCGCTGGCTGCTGGACAACGTCGAGGGCCTGCGCGAGCGCGCCGAGGCCGGCGACATCCTCTTCGGCACCATGGACACCTGGGTCATCTGGAACCTGACCGGCGGTGTCAACGGCGGCAAGCACTACACCGACGTCACCAACGCCTCCCGCACCATGCTGATGAACCTCCACACCCTGGAGTGGGACGAGAAGATCGCCGAGTCCATCGGTGTGCCGCTGGCGATGCTCCCCGAGATCCGCTCCTCGGCCGAGGTCTACGGCGAGGTCAACGGCGGCAAGCTGGGCGACCTGCTGGGCGGTATCCCGGTCGCCTCGGCGCTCGGCGACCAGCAGGCGGCCCTGTTCGGCCAGACCTGTTTCGCCGAGGGCGAGGCCAAGTCGACGTACGGCACCGGCACCTTCATGCTGCTGAACACCGGCGAGAAGATCATCAACTCGTACTCCGGCCTGCTGACCACCGTCGGCTACCGCATCGGTGACCAGAAGCCGGTCTACGCCCTCGAGGGTTCCATCGCCGTCACCGGCTCACTGGTGCAGTGGATGCGCGACCAGATGGGCCTGATCTCCACCGCCGCCGAGATCGAGACCCTCGCGCTCTCGGTCGAGGACAACGGCGGCGCCTACTTCGTGCCGGCCTTCTCCGGTCTGTTCGCCCCGTACTGGCGCTCCGACGCCCGCGGTGTGATCGCCGGCCTCACCCGGTACGTCACCAAGGCGCACCTCGCGCGCGCCGTCCTGGAGGCCACCGCCTGGCAGACCCGTGAGATCACGGACGCCATGACCAAGGACTCCGGCGTCGAGCTCGCGGCCCTCAAGGTCGACGGCGGCATGACCTCCAACAACCTGCTGATGCAGACCCTCTCGGACTTCCTGGACGCCCCCGTGGTGCGCCCGATGGTCGCCGAGACGACCTGCCTCGGCGCCGCCTACGCCGCCGGTCTCGCCGTCGGCTTCTGGACCAGCACCGACGACCTGCGCGCCAACTGGCGGCGGGCCGCCGAGTGGACCCCCCGCATGGACGCGGACACCCGCGACCGTGAGTACAAGAGCTGGCTCAAGGCCGTCGAGCGGACCATGGGCTGGCTCGAGGACGAGAGCTGAGCCGGGGCCCGAAGCCTCCGGTACCGGCTCTGATGAGGAGTAAGAACCCGACATGACCAGTCAGTCCACCCTGCAAGCCCTGCCTGCCCTGGGGACGCGCCCGGCGTCCGGCTCGAACCCGAGCCGAGCCGAGACCCGGGAACAGCTCTCCAAGGCGTCGTACGACCTCCTCGTGATCGGCGGCGGCATCCTGGGCATCTCCACCGCCTGGCACGCCGCGCAGTCCGGGCTCAGGGTGGCGCTGGTCGACGCCGGTGACTTCGCCGGCGCCACCTCCTCCGCCTCCTCCAAGCTGCTCCACGGCGGTCTGCGCTATCTGCAGACCGGCGCGGTGAAGCTGGTGGCGGAGAACCACTTCGAGCGCCGTGCGGTCTCCCGCCAGGTGGCCCCCCACCTGGCGAACCCGCTCACGTTCTACCTCCCCGTGTACAAGGGCGGGCCGCACGGCGCGGCGAAGCTCGGGGCGGGCGTCTTCGCCTACTCCGCGCTGTCGGCGTTCGGTGACGGCGTCGGGCATCTGCTGTCGCCGGCGAAGGCCGCGCAGGACGTGCCCGAGCTGCGCACCGAGAACCTGAAGGCCGTGGCCGTGTACGGCGACGGTCAGATGAACGACTCCCGGATGGCGCTGATGACGGTCCGCGCGGCCGTCGAGTCCGGTGCGGTGGTCCTGAACCACGCGGAGGTCACCGGACTGCGCTTCACCAAGGGCCGGGTGACCGGCGCCGAGCTGCGCGACCGGCTCTCCGGCGACGAGTTCGGCGTGAGCGCCCGCCTGGTGCTGAACGCGACCGGCCCGTGGGTCGACCACCTGCGCCGCATGGAGGACCCGAACGCGGCCCCCTCGATCCGGCTGTCCAAGGGGGCGCACCTGGTGCTGAAGCGGACCTCCCCCTGGAAGGCCGCGCTCGCCACCCCGATCGACAAGTACCGCATCACGTTCGCCCTGCCCTGGGAGGACATGCTGCTGCTGGGCACCACGGACGAGATGTACGAGGGTGACCCCGCGGACGTCGCGGTCAACGACAAGGACATAGCCCAGATCCTGGACGAGGCCGCGTTCTCCGTCCGGGACCAGCAGCTCGACCGCGATCTGATCACGTACGCCTTCGCGGGCCTGCGGGTGCTTCCGGGCGGCCCCGGCGACACCGCCAAGGCCAAGCGGGAGACGGTCGTCAGCGAGGGCCGGGGCGGCATGCTGTCCATCGCGGGCGGCAAGTGGACGACGTTCCGGCACATCGGCCGCACCATCATGAAGAAGCTGGAGGCCCTGCCGGGCCACCCGCTGGGCGAGGACTTCGAGCCGGTCGCCACGCTGCCGCGGAAGCTGCCGCTGCCCGGCATCGCCAACCCGCGGGCGGTCGCGCACCGACTGCTCACCGACCGTCCGGCGCCGGGCCCCCGCATGGGTGCCGACACCGCGCGGCACCTGGCCACGCACTACGGTTCGCTGGCCTTCGACATCGCCCGTCTCGCCAACGAGAACCCCGAGCTGGCCGAGCGGGTCCACCCCGACGCGCCGGAGATCTGGGCGCAGGTCGTGTACGCCCGTGACACCGAGTGGGCCGAGACCGCCGACGACGTGCTGCGCCGCCGGACGACGCTGACGATCCGGGGTCTGGCGACGGACGAGGTCCGTACGAAGGTCCAGGACCTGCTCGACAAGAAGTAGACCCGCCTGCCGGTCCGGCCTCTCCCCTGACCGGGGCCGGACGGCCGGGAAACGGCCCCTGCCGCTCCGGGGCCGAACCGCGAGGGGGCGGCTCCACCGATGTGGTGGAGCCGCCCCCTCGGCCTGTGTCGAGTCTTCTCCCCGGTCCGGTCTGCTTCCCGGTCCGGTCTCCTCCCCGGTCGGATCTTCTTCCCGGTGGGCCCTGCCTCTGCCATGATCAATGGTCATGAACGGGGCAAACGAACTCCATCGGTTGTTCGAGGCATGGGCGCGACTGACACCCGACCGGCCCGCGGTGGCCACCGCGACGGCCCGGTTGACGTACGGGGAGCTGGAGGGCCGGGCCAACCGTCTGGCCCGGCATCTGCTGGACTCGGGGCTCGGCACCGGAGAGACCGTCGCGGTGTGCGCCTCCGGGACACCGGACGTCCTCGTCGCCGTGCTGGGCGTGCTCAAGGCGGGCGGGGCCTTCGCCCTGATCGGCCCGCGCCAGTCGACGGGGGACATCGGGCGGGCAGTGGAGCGGTCCGGGGCGCGTACGGTCCTCACGCACGCCCGGTACGCGCCGGCGGTGGACGACGGCACCGGCCGGCCCGTCGTCTGCCTGGACACCGACGCGGCGCTGATCGACGCCCACTCCCCCGAGCCCGCCGCCGCGCCCTGCGGGGTGACGGCGGCGGTGCTGTTCTCGGCGGGCACCTCGGGTGAGCGGCGGGCGGTGGAGGTCGGCCACCAGCGGCTGCACGACGCCTACCGTGCCTGGGCCGAGACGTTTGGCCTGCGGCCCTCCGACGTCCATCTGGTGACCGCGCCGGCCGACGCCGCCGCCTTCACCTACGGCTGGGTCCGGGCCCTGTGCTCCGGCGGCACGCTGGTGCTGCCGGAGGACGAGACCGGGCCCGCCCTGTGGGAGCGGCCCTACGCCGAGGGCGTCACGGTGCTGGACACCGACCCGTACGCGGCCCGGCTGCTGCTCGACTCGACGGCGCCGCCCGCGGGACTGCGGCTGGTGGCGGTCGGCGGGGAACGGCTCGGCCTCGACGAGCAGGTACGGCTCCAAGGGCGGCTGGCGCCGGGGGCGCGGCTGGTCAACGTCTACGGGACCGCGGAGGTCGCGGGCTGCGGCACCTGGTTCGAGACGGACCAGCTCACCGGCCCGGTGGCCGAGCCCGGCCGGGTCAGCCTCCTCGGCCGCCCGTTCCCCGGCTGCCGGGCCGAGGTCCGCAAGGGCGAGATCTGGCTGACACCCCCGGACGGCGTCGCCGACCACACCGGCGTCGCCGACCACACCGGCGGCATCGACGGCACCGACGGCTCGGATCGCTCCGACGGCTCGGGGGGCTCCGATGGTGCGGGGGCCTCCGACGGCCCCGGCGGGTCGGATCGCTCCGTCGGCACGGGCGGCCGGGACGCGGTGGCCACCGGGGACGCGGGGACGCTGCGGGAGGACGGGCTGCTGGAGTTCGGCGGCCGGCTGGCGCACCGGGTCCGTGTCCGCGGCCGTAGCGTCGACCCCTACCGGGCCGAGACGGCGCTGGGCGCGCACCCCGGCATTCGGGAGTCCGTGATCGCCGCCGTGGACGAGGAGCGGCTCGTCGCCTACGTCGTCCCGACCTCGCCGACGGCCGCTCCGGGCGCCGACGAGATACGCGCCCGGCTGCGGGGCGTGGTGCCGGACCAGGAGATCCCGACGACCGTGGTGACCCTGGAGGCCCTGCCCCGTGACCGGGCCGGGCGGATCGACCGCCGGCTGCTGCCGCTGCCCGCGCGGCACGGGGCGTCCGCGCCGGTGAACGGCAAGGGTGGCGGCACGGGCGCGGGCCCGGCCGGGTTCCTCTACGGGGTGGGCTGCGCGGTGCTCGTCGTGGTCCTGCCGCTCGCCGCGATCCTCACCGATGTCCTCTGGCCGGGCTCGACCGACCTCACCTTGGTGCCCACGCCGTGGTCGTGGCTGTTCCGGGGGCTGTACGCCGCCGAGTTGCTGGCGTTCGGTGTCGGCCTCGCCTTCCTGGTCGCCGGGCGCCCGCTGATGCGCCGCCAGGGCCGCTCCGGCGGACTGACGACGGCCGCGCACCTGGCCGTGGTGTGGCTGCTCGTCTCCTGGTGGCCGCAGGACAACCTCTACCGGCTGGCGGCGAAGAACGACTGGGAACGGCAGGCGGCCCTGGTGTACGCCTTCAACGTGCCGCTGATGATCGCGGCGGTGGTGGTGGCGGTGTACGTGACCCGCCGCCCGGAGCCCGCCCCGGTCGCCCCTGGGTCGTGAAAACGCGGCCGGTGTCGCGGGCCGCCGCGCGCACCAGGGTCTCGGCGGCGTCGAGGCGTGCACGGGTGTGCGCGGCCAGGACGACGCCCAGGTAGGGGGCGGCCGCGAAGGCGGCGGTGGGGATCGAGGGCAGCAGGACGGCGTCGATCCCGGCGCAGCGCGCGGCGGTCTCGCGCAGGAAGGCGGACAGGGCGGGGCCGGGCAGCCGGGCGCCGAGGGGTACGTGATCGACGCTGCGGACGAGGTGGTCGCCCCCGCGGGTCTCGTCCAGCCGCGCCTTGACCATGAAGGCGACGGACGGGCCGGTCATCCGGAGGTTGATCTCGGTGGGTGCCGGGCGGCCGTCGGAGCCGGTGACGAAGTCGACGTCGAACCAGCCCCGGTGGCCGCTCGCCGCGATCCGCTCCCCCACGGCGGCGCCGAACCGTGCCGCGGCCTCGGCGAGCCCCGGCGGTACGACACCGGGGCCCACGGTGGCGCCCCGGTAGGCCGTACCGAGGACGTCCATGACGGCGACGCCCACCACGTGGACGCGGCCGTCCGCGTCGACGAGCCCGTCGAAGGTCACGTCCCGTGGCTCTGTCTCCCCGGCGACGAACTCCTCCAGCAGGACGGGACCTCGGGGCAGCGGAGATCTCCTCAGGCGTGGCAGCACGCCGGGGCCCTGGTCCCGGATCACGACGGTGCCGGAACCTCCGGCGCCGTGCTCGGTCTTGACGACCGTCGCCAGGCCCGCGCGGGTCCGCCTCCTCAGCAGCCGTGCCGCGTCCCGCCGGGTGGCCGGCTGCCACTGCTCGGGCACCCGGACCTCCGGGTGGGCCGGGGCGAGCCGGGTGAACAGCTCGTGCGAGGCCCGCTTGGACTCGTACCGCAACGCTTCGGGGCCCAGGGGTACGCCGGTCAGCTCGGCGACGGCGGGGGTGCGGCCCCAGGGGAGGAGGGGCAGGTCGAGGGAGTCCAGCCGCCGGAGCAGGGCCGGGCGGGACAGGACGGCCCGGGTCAGGGTGTCGCCCTGAGCCTCCGGGGCGGGCCGGGTCGCGCGTGCCGTGAAGCCGCCCGTCCGACCATCCGCCTGGCCGTCCGTCCGGCCGGGTGGTTCCGTCAGGCCGTCGTAGACCTCCACGGGGCCCCAGCCCAGGGGTCGGCCGATCAGGTCGGTCCAGTCCGGTGGGACGGCGGCGGGCAGGATCAGGACGGCCGGGTGGGGCGAGAGGAACGCGGCCAGGCAGGAGTAGTGCGCGGCCTGCGGGGAGACCGGGCCGAACTGGGACTGGAACCCGGCGACGTTGCCGAGGTGGACGGCACGGCGCCCCGCGGTCCACGCCTGCGTCCAGCCCTCGGTCCGGGGCGGGAGGCGCACTTCGAGGAGCGGGAGTTCACGGCCCGCGAGGGAACCGGAGGCCGTGCGGCCGACGGGGCGGGCGCCCAGCCGGCGGTAGAAGGGTTCGGCGTTCGGGTCCGCCTCGATGGTGAGCCGGGCGAAGCCGAGCTCGCGGGCGGCACGCGTCACATGGAAGTAGAGGGCGCGGCCCACGCCCCGGCCGATGGCGGCGGGTTCGACGAAGCACAGGCCGAGGCTGCCCTCGGGTGCCGAGCCCTCCAGGGACGCCACCCCCACGACTGCGCTGTCGGTGTCCTCGGCGACGACCACGCGACGGCGGCGGATGTCGTCCGGGCGGATGGTGAGTTCCGCCCGGCACGCCTCCAGGAACTCCGCGCCGTAGCCCCAGTGGGCCTTCGAGCGCAGCACCAGCTCGGTCAGCGCCGCCGCCTCGTCGGTGCGCGCCGGTCGGATCCGCATCCCCACCCCCGTGCCTCCTGCCTCCGGATCGTGTGATCAGCGTAGGACCGCCGGTGTACCGACGGCGCCCATGGCCGTACGTGACCTGCGAAAATGACCGAGAACCGGAGCTGGAGGAGCCCTTCGGCCGGGCGCCGGGCGGGGGCACGGTCGCCGACCGGGGAACGCTCCTCCGGGGTGGGACCATAATGACCTGAGACATCGGATGTCTGATCAGGCAGGGAACGGCAGGGAGGGCGGCGCCATGGCAGTCACCGACGAGGCGATCGAGAAGATCAAGGACATGATCGTCTCCGGGGCGCTGCGCCCGGGCGACCGGCTGCCGAAGGAGAGCGAGCTCGCCGCCGATCTGGGGCTGTCCCGCAACTCCCTGCGCGAGGCGGTGCGCGCCCTGTCGCTGATCCGCATCCTGGACGTACGGCAGGGCGACGGCACGTATGTGACAAGCCTCGACCCCCAGCTCCTGCTGGAGGCGCTGAGCTTCGTCGTGGACTTCCACCGCGACGACACGGTCCTGGAGTTCCTCGCCGTGCGCCGCATCCTGGAGCCGGCCGCCACGGCGATGGCGGCGTTGCGCATCAGCGAGCAGCAACTGGACGCGCTGGGTGCCCAGTTGGACAAGCTGGGTGACGATCCGTCGGTGGAGGAACTGGTCGCCTGCGACCTGGAGTTCCACAAGGGCATCGTGCAGAGCTCCGGGAACTCCGTGCTCTGCTCCCTCCTGGACGGTCTGTCGGGCCCCACCACCCGGGCCCGCGTCTGGCGGGGCCTCACCCAGGAGGACGCCGTCAGCCGCACCCTCCACGAACACCGCGCCATCCTCGCCGCCCTGCGCGACCGCGACGCCGAGGCCGCCCGCTCCTGGGCGACGGTCCACATCGCGAGCGTCGAGCAGTGGCTGCGGTCGTCGCTGTGAGGCGATGATCACTCGCGCCCGGCGGGCCGCGCGTGTTTCCGCCGCGCGAACGGGGCATTGATCCGTTCACTCCCCCGTGCAAGGGGGCTGCGAAGGCCCCCTGGGCACGCCGTAAGGTTGGGGCGTACGCGAGGGCACGTCGGAAGGAGGCGCTGGGTGATCGAGCTGGAGGGGGTTCCCGAGCTGATCGACCCAGTCATGGTGGCCGCGTTCGAAGGCTGGAACGACGCCGGCGACGCCGCCTCCACCGCGGTCGCGCACCTGGACCGGGAGTGGAAGGGCGAGGTGTTCGCGGCGCTGGACGCCGAGGACTACTACGACTTCCAGGTGAACCGGCCCACGGTGTGGCTGGACGGCGGCGTACGCAAGATCACTTGGCCGACGACAAGGTTGTCGGTGGTGCGGGTCGGCGGCGACAAGCCCCGCGATCTCGTACTGGTCCGCGGTATCGAGCCGTCGATGCGGTGGCGCTCGTTCTGCAACGAGCTGCTGGGCTTCGCCCACGAGCTGGGCGTGGAGTTGGTGGTGATCCTGGGCGCCCTGCTCGGTGACACCCCGCACACGCGTCCGGTCCCCGTCAGCGGGGTCACGTCGGACCCGGATCTCGCGCAGCGGATGGACCTGGAGGAGACCAAGTACGAGGGCCCCACGGGCATCGTCGGCATCCTCCAGGAGGCGTGCACGCACGCCGGGGTCCCGGCGGTGTCGCTGTGGGCCGCGGTGCCGCACTACGTGTCGCAGCCGCCGAACCCGAAGGCGACGCTGGCCCTCCTCAACCGCCTGGAGGACCTGATCGACGTGCGTATCCCGCTGGGCGAGCTGCCCGAGGACGCGCGCGCCTGGCAGGTGGGCGTGGACCAGCTGGCCGCCGAGGACAGCGAGGTCGCGGAGTACGTGCAGACGCTGGAGGAGGCCCGGGACACCGCGGAGCTGCCGGAGGCGTCGGGAGAGGCGATCGCCCGCGAGTTCGAGCGGTATCTGCGGCGCCGCGACGGCGGCCCCACCGGTGCGTCCGGCGGTCACGCCACGGCGGACGGGGGCGACACCGGCCCCGGCGCGTGGAACCCGAAGGACAACCCCGGTGGCCGGGCGCGACCGCCCAAGCCGCCACGGGCGGGCGGCGACGACGAGGAGTCGTCGGAGGACTGATCGACCCGGTCCCGTGAGAGGACGTCACCGCGCTCCCCGCTCCCTGGCGCAGGGGGCGGGGAGCGCGGCGGACTCCCTGGTCCGTGCCGGTCCGTCGGCCGCCGGTCAGTGCTCCACGGCGACGACCGTGTACGTCGTCTCCGGCGTCGGGGTCGTGGTGAAGCGGGCGTTGGGCAGGTACAGGCGGTTGTTGTGGGCGGCGACGGTCGTCGGGACGTCGAAGTCCGGGTCCGTGAGCCGCCCCTCGAAGATGCCGGAGCGGCCGTCCGCGGCGAGCTTGAACACGTCGATCGCGTTCTGACGGTTCTGCACCACGTACAGCCGCCGTCCGAGGAGCAGCAGGCCGTCGCCGTTGGTGAGGGGCGCGGAGTCGCCGAGGTCGACGAGCCGGGTGACGCCGGTGCGCGGGTCGACCCGGTGCAGTCCCCCGGCGCCGGACTGCACGACGAGCAGGGCCTTGCCGTCCGGGGTTCCGGTGATGCCGTTGGCGTTGACCGTCTCGCCGGGTGTCTGGGCCCAGTCGCCGCGCAGGGTGAGCGTCACCACGTCGTCCGCGTGCGGCAGCTCACCGTGCTTGCCGAGCGGCAGCACGTGGAGGGCCGGCTGGAACGAGTCGGTGAACCATGCGGCCCTCGGGGTCAGGACGACGTCGTTGGCGAAGCTGGGCGTCGTCGCGGTGAGCCGGTACGAGGCGAGGACCGCGCCGGTGCGTACGTCCACCACGCGGGCACCCTGGGCGCGTCCGGCCACGAACAGCCGTCCCCGTCCGTCGAGTTCGAGGCCGACGGAGGCGGTTCCGGGTCCGGTGGAGATGATGCGGCCCTGCCCGGTGCGCAGGTCGGCGCGGTAGATGGAGCCGTCGCCGAGGGAGCCGAGGTAGGCGTAGGGGCCGCCGCCGATGGTGATGCCCTCGGGGCGGAAGCCGTTGGGGAGCGGGATGACGTCCGGCCAGGTCTTTCCGGCCGCCGCGGCGGTCCCGGCGGCCGACGCGGTCCCGGCGGCCGACGTCCCGACGAGCAGGGCGCCCGCGGTGGCGGCCGATGCCGTGAGCAGTCCGCGTCGGCTGACGGGGTGTCGGGCGGAGTGGGGGGAGAGGGAGGAGCGGGAGGAGGAGTGCGGGGGTGCCACTGTGCGTCCCTTCCACGAAGGGACCGGCGGCTGGCCGGTCCGGCTTCGACTGACGTCTGTCACCCCATCACATGCCGCTCCACCCCGCAGCCTTCGACAACCGATCGACAGGGCCTCGACAGCCCCACGACAGTGACCTCGACGCCCCCGCGTGCACGGAGGAACGGCCCTCGCCTCGGCGTTGGGGGCCGCCGGGTGCGGAGCGAGGGCCCCGCCTCGGCGGGAGGCCCGGCGTGCGCGGCGAGGAAAGGCCCCTGTCTTCGTAGAGGGCGCCCGCGTACGTGAAAGGGGCGCCCCCTCCGAACGGAGAAGGCGCCCCCTCGCTGCGACACCACCGCGCCGCGCTGAGCACGTGTCACGTGTGACGGCCGGTCATCCCTGTGCCGTCAGCGCGAAGCCGTGCCGCCAGCGCGAAGCGGTGCCGCCAGCCCGAAGCCGTGCTGTCAGCGCGAAGCGGTGCCGACGGTGCCCAGCCGTGCCGCCTGTGCAAAGCCGTGCCGACGGTGCAGAGTCGTTACTTCACAGGGCCACGCCGAGGAGGGCGTCCACGGCGCGGGAGACGACACCGGGTGCCCCCTCGTCCGTGCCGCCCTGCTCCTGCTGGAGCGCGGCCCAGCGGTCGACCGCCGCGAGCGCGGCCGGGGCGTCCAGGTCGTCGGCGAGGGCCTCGCGGATCTCCTCGACGAGCGCCTCCGCGGGCGGCCCGTCGGGCCGGGAGACGGCGGCACGCCACCGGCCCAGCCGGGCGACGGCGTCCTCGAGGACCTGGTCGGTCCACTCCCAGTCGGCCCGGTAGTGGTGGGCGAGGAGCGCGAGCCGTATGGCCGCCGGGTCTACCCCGTCCCGGCGCAGCCGGGAGACGAAGACGAGGTTGCCCTTGGACTTCGACATCTTCTCGCCGTGCAGCGCGACCATGCCGGCGTGGACGTACGCCTTGGCCATGGGGAACTCGCCGGTCAGCACCTGGGCGTGCGAGGCGCCCATCTCGTGGTGCGGGAAGGCGAGGTCGGAGCCGCCGCCCTGCACGTCGAAGCCCATGCCGAGGTGGTCCAGGGCGATGGCGACGCACTCGATGTGCCAGCCGGGCCGGCCGCGGCCGAGGGAGCCGCCGTCCCAGCTCGGCTCGCCCTCGCGCGCGGCCATCCACAGCATCGGGTCGAGGGGGTTCTTCTTGCCGGGCCGGTCCGGGTCGCCGCCGCGCTCGGCGGACAGCAGCCGCATCGCGGCGGCGTCGAGACCGGAGACCTTGCCGAAGTCGGGGTCGGACTCGACGGAGAAGTAGATGTCGCCCTCGAGTTCGTACGCGGCGCCGGCGTCGCGGAGCCGCTCGACGAGCGGGACGATGCCGGGGATGGCCTCGACGGCGCCGATGTACTCCCGCGGCGGCAGCATCCGCAGGGCGGTCATGTCCTCACGGAAGAGGGCGGTCTCCTTCTCGGCGAGGGCCACCCAGTCGATGCCGTCGCGCTCGGCCCGCTCCAGCAGCGGATCGTCGACGTCGGTGACGTTCTGGACGTAGTGAACCTGCCGCTTGGTGTCGAGCCACACGCGCTGAACGAGGTCGAACGCGTTGTAGGTCGCCGCGTGACCCATGTGGGTCGCGTCGTACGGGGTGATACCGCAAACGTAGATACGGGCGACGGGACCGGGGTCAAGGGTGACCAGACCGCCGGTCGCGGTGTCGTGGATCCTCAGGTCGCGGCCCTTGCCGGGCAGGACGGGGACCTCAGAAGCGGGCCAGGCATACATGCCACGAGCCTAACCCGATCCTTCCCTGGTTAAGCCGGGCGCCCGACGGCTCGGAGCCACGCGGGGTACGGCGGCCACCGGCGGTGGGGCGGACGGTGCGTCGGATATCAGGCGGATGGTGCGTCGGATGACGGGGCGGATCGGACGGTCCGCCGTGCCCGTCCGGGTCACCCCTCGGATGTCCTCACACCGGCGGCCACGGGATCGCCGGCCACTCCCCGCTCGGTTCCGGGTGACGGCCGGTCCTCAGCAGGGCGGCGACCCGCCCCCTGGTGGCGTCCAGTTCGGCGGCCGTGATCAGGGGCGCCAGCTTCGCGGTCAGTTCCCCGCCGTCGCCCAACGAGTCCCGCAACCGCTTCAGCACGTCGACGGCCTCGTCCGTGAGTGGCTCCCCCGCCCACCCCCACAGCAGGGTCCGCAGCTTGTCCTCGACGTTGAAGGTCACACCGTGGTCGATGCCGTAGAGCCGGTCCTCGGCGGCGGGCAGGAGATGGCCGCCCTTGCGGTCCGCGTTGTTGATGACGGCGTCGAGGACGGCGAGGCGGCGCAGCCGCCGGTCGTCGGCGTGCACGAGGAGCGCGGTCCGGCCGTCGCCGACCTCGGCGAGGCCGACGGCCTTCCAGCCCTCCCCCGCCTCCTCACCGTCCACCAGGGCGAGCAGCTCCGAGCCGGGCACCCCCTCGATCCACAGCTGGCACATGCCCTGGCCGTACGGCCCTTCACGCAGCACGGTGGGCGGTACGAGCCCCCACCCGGTCGCCTCGGACACCTCGTACGCGGCGACCTCGCGCTGCGCGAGCGTCCCGTCGGGGAAGTCCCACAGCGGGCGCTCCCCGGCGACGGGCTTGTACACGCAGGCGGCCTCGCGTCCCTCGTACGAGACCGAGCAGTACAGGACCGCGTTGGACGCCTCGCGCACCTGGCCGCGCACGGTCAGCTCCCCCTCGGCCAGCAGCACGGCGGCCGAGGTCCGCCCGTCGGAGGTCACTCCCCGCGGCGGTATCCGTTCTGGCGCGGACATACGTGTCCCTCCGGGTCGAGCGGAAGACTGCACAGCGGGCACGGCGGCCGGCCCGCGTTGACGACGTCGAGGGCGCGCTTGGCGAAGGCCCTGGCCTGCGCGCCGGTGAGGCGGACGCGGAGCATCGGCGGGCCGTTCTCCTCGTCCTGGAGGAGCCGCTCCTCCGCCTCGGCGAGGTCCTCCTCGGAATCGGCGTCCAGCTCGACCAGCGCCTGGGCCTCGACGATCATGCGCTGCTCGTCGCCGTCCCAGGCCAACGCCATGGTGCCGACGCGGAACTCCTCCTCGATGGGGGTCTCCAGCGGTGCCGTGTCCGAGACCTCGGTGGGGGCGACGGCGGGCACCGGGGCACTGCCTCCGCTGCGCCGCACGACCTCGTCGAGCAGCTCGTCCATGCGCTCGGCGAGCGCGGCGACCTGGGTCTTCTCCAGGGACACGCTGGTGACCCGCTGCCCTGAGGAGGCCTGCAGGAAGAAGGTCCGGCGCCCGGGCAGCCCGACCGTACCGGCCACGAAGCGGTCCGGGGGGTCGTAGAGGAACACCTGACGGGACACGTCCTGTCTCCATTGGAATCGACGTCGGGACCGGTCGCTCCGGCTGCTGACGGGTTCAGCGCCTTCGCGACCGCTTCACCCTACTGCGGTTGACGATCACGGTGCTCCCGCGCCGCCCCCCACGGCGGCGTCGCCGTTCGGGGGCTCCTCGCGCGGCGCCAGGGACGCGAAGTCCCCGGTGTCGCCGAGGCGGACGAGAAACGGCCGCAGTCGTGTGTAACGGATCGCGGTGATGGAACACGGTTCGACAGAGATCCGCTGGAAGAGGTCCAGATGAAGTCCGAGTGCGTCCGCGACGAGCGACTTGATGATGTCGCCGTGGGAGCACATCACATACACGGCGTCCGCGCCGTGGTCGCGCTCCACGCGCGCGTTCCACTCCCGTACCGCCTCCGCCGCCCGATGCTGCATCTCCCGCATCGACTCCCCGCCGGGGAACTGCACGGCCGTCGGATGCGACTGGACGACCTGCATCAGCGGCTCGTCGGCGAGTTCGGCGAGCTTGCGGCCGGACCAGTCGCCGTAGTGGCACTCGCCGATGCGGTCGTCGGTGTGCGTGCTCAGCCCGGGCCGGGCCTCCAGGAGAGGACGCATCGTCTCCTGGCAGCGTTGGAGGGGGCTCGTGACGACCTCGGAGATCGGCAGCCCGGCGAGACGGCCGGGCAGTGCCGCGGCCTGCGCGGTGCCGCGCTCGTCGAGGGCGACACCGGGCGTCCACCCGGCGAGCACCCCATCGGTGTTGGCGGTGGACCGGCCGTGCCGGACAAGGATCAACGTGGGCATGCGGCCCAGCCTAGACGCCCCTCCTGCGGCTCCCCCCGTCGAGAAAGGAACTCCCTGTGATCGTCGACTGCGCCGTCTATCGCGACGGCCACCGCACCGAGGGGCCCGAGGACCTCTCCGACGCCCTGGCCGGCGCGCGCGCCTCGGGCGGCTTCGTGTGGATCGGCCTGCATGAGCCGACGGAGAAAGAGTTCGCCCTCGTCACCGAGGAGTTCGCCCTGCATCCGCTGGCCGTCGAGGACGCCCTGAAGGCGCACCAGCGGCCGAAGCTGGAGGTGTACGAGGACTCACTGTTCATGGTGCTGAAGCCGGTCGTGTACGAGCCGGCCGGGGACACCGTGAGCACGGACGAGATCATGGTGTTCCTCGGCGACGCCTTCGTGGTGACCGTCCGCCACGGCGGTGGCTCGCCCCTGAACGCCGTACGACGGCGGCTGGAGCAGGAGCCGGAGCTGCTGGGCGAGGGGCCCACATCGGTGCTGTACGCGATCACGGACGCCACGGTCGACCACTATCTGGAGGTGGCGACCGAGCTCCAGACGGACCTGGAGGAGCTGGAGGCGGAGGTGTTCTCCCCGGATGTGGGCGGCTCGCGGAACACCGCGTCGCGGATCTACACCTTCAAGCGCCAGGTGCTGGAGTTCCGCCGCGCCACCGGCCCGCTCGCCGCGCCCCTCACCCGGCTCTCCGGCCAGGGCGCGACCGGCTCCGCGGTGCCCTTCGTGAACGAGCAGGCCCGGCCCTTCTTCCGCGACGTCAGCGACCATCTCACCCGCGTGAACGAGTCCGTCGAGGGCCTGGACCGGCTGGTGTCCGACATCCTCTCGGCGCATCTCGCGCAGATGAGCGTCCGGCAGAACGACGACATGCGGAAGATCTCCGCCTGGGCGGCGATGGCGGCGATCCCCACGATGGTCGCCGGGATCTACGGCATGAACTTCGAGCACATGCCCGAGCTGCGCTGGGTGTGGTCGTATCCGGCGGTGATCGCGGTGACGGCCGGGCTGGAGGTGCTGGTGTACCGGCTGTTCAAGCGGCGCGGGTGGCTGTGACGACCGGCCGCCGCGCGCGGAGAGGCCGGGCGGAGCGGGAAGTGCTCCACGCGCGCGTGCGGCTGTTGGCGCCCGGGGCTCAGGCGAACTCGGGTGCCGCGGTCGCCGGTCCGCCGAGGGCGTCGCGGCGCTCCGGCATCTCCAATGTGACCATGCGGCGCCAGCCGAAGGCCCGCTCGTACGCGTACACCGCGTGGATACCCGCGGCGAGCACGGCGGACTTGGCCTTCGGCCAGCCGAGGACGCGCCCCATGTGGGCCATCACGGCGAGGCTGACGTCCCGGTAGACGGCGATCTCGGCGAGGGCGCACTCGCGCAGGGTCCGCTGGATGAGGCGGCCGTGTCCGGCGGCGGCGAACCGCAGAAGTTCCTCGTGGGTGTACGCGAGGTGGTTGTCCTCGTCGTCGGAGATCATCCGGACCGCCTTGCCGATCTCCGGGTGGTCGGCGAAGTGCTTGCGGAGCAGCACCATCTGCTCGGAGGCGCGCTGTTCGGTGACGCGGCTGTGGGACAGGTAGACGATGATGTCCCGCTCCGTGAGGGCCTGGTCGGCCTTGAGCTTCTCGTGGGCCAGTCCGATGCCGTCGCGCTCCAGGAGCATCGTGTAGTCGGTCTCCGGCGGGACCTCCACGGGTTCGAGGCCGCGTTTGCGCATCAGGGCGTTGAAGATCCGTCCGTGCTTGTCCTCGTCCGCGCCGTGGCGGGTGATCCTGGGGGCGAGCGCGCGCTCGCTCTCCGGGACGAGCGCGGCGATGCGCGCGTTCTCCCAGCCGCCCTGCGACTCGCCGCTGGCGGCGATGGAGCAGAACAGCCGGAACGACTCGTCGTCGTCGATGATCTCCTGGAACAGACTCTTGGCCGAAAGCATCTGAGGCACCTCTCTGCAGGACCCTGAAAATCGAGTCAAATGGGGTACCAGGAGTCGGGCAACAGCTGTGTCGGACAAATCCGCCAAACGAAGGACGACAGGGCGGCGAGGACGCGTAACCGACAGGGCCGGTGGCGCGTTGTGTCCCGTGACGGCCGTGGCGGGGAAGACCCCCGAGCCCCCACCACGGCCGTAGAACTTCTCCGGGCCGGCGTGCCGGCCCCACCGGTTACGCGAGCCCGGCCCGCTCCAGGGCCTCGGTGCCGGCCCGCAGCGCGGCGATCCGCTCGTCCAGCGTGAAGCCCGCGGGCGCCAGCGTGAGGGTGGTGACGCCGGCCTCCTTGTACGCCTTCATCCGGTCGGCGATGCGCTCCACGGAGCCGAGGAGCGTCGTCTGGTCGATCAGCTCGTGCGGGATCGCGGCCGCGGCACCGGCCTTGTCGCCGGCCAGGTACTTGTCCTGGATCTCGGCGGCCTCCTTCTCGTAGCCCATGCGCTGGGCGAGCTGGTTGTAGAAGTTCTGCTTGCGGCTGCCCATGCCGCCGACGTACAGCGCGGTGTACGGGCGGAAGGTGTCGGCGAGCGTCGTGACGTCCTTGTCGTCGCCGAGGGCGAGCGGCACCGTCGGGCACACGTCGAACCCGTCGAGGGTCTTGCCGGCCTTCTCGCGGCCCGCGCGCAGGTGCGTGATGGCGGTGTCCTCGAGGTGCGCGGCCGACGGGAAGATCAGCAGCGCGCCGTCGGCGATCTCACCGGTCTGCTCCAGGTTCTTCGGACCGATCGCCGCGATGTACAGCGGGATGTGCTCGCGGGTGGGGTGCACGGTGAGCTTGAGGGGCTTGCCGGGGCCGCCGGGCAGAGGCAGCGTCCAGTGCTCGCCCTCGTGGGACAGACGCTCGCGGGTCATCGCCTTGCGGACGATCTCGACGTACTCGCGGGTGCGGGCGAGCGGCTTGTCGAACTTCACGCCGTACCAACCCTCGGAGACCTGCGGGCCGGAGACCCCGAGGCCGAGGCGGAACCGGCCGCCGGAGAGCGAGTCCAGGGTCGCGGCGGTCATGGCGGTCATCGCCGGCTGGCGGGCCGGGATCTGGAAGATGGCCGAGCCGACGTCGATGCGTTCGGTCTTGGCGGCGACCCAGCTGAGCACGGTGGCGGCGTCCGAGCCGTACGCCTCCGCCGCCCAGCACACCGCGTAGCCGAGGCGGTCGGCCTCTTGGGCCACGGCCAGGTTGTCCCCGTCCATTCCGGCGCCCCAGTAGCCGAGGTTGATCCCGAGCTTCATATAGACCCGCCTTCCCCTTACCGATCAGTAACGTCCTTGTTCCGCCGACCCTACCGGGGGGAGGCGGCAGCGGGGCCAGTGCGGGTACGTCGTGGCCGGCCGGTACGGTGCGCTGGGGAAATCGGTCGTCCACAGGCCCCCACACGGCGAACTCCGGACAGTAATGTCGGCGTCCATGGAGCAGAGGCATCTCGGCCGTACCGGCCTGCGCGTGTCCCGGATCGGGCTAGGCACCCTGACGTGGGGCCGCGACACGGACGAGCATGACGCCGCGGACATGTTGAAGGTGTTCTGGGAGGCGGGCGGCACCCTCGTCGACACGGCGGACGTGTACGGCGACGGCGAGGCCGAATATCTGCTCGGCCAGCTCATGGACGGCCTTGTGCCCCGCCGCGACCTGGTCATCTCCACGAAGGCCGGCAGCATCCCCGACCCCGACCGCCGCTTCGACGGCTCCCGCGGTCATCTGCTCGCCGCCCTCGACGCCTCCCTGGCCCGCCTGGGCACCGACCACGTCGACCTCTGGCACCTGCACGCCTACGACCCCGAGACCCCGCTGGAGGAGACGCTCCACGCCCTCGACCTGGCCGTCAGCAGCGGCCGCGCCCGCTACGCCGGGGTCTCCAACTTCTGCGGCTGGCAACTCGCGAAGGCGGCCACCTGGCAGCTCGCCGCACCGGGGATACGCACCCGGCTGGCCAGTACGCAGATGGAGTACTCCCTGCTCCAGCGCGGCGTCGAGCGCGAGGTGCTGCCGGCCGCGCTGGACCTCGGCGTCGGGCTGCTCCCGTCCTCCCCGCTGGGCCGCGGGGTGCTGACCGGGAAGTACCGGCACGCCACACCGCCGGACTCGCGGGGCGGCTCCGAGCACATGGCCCGGTTCGTCGCGCCGTACCTCGACGACACGGCGACCAGCATCGTCGACGCGGTGCAGACCGCCGCGGACGGGCTCGCCGTGACGCCGCTCCAGGTCGCCCTCGCCTGGGTGCGGGACCGGCCGGGTGTCGCCGCGCCCATCGTCGGAGCGCGCAACGCGCTCCAGCTCACGGCGGCGTTGTCAGTGGAGACCCTTAGTCTTCCTGACGAGATCTGCCGGGCGCTCGACGACGTGTCGGCGCCCGTGCACCGCTATCCCGATCACGACTGGAGCACGCTGTGAGCACGGAGCCCGCGACCACGGAGCCGGACGAGCCGGGGGACCGCGCCGACGGAACCCCCGACGCCGGGACCCCGGAGGCCGAGGGCACACCAGGCGACCAGGGCACGGCAGCCGCCGCGGCGACGGACGACAGTGCCCCGGAGGACGGGGAGAACGCCCAGGACGCGGCTGCCGCGGGGGACGCGGCTGCCGGTGCGGAGAGCGCGGACGGCGCGTCCGCCCTGTCCGAGGCCCAGGCCGAGTTGGCGGCGCAGAAGCTGGAGCGGGAGCGGATCGAGCGCCGCAAGTCCGAGAAGAAGGAACCGATCACGGCGGGCGCCAAACTCAGCGGCACGGCGGCCGACCTGCTGGCGGCCGTACGGGCCGTGGAGGGCGGTCAGAAGCCCTCGGCCACCGTCTTCGCGGAGCCGGAGCCCGCGTCCCGGCGGCCCGCGCCGGAACCGGTGCGGCGCCCGGAGCCGGTGGCCTCCCCCGTCGCCGCGGCTCCCTCCGGCGAGACCGTCGGGGCGGTGCGCGCGGTGCTGGCCGAGGGCGGTGCCCCCCAGACGCTGGCGCCGCAGGTCGCCGAGGCGCTCGGCGAGGGCGCCGGTGACCGACTGCGCGAGGATCCCTGGCAGTTGCTGCGGGTCGCCGGGGTCCGGCCCGAACAGGCCGACGGTTTCGCGCGAGCGCTGCTCGGCGCGGAGTGCGGCCCGGACGACGAGCGGCGCGGACGGGCGGTCACGGTGTGGCTGCTGGAACAGGCCGCCGTCGCCGGGCACACCGCGCTGGAGGTCCCGGCCCTCACCGCCGCGCTCGCCCAGCGTGCGGTGCCGGACCCGGACGAGGCCGTGCAGGGCGCCGTCGCGGAGGGTGAGGCGCTGGTCTTCCAGGACGCGCTCGACGACGCCCCGCCCGTCGCGGCGGCCACCGACGCCGAGGACGACGAGGAGGAGCCGGAGCGCCCGGTGCGGGTCCTGGTCGGCCTGGAGCGGTACGCCCTCGCCGAGGAGAGCCTCGCCGACGGCCTCGCCCGGATCGTGAACTCCCTGCCCAAGGACGACACCACGGACTGGGCGTCGGCGGCCGCGTCGGCGCCCCGTCCCGCCGCCGAGCTGATCCGCGCCGTCGCCGGGGACGGGCTCGTCCTGCACACCGGCGGCGAGGCCGCCCGCGCCGAGCCCGCCGCTCTGGTCGCCGCCGCGCGCGCCCTCGGGCTGCGGGCGTACGCGGCCACGCACAGCGCGGACGGCGGGCGGCGGTTCGCCGCGCTGCTGGACGCCGCCGGGACGGGCGGCGCGGCCCCCGGTGACGCCGGGGCGGGCGGTTCCGCCGTGGTCACCGTGGGCGGGCTGCTGGCCGGAGCCGAGGGACCCGGCAGGGACGCCGAGGGCGCATTCGCCCTCGATCTGCTCGTGGTGCTGGACGCGCCGCAGCTCGACGTGGAGACCGCCGCCGTCCTGGTCGAGTCGCTGCCCGACGGGGCGCGGCTGGTGCTCAGCGGCGATCCGGGGGTGCTGTGGTCCGCCGGGCCTGGTCGGGTGTTCGGGGACCTCCTCGCCGCCCGGGCCTGCCCGCAGGTCTCCTCACGGACCCCGGACCCCGGCCCGCTCGGTGAGCTGGTCTCCGGGATCGGGATCGGGGAGCTGAACCAGGTGGAGGCGCCCGGCAAGGAGGTCGTGATCGTGCCGGTGCGGGACGCCGGGGAGGCGGTGCACCGGACCGTGCAGCTCGTCGTGGACTCCGTGCCGAGGGCCTTCGGCATCCCGGCCGAGCAGGTGCAGGTGATCACCCCCGGCCATGGGGGCGCGGCGGGCACGCGTGCGCTGAACGCGGCGCTCAAGGAGCGGCTGAACCCCGGGCCGGGCCGCTTCGGCGGGTTCGACCCCGGTGACCGTGTCGTCCACTCCCCCGTGCCGGGCCGTGCGACGCCGGGGCGCGTCGTCAAGGCCGACGCGGAAGGGCTGCACCTGGAGTGCGCGGGGGACGCCGTCGTCGTACCGAAGGAGCGGGTCGAGACGGCCGTACGGCACGGGTGGGCGCTCACGGCGCACCAGGCGGTGGGGCACCGCTGGCCGGCCGCGGTGGTCGTACTGCCGGGTGACGCGGGCGCGGCGCTCAGCCGTCCCTGGGTCTACACCGCCTTCTCCCGTGCGGAGCGGCATCTGTCCGTCGTCCACGGCGTCGAGCAGACGCTGCCCCGCGCGGTGGCCGAGGTCTCCGCGAAGCCTCGCACGACCCGCCTCCCGGCCCTGCTCAAGGCGCAGGTACCCCCGGCCGGCTGACGTCCGGGGCCGGGGTGGGCGCGGCCGAGGGGAACGACCGGTGAAAGCGGCGCGGCCGGGCGGCACCATCCGTCGACCCGGCTGAGCGGCGCGCCCCTTGGATCGGCCCCAAGGGCCGTCCTCAGGGGCGCGGGCGCCCGATCAGGCACGGGCGGCCCGGCGCTCGCCCTCCCATGGGCGCACCCGAGCCGATGGGCCTCCGGCGGTCCGCCGCCCGCCCTACCGGTCCGCGTCCAGCGGCTCCAACTCCTCGTCCAACTCCTCGTCCTCGTCCAGGCCCTCGTCCCCATCGATGTCGTCCTCGACGTCCTCGATGTCGTCCTCGATGTCGTCCTCGTCCTCGTCGAAGACCGCGCTGACGTCGAAGCGGCAGACGACCCGCTGGGGGTCGACGTTCTCGAACGGGGCCTCCAGCCACTCCCCGGGGTCGGCCGTGTCGTCCCCGGCGGTGACCCAGAGCGTGGAGTCGCCCTCCTCCAGGCCGAACTCCTTGTGCCGGGAGGCGATCTCGTCCGCTTCGAACTCACCGAACAGAACGCCGAGAGCGCCGTGGACGGTGGCCGACGCCTCGTCGTCGCCGACGCCGACGACGGACGGCTCGTCGGCCGCCTCCACCCGCTGCGCCTGCGCCAGCAACCGCTGCGGCTCCACCACCGTGTAGTCCCGCCGGATCAGCACGCTCAGCGCGCTCGGCTCCTCGGGGCCGGTGTACGGCGGCATGTCCTCGGTGCCGGGGATCTCGAAGGGAGTGACCTCGTCGTAGCGGTCGTAGAGCAGTTCGTCGTACTCCTCGGCGGCCGCGGCCAGCTCGTTGAACGCCTCGTAGACGGCCGGGTCGTCCTCACCCGACCGGCGTTCGACCGCGGCCAGGTGGCGGTCGAGCGCGGTCTTGACCGCCTCGGCGGCGGCGCGTACCTCGGCAGCGGTGGGCTGCGCAGCATCAGACATAGTGCAGACGCTATCCGTACCGGGCCCCAGCCCGCACAATAGATACCGATGCCGGAATACGAATTTGTCGACGTGTACGTACCGCGCGGGGTCTCCCGCAAGGACGCCACACGCCTGCTGACGGACCATGCCGAGTACGGACACTGGGAGTTGGACCGACTGAGTCTGCTGCGCGATGGCAGCCGCAGGGTGCGGTTGCGCCGACGGATCATCCGCCAGGTGCGGGCCACGTGGTGATGTGAGCAGAGAAGAACGGAGCGGGCCCCGCTGGTGCGGGGCCCGCTCCGTTTCCTGTGCGCGGAGTCCGCTTACCGCGCGGTGGCCCGTGCCTTGCGGTAGATCAGCGCGCCCCCGAGGAGCGTGCCGGCGCCCACCGACAGGGCGAGGCCGAGCGGCACCTCGGCGCCGGTCTGGGCGAGCTGCCCGACCGCCCCGGGCTGGGTGACGGTCTGGGTACCCGGGGTGTTGGTGCCACCGCCGGGGACGCCCGGGTTGCCTGGGACGCCCGGGTTGCCGGGGGTTTCGGGGTTGCCGGGGGTTTCGGGATTGCCGGGGGTTTCGGGGTCACCGGGGTTACCCGGCTGCTCCGGGCCGGGTCGCTCGACCGGCGGGTTCTGCGGGCCGCCGGGGTTCTCGTGCGACCCTCCGCCGCCCGGGTTCCCGCAGTCGTTGCCGGTCGTGCCGTTGCCGAGACCGATCACGCTGACGCTGTTGCCGCAGGCGTTGACCGGTACGTCCACCGGGACCTGTACGAGGTTGCCGGAGCCGACGCCCGGCGAGT
This sequence comes from Streptomyces ossamyceticus, assembly GCF_001418475.1. Taxonomy (GTDB): domain Bacteria; phylum Actinomycetota; class Actinomycetes; order Streptomycetales; family Streptomycetaceae; genus Streptomyces; species Streptomyces ossamyceticus. The sequence goes on along the minus strand of NZ_LIQX01000083.1, from coordinate 4,936 downwards.
TGCCGGTGTGGCCGTCCGCGTGGGATCCGCCGCCGTGGGAGGAGCCGTGGCCCCCGCCGTGCGACGAACCGTGGTGGCCGCCCCCGCCGTTGGAACATTCGTTGCCCGTGGCCGGGTTGCCGACGCCGACCACGTTGACGCTGTTGCCGCAGGCGTTGACCGGTACGTGCACCGGGGCCTGCACATGGTTGCCCGACGCGACGCCGGGCGAGTCACTGGCGTGGCCCCGCGCCCGCGAGCCCCCGTACGACGATCCGGAACCACCGGTGTGCTTGCCGGTCTTGACGCCGTTGGAACACTTGTTGCCGGACGCGGGATTGAGCAGCCCGACGACGCTGACGGTGTTGCCGCAGACGTTGACCTCGGCCTCGATCGGCGCCTGCACGTTGTTGCCCGAGAGGACGCCGGGCGAGTTGGTCGCGGAGCCCTGGGCGCCGGAATCGGCGTGCGCGTAACCGCCGGCCGCGGCGAGGACGCCGGACGCGGCCGCCATCGTCATCAGGCCTTTGCGGGTGACCTGTCGCATGTCTGAATTACCTGCCTTAGCCCTATGGTCTGATCTTCTTCACCTTGTCCGGCGAACCGGTCGGCCCCGGAGTGCATGGCGCACACTCCGGGGCCGACGGTTATCGGACCCTCACCGGGTGAGGCACAACGTCACTTGTTGATGCAGGTGTTGCCGAAGGCAGGGTTCAGCAGCCCGATCACGTTGATCGTGTTGCCGCACACGTTCACGGGAACGTGAACGGGCACCTGGACGACGTTGCCGGACGCAACACCCGGGGAACCGACAGCGACACCGTGGGCGCCGGCGTCGGCAACAGCCAGACCCGCACCCGCGAGCACGAGACCACCGGTGGCAGCCGCAGCAGCGACGACCTTCTTGATCATCATTCCTCCTTGTTGGCAAAGCGACCCTGAATAGCGAGTCACATCACCTGTAACGAGGATGGACTAATGGAGCTACGAGCTTATGTTCCGATTCACCCGACCCGGTCGATCTTCGTACGCGCTACCGAATAGAAGAGTCGCTCCGACAGGCAAGAAGGTCAGGACGCGTCGAGGAAGCGGTCGAGCACGCGCACACCGAACTTCAAGCCCTCCACCGGCACACGTTCGTCGACGCCGTGGAACATGCCCGCGAAGTCCAGCTCCGGCGGCAGCTTGAGCGGGGCGAAACCGAAGCCGCGGATACCGAGGTCGTCGAAGGACTTGGCGTCCGTACCGCCGGAGAGCATGTACGGGACCGCCTTCGCGGCCGGGTCCTCGGCGACCAGCGCGGACTGCATGGCGTCCACGAGCGCCCCGTCGAAGGACGTCTCCAGCGCCTTGTCGGAGTGCACGTCCTCACGGCGCACCTTGGGCCCGAGGATCTTGTCGAGGTCGGCGAGGAACTCCTCCTCGAAGCCGGGCAGGAACCGTCCGTCGACATGCGCGGTGGCCTCGCCGGGGATCACGTTGACCTTGTAGCCGGCGCCGAGCTGGGTGGGGTTGGCGGTGTTGCTGAGGGTGGCGCCGATGAGCTTGGCGATCCCGCCGAGCCTGGCGAGGGTGCCCTCCATGTTCTCCGGGTCCAGCTCGGTGCCCAGCGCGTCGCCGAGCTCGTCGAGGAAGGCGCGGGTGGTCTTGGTGACCCGTACCGGGAAGGTGTGGCGGCCGAGGCGGGCGACGGCCTCGGACAGCTCGGTGATGGCGTTGTCGCGGTGGATCATCGAGCCGTGCCCGGCGGTGCCGGCCACGGTCAGCTTCATCCAGTGCATGCCCTTCTCGGCCGTCTGGATCAGGTAGAGCCGCCGCTGCTCGCTGACGGTGAAGGAGAAGCCGCCGACCTCACTGATCGCCTCGGTGACGCCCTCGAAGAGGTCGGGGTGGTTCTTGACCAGGTACTTGGCCCCGTAGGTGCCGCCGGCCTCCTCGTCGGCGAGGAAGGCGAGGACGATGTCGCGCGGGGGCTTGCGGCCGCTGCGCAGCCGGTCCCGGACGACCGCGAGGGTCATCGCGTCCATGTCCTTCATGTCGACCGCGCCCCGGCCCCACACACAGCCGTCGGCGACCTCACCGGAGAAGGGGTGGTGGGTCCAGTCGTCGGCGTTGGCCGGGACGACGTCGGTGTGGCCGTGGATGAGCAGCGCGGGCCGGGACGGGTCCTCGCCCTCGATGCGGGCCACCGTCGAGGCACGGCCCGGGTGCGACTCGAAGATCCTCGGTTCGAGGCCCACCTCGGCGAGCTTCTCCGCGACGTACTCGGCGGCCTTGCGTTCGCCCGGGCCCGAGTGGTCGCCGAAGTTGCTGGTGTCGATCTGGATCAGCTCGCGGCAGAGGTCCACGACCTCGTCCTCGCCGGTCACGCGCCTGGCCGTGTCCGTCTCGCTCACGCTGCTTCCTCCCGCTGTCGCTGCTCAAGGTTCCCCCTCATCCTCCTCCTGCCAGGGGCCCCGCCCCAAGACCGGGACCAGCCCGTCACACGCCGTTCACGCCCCGGATCTCCGGGAACGGGGGGTGATCGAGGGTCCTGGAAAGCCTGGTAATGTTTCCTCTGTCGCCGCGGGGGAGACCCCGCACGACAGACACCTTGTCCGGGTGGCGGAATGGCAGACGCGCTAGCTTGAGGTGCTAGTGCCCTTTATCGGGCGTGGGGGTTCAAGTCCCCCCTCGGACACACAGTGGCGAAGGCCGCGACCATCAGGTCGCGGCCTTCGCGCGTGAGGGCGGCGAAATGTGGGAGACGTCTCGTCCCGCCGGGAAAAGCCCAGATCACGGGGATGGCCCGATGCCTCCGGGTTGCTTCGCGGATGCGTCCTCTTGGCCGACACGACAGGCCGTAGTCACGTGAGCACTAGAGTATGGGGCTTGTTCGGCGCCGGGACGGAAACATCCCCAGGCAGACCTGCGGGCCCGCCGGCGCCCCCGGGATCTTCCGGGTGCGAAAGGCGAGGATCCGATGGCCGCCGTGTACGAGAGTCCCGAGCTGACCCTGTTGGAGGGGGAACTGGCGGAGGGACTCGACGGGCCGGCCCTGTTCTCGGCGGGGCCCGCCGCCTCCCCCCGCACCCTCGTCGACGTCTTCGAGGCGTCCGTGCGGTCGTTCCCGGACGAGCCCGCGCTGGACGACGGCACGCGGCGGCTCACCTATCGCGCGCTGGCCATAGAGGTGGAGCGGCTGCGGCGACGGCTGGGCGCGGTGGGCGTCGGGCTCGGGGACCGGGTCGGGGTGCGGGTGCCGTCGGGCACCAACGCCCTGTACGTGGCGATCCTCGCGGTACTGGCCGCCGGCGCCGCGTACGTGCCCGTGGACGCCGAGGACCCCGACGAGCGCGCCGACCTGGTCTTCGGGGAGGCCGGGGTGCGGGCCGTCGTCGGCGCGGGGCACGAGCTGACCGTCCACGACGTGTCCGACTCCCCCGCAGCGCGGCCCGGCGTCGAGAACGACGCGTGGATCATCTTCACCTCCGGGTCGACCGGGAAGCCCAAGGGTGTCGCCGTGAGTCACCGCAGCGCCGCCGCGTTCGTGGACGCCGAGGCGGAGCTGTTCCTGGCCGAGGAGCCGATCGGGCCCGGGGACCGGGTCATGGCCGGGCTCTCGGTGGCCTTCGACGCGTCCTGCGAGGAGATGTGGCTGGCCTGGCGGTACGGGGCCTGTCTGGTGCCGGTGCCGCGCGCGCAGGTCAGGAGCGGCGCCGATCTGGGGCCGTGGCTGGTCGAGCAGGAGATCACCGTGGTGTCGACGGTGCCGACGCTCGCGGCGCTGTGGGAGCCGGAGACGCTCAACGACGTCCGGCTGCTGATCTTCGGCGGTGAGGCGTGCCCGCCCGAGTTGGCGCAGCGGCTGGTGACGGAGGGGCGCGAGGTCTGGAACACGTACGGGCCGACCGAGGCGACCGTCGTGGCGTGTGCCTCGCTGATGAGCGGCGCGGAGCCGATCCGGATCGGGTTGCCGCTGAACGGCTGGGAGCTGGCCGTCGTCGACGAGGCCGGGGAGCCGGTGCCGATGGGCGGCAGCGGGCAGTTGGTGATCGGCGGGGTGGGCCTCGCGCGGTATCTCGACGCCGAGAAGGACGCGGAGAAGTACGCGCCGCTCGCGTCGCTGGGCTGGGAGCGGGCCTACCGCAGCGGTGACCTGGTGCGGGCCGAGCCGGAGGGGCTGGTCTTCCTCGGGCGGGCGGACGAGCAGATCAAGCTCGGCGGGCGGCGGATCGAGCTGGGCGAGGTGGACGCCGCGTTGCAGGGCCTGCCCGGTGTCGCGGGCGCCGCTGCCGCCGTACGGACCGCGCGGAGCGGGAATCAGCTGCTGGTCGGCTATGTGGTCACCCAGGACGGGTGGGACCAGGCGGCGGCCGTGGAGCGGCTGCGGGCGGAGCTGCCGGCGGCGCTGGTGCCGCTGCTGGCGCCGGTCGAGGAGCTGCCGACGCGGACGTCGGGGAAGGTCGACCGGGACGCGCTGCCGTGGCCGCTGCCGGAGCTGGAGACCGGCGGGCCGGCCGAGCAGTTGTACGGCACCGAGGCGTGGCTCGCCGAACAGTGGGCCGAGGTGCTCGGTATGCCGGTGGGCGGCGCCGACGACGACTTCTTCGCGATCGGCGGCGGCAGTCTGGCGGCCGCGCAACTGACGACGCGGCTGCGGAGCCGGTATCCGAGCGTGGCGGTGCTGGACGTCTACCAGCGGCCGACGCTGCGCAAGCTGGCCCGGTACCTGGAGGAGTCGGCGCAGGAGGACGGTGCGGGGCGGGCCGTGGTGCCCGTGCCGGTGCGTGCGCGGGTCGTGCAACTGCTGCTGCTCGTGCCGCTGTTCACGCTGTTGGGGCTGCGCTGGGTGGTGCCGCTGGCGGCGCTGGGCAATCTGCTCGGGTCGTACGCGTGGCTGCCGACGGCGCCCTGGTGGGCCGTGGCGGCGGGGGCGCTGGTGTTCTTCACGCCGCCGCCGCCACGGCCCACCAGG
>NZ_LIQX01000829.1 GCF_001418475.1 Streptomyces ossamyceticus | reverse complement strand
ACCGCGCACCGCCCCCTCCCCCGGGGCGTCCGCACGCGGCCCGGGGGCGTCCGCACGCGCCTCTCGGGGGTTTTCGCGTTCCCGGAGGGACCGGCCGCACCCGGCGTGCCGGTCCCCGCACCCCTCGTCGGCACCCCCACTCCCACCGCCGGCCCGTCCGCTCCCCTTCCGACATTCACCTATGTAGTGAGGCCCACATGTTCGACGCCATCGTGGTAGGGGCGCGCTGCGCCGGAGCCCCGACCGCCATGCTGCTGGCCCGCGCCGGCCACCGCGTCCTCCTGCTCGACAAGGGGGCCTTCGGCTCGGACACCCTGTCCACCCACCTCATCCACCAGCCGGGGGTCGCCGCCCTCGCCCGCTGGGGCCTCCTCGACGCCGTCCGCGCCACCGGCTGCCCACCGCTCGACCGGGTGAGCTACGAGGTGGCGGACATACGGCTGGAGGGCTGCGCCCGCGGAGTGGAGGGACAGCGCGCCGCGTACGCGCCCCGGCGCCGGGTCCTCGACCCGGTCCTGGTGGAGGCGGCGGTCGCGGCCGGAGTCGAGTACCGGGAGAAGTGCGTGGTCACCGGCCTGCTCCACGACACCTCCGGCCGGGTCGTCGGTGTGGAGGGCAGACACGACGGACGGCCCTTCCGCGAACGCGCCCACCTGGTCGTCGGCGCCGACGGCATGCGCTCCACCGTCGCCGACCTCGCGAAGGCCCCGTTCACCCTGGAGGACGAGCGGCTGACCTGCGCGTACTACGCCTACTACACGGACGTGCCGGCGTCGTTGGAGCTGTACGAGAGCACCGGCTCCTGGGTGGCGGCCGTCGCCACCAACGACGACGCGACCCTCGTCCTCGCCTACTTCCCGCAGGCCCGCTTCGACGAGATCCGCTCCGACGCCTGCTCGGCCTACCGGGAGCAGGTCCGCACCACCGCGCCCGCCCTGTACGAACGGATCGCGGACCGGGAACCGGTGGAGCGGCTGCGCGGAACGGGCGACCAGCGGAACTTCTTCCGGCAGGCTGCCGGGCCCGGTTGGGCGCTGGTCGGGGACTCCGGCCATCACAAGGACTCGATCACCGCCCGCGGCATCACTGACGCGTTTCAACAAGCGGAATCCCTGGCGAAGCACGCCGGTCCCCGTCTCGGCGGCGACCCCGCGGCCCTCGACACGGCGCTCGACGCGTACGCCGAGGAACGTGACGCCGCTCTCACTCCGGGGTACGACGCGACCCTGGGGGTTGCCCGACTGGAGCCCCACGAGCAACGGTTGTCCCTGTTGCGGGCCGTGCGACAGGACCCCGAACTGACGTCCATCTACTTCGACACGGTGGCCGGTATCGGCACGGCGAGCGCCTTGTACACCCCCAAGCTGCTCGCCCTTTTGTGATCTTCGTCAACTCATGCCCTTGAGCAGTTGGTTGCGGTCAAGCGGATGCTGACGGTCAGGCATGGGGCCTGATACGGTTCCCCACGGCCGCTGACATTTGCCGACGGCGTGTCAAGTCGGCGTACAGGGGGGATGTCGGACACCATGCGCCACCCCTGACCGCCATCGGATTTTCGCTGTCGTACGAGGAATCAGATGCCAGGCACCCGCGACCGGCGGACACGTCATCGGTCCGCCTCTCGCACATCCCTCCGGTACTCGTTCGTCGTGCCGTTCGTCGTCCCCGCGGTCCTCGCCACGGGGATCTGGGGCTACACGGCGGCCGGACTCGTCGACGAGCAGATCCAGTTGTGGGCCGAGTCGGACCGGGCCACCTCCGTCGCCGCGCCCGCGCAGACCGTGCTGTCCCGGCTCCAGGAGGAGCGCCGGCTCACGGCCGTGTGGCAGACGAGCCGGGCAGGGTCGGACCGTTCGAAGCTGGACGTGGCCCGCGAGAAGACGGACGCCGCGGTCACCTCGTACCGCAAGGCGTCCATGTCCGCGCTCGACACCCCCCGGTTGCGGAACCTGGCGGAGAAGCTCGACGACGCGCTGGACGACCTCGCGGACCGGCGTTCCGCGATCGACGACCGGCAACTCGACGGCGACGGCGCCTTCCAGTACTTCACCGGCACCGTGCAGGCCGGGGTGAACCTGTTCGGCGCGGCCGTCAGCAGCAACGACGGAACCCGCGCCCACTCCGCCGAGGCCACCACGGCGGTCGTCCGGCTCACCGAGATGCTCTCCCGCGAGGACGCGCTGATCTCCGGCGCGCTGCCCTCGCGCAAGCTGACCCCGCAGGCACGCACCCGGTTCTCCCAGTACCTGGCGATCCAGCAGGAGATCCGCGCGGCGCTCAACGCCCGTGATCTCCCCGTCGGCGGCGCCGCCTCCTACGGGGAGATCACCGACAGCGCGCAGTGGACCACCATCGGCGTCGTCGAGGACGCCATGACCAACGGCGAGGGCACCGCCCTGCCCCGGCAGGCACCGACCTGGCCCGGTGCGAGCGAGGGCGTCATCGGCGATCTCCAGTCGCTGGGCGCCGAGTCCGTGCGGGGCGTCGCCGACGCCGGTTCGCAGCGCGCCGACGACCTGCTCCTCGCCACCCTGCTGGGGTCCGCCGCCACCCTGATCGCGCTGACCGCCGGAGCCCTGCTGGCCTCCCGCGGCCGGCGCTCCACGCTGCGCCGGATCACCGACCTCCAGCGCAGGACCGAGGAGCTGTCGGACGTCTGGCTGCCGCAGCTGCTGGCCCGAATAGAGCGCGGCGAGCGGATAGAACCCGAGTCCCTCGCCGCCGGCCGGCAGCCGTCGGCGGACGAGATGGAGCGGCTCGCCGGCGCCATCGAGCACCTGGGGCGGGTCGCCGCCGAGAGCGCGGTACGTCAGAGCCTCGGCCGGGAGGGCTCCGAGAAGGTCTTCGCCCAGCTGATCCGCCGGACGCAGATCCTGATCCACCGCCTCATCTCGCTCCTGGACGACCTGGAGCGCAAGCACGAGGACTCCGACCTGCTGAAGGACATCTTCAAGGTCGACCACCTCGCCACCCGTGTCCGCCGGCACGCGGAGAACCTGGTGATCCTCTCCGGTTCGCCGCCCACCCGCCGGATGACGGCGCCCGTCTCCATCACCGACGTGATGCGCAGCGCGGTCGCGGAGACCGAGGCGTACACCCGCGTCAAGATCAAGAACCAGCCGGCCGACCGTCGGCTCGCCCTGACCGGGCGGGCCGTGTCGGACGTGACGCATCTGCTCGCCGAACTCATCGAGAACGGCACCAGCTTCTCGCCGCCGGACACCCAGGTGTTCGTCAGCGCCACCAAGGTCGCCAAGGGCCTGGCCATCCATGTCGAGGACCACGGCCTGGGTGTGCCGGAGGAGTTGCGGCACAAGGCGAACCACCTCCTCGCCCACCCGCCGAAGCTCGACATGACCGCCCTGGGCGAGGACCCGCGCCTCGGGCACTTCGTGGTGGCGCGGCTCGCCGAGCGCAACAACATCAAGGTGGAACTGCGCGAGTCGGTGTACGGCGGCACGCTCGTCGTCGTACTGCTGCCGGCGGACCTCCTGGAGGAGGTGGACTCGCCGGTCCTCGACCAGCTCACATCGGCGGCCGCCGCGTCGAACATGGCGGCGGTGTCCTCCGCCGGCGGCGAGCACAGCGGGCTCGGCGGGGGCGGGCGCGCCGTCTCCGACGTGTCCGAGCCGCAGAGCGCCGGAGTGCTCGCCGGGGTGGGCGCCGGTGCCGTCTCCGGCGGCGCCGACCCGCTGGCGGCCCCCGGGAACCTGCTGACGGACACCCGGATGCCGGACCACAGCGGATTCCCCGATTACGGAGGTGCCGGTCTGTTGCCACCCGAATCGGCGCCCCTGATGCCCCCGTCCCCGGGCACCACCGACTGGGCTCCCCCTCAGGAGCCCGTCCCGCACCACACCGCGCCCGCCGGGCAGACCACCGCGCCGCTCACCACCATGACCAGTGGTGGCGGCACGGCCGGCGCGGCACACCAGGGTCCGGGCGCCGGATACGGCGGCGGATCCGAGTACGGCTCCGGCTCCCGGACGAGCGCCGGAACGGAGTACGGGACCGGAAGCGGACCCCAGTACGGAAGCGGAGGAGGTGCCGGGCTCGGGCCCGCCACCTCCGGGTCGGGTGCCATGACCGGGCACTCCTCCCCCGCCGCGTCCGGCCGGGGCACCTCCTCCGGTCCTCTGACCACACCCCAGGTCCTGCCCCAGCGGACCCGGGGTGCGAGCCTCGCACAGCAGCTCCGCAAGGAAGCAGCGGACGGTCTGCGGGAAGGCGACACCGAGGCGGGGCTCTCCCCCGACGCCTCGGCGCGCGCCATGATCGCAATCCAGCAGGGGCTGAAGCGGGCCCGGCTCTCCGAGCCGGGCGGGCCGGACGGCAACGACGACCGGCAGGCACCACCGCGCGGCCCCGGCGCCACCTGACGGGTGCTCCCCCCGGCGCCCCACCCCCCGGCGC
>NZ_LIQX01000828.1 GCF_001418475.1 Streptomyces ossamyceticus | reverse complement strand
AACGGCGGGGCGTCGGCCTGGGCGGGGACGTACGGGACCGCGACGCAGCGCATCCCGGCGGCGTGGGCGGCCGCCGCGCCCGGCGCCGCGTCCTCGATCACGACACAGTCGGCCGGGGCGGCGCCCAGCCGCCGGGCCGCCTCCAGGAAGACGTCCGGCGCGGGCTTGCCGCGGGCGACCTCCTCGGCCGACACCACGACCCGCGGATACACGTCGAGGCCCGTGCCCGCGAGGATCACCTCGATCGCCGCTCGGGACGACCCGGAGGCCACGGCCATCGGCACCCCCTCGGCCGCCAGGAGTTCCACGAACGTCCGCATCTCCGGGAACACGGGGGTGGAGACACGGGCCCGCTCCAGGTAGCGGCGGTCCAGCTCGTCGACGAGTTCGGCGCGCGGCGCGGCGATGCCGTACCGCTCCTTCCACAGGCCCAGCGTCTCCCACGTGCTGATGCCCACGTAGGCCGCGTTGTCCTCCCAGGTGAAGCCGGGAGCCCCGTGCGCGGCCAGCAACTCACGCGCGGCCTCGTAGTAGTTCGGCTCGCTGTCCACGAGTGTTCCGTCGAGATCGAAGACGACCGCCGTGTCGCCGAGAGTGCCCATACGCCCCAGGATGTCAGCGGCCGGCCGGACGTCGGTCATCGGCCGCTCCGCGCTCAGTTCCCCGCGGCCCGGCCGACCGACTCCACGAGCGGCAGCAGCCGGTACGGCACCCGCTCCCGCAGCGCGACCTCGGTGCGGGTGCGCACCACGCCGGGCAGGCTGATCAGCGACTGGATCACGTCCTCCAGGTGCGCGTTGTCACGGGCCACGACCCGGGTCAGCAGATCGCCGCCGCCCGTGATGGAGAACGCCTCGATGATCTCCGGCACGGCCGCCAGCGCGTCCCCCACGTCGTCGAGGTGCCCCTGCGTCACCTCGATGTGCACGAAGGCCAGCACCGGATGGCCGAGCGCGGCGGGGGAGAGCGACGGCGCCGTCCCGGTGATCACACCGTCCCGCTCCAACCGGTCGAGCCGCGCCTGCAGCGTCCCCCGCGCGACACCGAGCACCCGGGCGTACTCCCGCACACTCGTCCGCGGCTGCTCCAGGAGCAACCGCAGGATCCGGGTGTCCAGCTCGTCCACGGCCATGATCCGTCGACCTCCCTGCGCCATCCGACGATCATGGAAACGGTATCAACGGCCCTCTCGCCCCTCCCTGTGGCGCGATCGCGCGGCCGGCCCGGACGCGCCGAGAAGGCCGTTCGCCGCGACGTCTGATCCGATGGTCCACCAGGGGCCGGCTGTGCCCTTCGCCGCCTGGGCCAATGGCTCAGCCCTGGACCTCCGAGTTGAGCCATTGGGGTCAAAGGTGCTTATCTCTTGGCCTATCCACGTAGTTTCGGCGCCGCGCAGTGCCGGACGGCGACGAGGCCGGCCCCGGAGCGCGGCGCCTTCGCTGTGCCCGCCGCCCGCTGAGACCCAGCACGCCGCGGACGCGGCACGCACCAGTGCGAGGGGGCGGTACACGGCCATGAAGAGGATGTTCACAGCGCCTGATCCGGGGCGTCTGCGGCTGCGGAACTCCGTCCGCGCGGTCATCGGCGTGGGCGCCGCGGTCGCTGTCTCCGAGTTGAGTGGCTTCCCGCTCCCCGCGTCGATCACGGGCGGCCTCGCCGCGCTCCTCGCCCTCTTCACCGTCACCGACGGCACGGTCCGCGCCCAGCGGATCACCACCGCCCTGCTGCCCCTGGCCGGATTCCCGGTCCTGGCGTTCGCCACCACGCTGCACGACCTCACGGCCGCCCGCGACATGGCGTTCGTCGCCACGGTCTTCTGCGGGGTCTACGCCCGCCGCTGGGGAGCACGCGGTCAGGCGCTCGGCATCTTCGCCTTCATGAGCTTCTTCGTCACGCAGTTCCTGCACGCCGTCCCCGCGCAACTGCCCGGCCTCTACGCCGCCATGACCCTGGCCCTGCTGGTCGCCGGGGCCGTGCGCTTCGTCCTGTGGCCCATCGAACGGGGCGCCCCGCCGGTCGCGCCCCCCGCCGAGGCGCCCCGCTCGGGCCTGGACCGTCCCACCACCCGGCAGGCGTTCCAGGCCGCGGCCGCCTGCGCGGTCGCGCTCGTCGTGGGTCAGGGCTTCTCCGAGGACCGCTGGTACTGGGCCGTCGGCACCGCCTGGTGGATCTTCGTCAACACGACGTCCCGGGGCGAGACCCTGATCCGCGGTTTCCGCCGCGTCCTCGGCACCGTGATCGGCGTCGCCTTCGGCCTCCTCGTGGCCGTCCCGCTCGACGGGGCGCCCGTGGCGTCCGCCGCCCTCGTCGCCCTGTGCGTCTTCGGGATCTTCTACACGGCGGCCGTGTCGTACTCCTGGATGATGCTGGCGGTCACCGTCATGGCCAGCCTCCTCTACGGCCTGCTGGGAGTTCTGGACGCCCAACTCCTCGCGCTCCGGCTCGTCGAGACGGGGGTCGGGGCGGGCTGCGCCATGCTCGCGGTCTTCCTCGTCCTGCCGGTCACCACCCACGCGACCAACGACGCCTGGATCCTGCGGGCCCTGCACTGTGTGCACGCCGCCGCGACCGAGACGGCCGCCCGGCTGGAGGGCGACCCCGAGGCCGACCCGGCCCCGCACGCCGCCGAACTGGAGGCGCTGTTCGGGCGGGCCCGTGTCGCCCTCGCCCCGCTGGTGCATCCGCTGAACCCGTTCCACGGCCGCAAGGCGCGCGCCCGCCAGGCCCTGCGCCTCCTCGACGACTGTGTGAACGAGGTCCACGCCCTGGTGTCGGCCACCGCCGAGCCGCCCGCCTCCCACGAGGCGTCCCTCGTGGCCGCCTGCTGGCGGGTGAAGGCCGCGGTGGAGGCCCTGACCGTCCACGAGACGCGCGCCCCGGCCTGGCCGCAGCACCTCACCGGCCAGGAGGCCGCGCACCAGCCGGAACCCGGCACCCCCCTGGTCCACCTGCACAACCTGGAGCGAACCCTGTCCGACCTGGCCCTGCCCCTCGGCAGGACCTCCGGCTCCCGGCTGGCCGGCTCCTGACCCGCGGCGCTCCGCCGCCCCGACGGGCGACGCCGACAGGCACACTGCTGTTGGTCTAGACCTGCTGCTACCCTCACCCGCACCGAACACCACCGGGAGGGGACGGCAGTGGCAGCACACGGGAAGCGGGAGCGCCGCGCGTACATCGGGTCGTTCACGACGGAGGGAGGCCCCGGCGTCCTCGTCGCCGCCGTGGACGAGGACAGCGGCGCCCTGACCCTCGTCGGGGACGCCGCCGACGACGTCCCCGACCCGTCCTACCTCGCCCTCTCCGCGGACGGCGAGATGCTCTACGCGGTCAGCGAGAAGGCCGACGGCACGGTCGCCGCCTACCGGGTGACGGACGACAAGCCCGCCCTGACCGGCCCGCCCGTCCCGGTCGGCGCCGGCCCCACC
>NZ_LIQX01000827.1 GCF_001418475.1 Streptomyces ossamyceticus | reverse complement strand
GTTGGGGGGACGGGGAGGCGGCCTCGGAGGCGAGGGCCTGAGAGGCAGCGGCTCGGGTCGTGTCGGCGTGGGCTTCGGCGGTTGGCGCGGTGGCTCCGGTGGGGTCGGCTGGGGCTTCGAGCAGCGGGTGGTCGATGGTCATCTCGACGGGCGTCGGGGTGAAGCCGTTGCAGGGGTTGTTGATCTGGGGGCAGTTGGAGACCAGGACGAGTACGTCGCGCTCGGCGCGCAGGGTCAGGGAGAGTCCCGGAGCGGAGATGCCGTCGACGATGCCGAGGGTGCCGTCCTTCTCGACCGGCACGTTCATGTACCAGTTGACGTTCGACACGAGGTCGCGTTTGCCGAGGCCGTACCGGGCGCCCTCCGCGAGGAAGTTGTCCACGCAGGCGTGCTGCGACCAGGTGTGGTGGCCGTACCGCAGGGTGTTCGACTCCTTGGAGCAGGCGCCGCCCACCGTGTCGTGCCGGCCGACGTCGTCGGCGACCACGGTCATCAGCGGGGTGTGCTCGTTGGACATCAGGACACTGCCGGTGGTGAGGAAGATGCCGCCCTGGGCGTGGATCGTGTCGGGGGCGCTGTAGCGGACGGCTGTGTCGTGGGCGTCGTACACGAGGAAGTCGACGGCCTGGTTGCCGTGCAGATCGGTGAGGGTGAGGGTCCCGCCGGCCGGGACGACGGCGGACCAGGCGGCGCGGGCCGCGACGATCACGGAAGTCATAGGGTCCTCCTCGCGGCGAGGGCCGCGACGGCCATGGTCGTCATGCGGTCCCCCTGGCGGTGCGGAACTCGGCGGTGTTGAGGAAGGCGCGGCTGCCTTCCGGGGTGGCGTTCCACAGCGGATCGTCCGGCGCGGTCGCCCGGGCCCGCCAGGCGAGCACCTCCAGGGCGGTGCTCACGTACTCCGGGCGCGGATCGGCCGGGTGCGGGACATTGGCGATGAGGACGGTGACGTCCTGCTCGGTGCGCAGGGTGACGCTGGCGCCGGGGCCGGCGGAGCCGGTGAAGTCGAGGGTGCCGTCGTCGCGTACCTCGACGCCCTGGAAGAACGAGAGGGAGGGCGGCAGGTCGCGGGGGCCGAGGCCGTTCTTCGCGGCGGCGAGCTTGAACAGTTCGCGTCCGGCGGGGGAGGGGGACTGGGGGCTGCCGTCGCCGTAACGGGCGGTGTTGCGTACGAGGGTGGAGGTGCCGCACAGCGCGTCGTGCCGGCCGGAGGTGTCGGCGACGAGGGAGGCGAGGACGCGGCCCTGGTCGGACAGGAGCAGGACGCCCTCGCCGAGGTAGGCGTTCCACTGGACCTTGACGGTGTCGGCGACGTTCAGCCGCTCCCAGGGACGGTCGGCGGCGTACAGCAGGACGTGGGCGCAGGCGTCGCCGTGCGGGTCGGTCAGACGCATCTCCGTGCCGCGGGCCAACACCTTGTGGGTGTAGTTGCCGCCCGCGACCGTCTCGGCCCACACCAGGGGGCCGGCGTCGGCGGGCGGGTCGGGCCAGTCGTCGGCCGGGACGATCGGCATCGCCTCGGCGCGGGTGCCCTCCTGGGCGCGGGCGTGGTCGCGTGCTCCGTACGTGGTCGCTGTCGCCATGGCGGGACCTCCGGGTGCGGCGCTCATTTCTGTCGTGCGACAGAAATTAGGGGGGAGGTGGGTCGCTGCCATGTCCCGCGCGTTGCGGAGCAGTTACTGGGGCCTCACTGGTCGTTCGTCGACGGAGGTTGGGGATGGGGTTGGCGGTGTGTGTG
>NZ_LIQX01000826.1 GCF_001418475.1 Streptomyces ossamyceticus | reverse complement strand
CGCGTACCCACCGCCGTCGAGTAGCGTTGCCGACCATGCGTCTCGTCATTGCCCGCTGCTCCGTCGACTACGCGGGCCGGCTCACCGCCCACCTCCCCTCGGCCCCCCGTCTGATCCTGGTGAAGGCGGACGGCAGCGTCTCGATCCACGCGGACGACCGGGCCTACAAGCCCCTCAACTGGATGTCGCCGCCGTGCACCTTGAAGGAGGACGCGGGGGACCCGGACGGCACGCCTGCCGTCTGGACCGTCATCAACAAGGCGGGCGAGAAGCTCATCATCACCATGGAGGAGGTCCTCCACGACTCCTCGCACGAGTTGGGTGTCGACCCCGGTCTGATCAAGGACGGGGTGGAGGCGCACCTCCAGGAGCTGCTCGCCGACCGCATCGAGACCCTGGGCGAGGGCTACACCCTCATCCGCCGTGAGTACATGACGGCGATCGGCCCGGTCGACATCCTGTGCCGGGACGCCGCGGGCGCGACCGTCGCGGTGGAGATCAAGCGGCGCGGCGAGATCGACGGTGTCGAGCAACTCACGCGCTACCTGGAGCTGTTGAACCGCGACCCGCACCTCGCGCCGGTCCGCGGTGTCTTCGCCGCACAGGAGATCAAGCCTCAGGCCCGGGTGCTGGCCACCGACCGGGGCATCGACTGCCAGGTCCTGGACTACGACGCCCTGCGCGGTATCGAGGACGACAAGCTGCGGCTGTTCTGAGCCATTTCACGACGAGGGGCCGGGTCCGCGGAACGGACCCGGCCCTTTCTCTGTGACCTGTTGCCTGTGACGTTGTCTGTGACCTGGTCGCTGTGACCTGTTGCCTGTGCCCCGTTCTCCGTGACCTGGTGGTCGGAACGTCAGGCGAGGGCGCCGCCGGGCGTCTCGGGACCGCTCTGCGAGGCGCTCGCCGAGACGCTGTTGGACGGCGCGGTGCCGCCCGTGGTCCCGGCGGTCGTCCCGCCGTCGGCCCCGCCCGTCGTCCCGTCGGTGGTCGTCCCGCCGTCCGTGGTACCCCCGGTGGTGCCGCCGTCGGCACCACCCGTGGTGTCACCGGTGGTGCCGCCGTCCGTACCGCTGGTGGTCCCGCCCGTGGTGGTCCCGCCGTCCGTCGTACCGCCGTCCGTACCGCCGGTGGTCCCGCCCGTGGTGGTCCCGCCGCCGGACGTGCCGCCGTCCGCGCCGCCCGTGTCACCGCCGGTCGTCCCGCCGTTGCTCCCGCCGGTCGTCCCGCCGTCGGAACCGCTGCCGGACCCGCCCGAGGAACCACCGCTCGTGCCGCCGTCCGACGAACCGGACGACTCGGACGGCGACGGCTTGTCGTCCTTCGACGGCTTCGCCGACTCGCTGGGCGTCGGGTCGTCCGCGGTGCCGTACGTCCCGTCCGGGCCGGGGTCGCTCGGCTCGGGCAGCACGCCGGGGCCGTCGTCGCCCTCGCCCTGCTTGGCGCGGTCGGCGCCGAGGCCGCCGTCGTCGGCGCCCTCACTGGCGGAGGGGTTGACGCCGATCCGCTCGGCCGGGGTGTTGTTCTTGTCGGAGGTCGCGCCGAGCGTCACCACGGTGCCGAGCACGGCGGCGAGCAGGGCGCCCGCCCCCGCGGCCACCAGGTTGCGCCGGGCGCCGCCGACGAAGCTCTTGAGGACACCGCCCCGGTGGGCGGGCGAGCCGCCCGTGTGCTGGGTGACGAGGGTGGATTCCCCCGTCGACACGGCCGGGCCGACGGCCGCGCCGAAGCCGGCCGGGGCGTACCCGGAGGGCACTCCGCCGGGCGGTGAGGCCGACTCCTCGTGCCGTGCGTCGGGCACCTCCTCCCCCGCCGCCGTGCGCCCGCCGGGCGGGGTCGCCCCCGAGCGGTCGGCGACCAGGGCGAGGGCCCTGCGGCCGGCGACGGTGCCGCGCTTGTCGACGAGGATGCCGCGCAGCCCGATGGACGCCTCCAGCTCGGCGCGGGCCTCGTCGAGCCGGCCGCGGCACAGCGCGAGGACACCCAGCTCGTGGTGGAAGTACGCCTGCTCGCCGACCTCCTCGGCGAGGCGGGCCGCCTCGACGCCCGCCCGGAGCGCCCGTTCCCAGGCGTTCCAGTGCAGGCCCGCCGCGAACGCGGGCGCCGCCTGCCGGGCGAGCCGCACCGCGACGCTTCCCTCCTCGTCCTCGGCGGGCGAGGTGAGCGGCGCGAGGGCGGTGAGCGCGGCGAGCAGGGCGTCCGCCTCGGCGGAGACCCGTTCGGGGGTGACCGACGGGTGCCCGGCCCACCAGGCGTAGTGCTGGGCGGCGGTACGGGCCCTGTCCTCGGCCCCGTCGCCGTATCCGGCGGCCTCCAGCTGGGTCCGTACGCCCGTCGCGAGACGGTAGCGGGCGCCGACCGGAGTGACCAGGGCGCACGCGACCAGTTCACCGAGGGCGGCGTCGGCGTGGGTGTCGCCGACGCCGCCCTCGGTGA
>NZ_LIQX01000825.1 GCF_001418475.1 Streptomyces ossamyceticus | reverse complement strand
GCCGCCGGCGAAGTCGGCGACGCAGTCGGCGCGCGGGATCGTGGCGGGCTCGTCCTCACCGCCGGGAGCCGTGGCGCGGCGGGCCGGTGACGTCATGCGGCGCGCCCCTTCCCGAGAGCCGACCGTCCGGCATCACGAACGGCGTACGCACCACCGAGCAGCGCCCCACGGGTGCGGTGCAGTGAGCCGCGCACCCGGCCCACCCGTGAGGTCCCGCCGCGGGCCATCAGACCGGTGAACAGCGCCTCGTGGCGTTCGGCGATCCGGGCCGGGTCGAAGCGCTCGGAGTCCTTGAGCGCCGCGTGCGCCATCTGCTGTCGTTTGGCGTCGTCGTTGATGAGTTCGAGAAGGCCGGCGGCGATGGCATCGATGTCGCCGACCTTCACCAGGCGGCCGTCGACACCGTCCTCGATGATCTCGCCGGGGCCGTGCGGGCAGTCGGTGGAGACCACGGGCAGACCGCAGCGCATGGCCTCGACGATCGTCATGCCGAAGGACTCCAGGCTGGAGGTGACGGCGGCGATGGAGCCCTTGGCCCACTCGGGCTCGATGGGGTGGGCGGGGCCCATCAGGTAGACGTGGTTGTAGAGGCCCATCTCGTCGATGAGGGTGCGCAGTCCCTCCTTCTGCCTGCCGCTGCCGTAGATCCGCAGCCGCCAGTCGGGCCGCTCCTCGCGCACCTTGTCGAAGGCCCGCACCAGCAGGTCGTAGCGCTTGACGGGCGCGAGCCGTCCGGCGGCGACGACCCACTTGCCGCTGCCGTCGGCCGGGTCGACGCCGGGCGCGGGCACCGGGTTGGGCACGGCCGCCAGCCTGACGCCGGGCAGCCGCATCTTGGTGCCGTACGCGCGCGCGTCGGCCTCGGTGGTCGTGGTGAACCCGTCCAGCCGTGGGTAGGCGCCGCGCAGGGTGGCGCGCAGAGCCGGGGAGTGGCTGTCCAGGGTGAGGTGCTCCTGGCCGACACGGACCGGGCCGCGGCGGGTCTGCCGGGCGAGGTGCACGTTCAGGCCCGGCCGGGTGCCCACGACGACATCGGCGTCGACCGAGGCGAGGTGCTCGGCGATGCGCCGGTCGGTCAGGGCGCTGTACTGCTCGTAGCGGCCCTCGGCGCGCGGGAACACCTTGGCGGGGCGCCGCAGTTCGGTGTGGCCGTGGTCGGCGCCGCCGTCGCGGATGTCGACGAGGGCGCGGAGCCGGACTCTCGGGTCGTGCCGGAAGACCGGCTCGTCGCGGTGGCGGAAGACGGAGACGATCTCGACGTCGTGCTGCTCGGCCAGGCTGTTCGCGAGGTTGTACGTCGTGCGGATCGTTCCCCCGATCCCGTATGCGTTGTGTATCAGGAAAGAGATGTGCATTGGTCCCCCGGAGCCCTTTTCTTCCTGGTCGGACGGTGTTTGGCAGTGCTGGTCCACCGCCGTACGGTTAGACCCGGGTTCATGGGGGATGGTTGGGCTTCCATATCAACTTGTCATGGAACGGTTGCGCGATCGGTAACCGGTTTCCGGAACCCGTCGGGGCCGTTTCGCATCAGGGTCGGTAGGGCAACTGCGGTACCACGAAGCAGTTCTGGCCCATGTCCCCCTGGCTCACCCAGCCGTGGGCGTCCTGCCAGCGGGCGACCGACAGACAGGTCCTGCGGGTGGCCGGCGGCTCGGCGAGCCGCTCGAAGCGGACGGGCAGGAGGAGTCCGTCGGCGGTGTACGGCTCGTCGCGGTTCATGAACCGGTCGACGCACGCGCGCGTGACGCCCTCCTCGGTGCCGGCGCAGGAGCGCGCCGCGTCCGTGAACCACATGGCGGCGGCCCAGCCCTCCAGTTGCCACTGGGAGTGCGTCCCCAGCCCTTCGGTGGCGTCCCGGAACTCCTTTACGGCCGCCTGCCCGGTGTCCTCGTAGTTGCGGCTGGAGCCGGTGGCCCACAGGGCGTTGCGGCAGCGCGGGGCGTCCGCGTAGTCCTCGGCGACGGAGGAGGTCCAGTTCTGGACGTTGGTGACCTTGGCCGTCACCTCGACGCCGATCTCGTCCATCGCCGCGCAGAGCCGGGCGTTGCCGTGGCCGTCGATCGCGTCGAGGACCAGGTCGGCGCCCCGGTTTTGGATGTCGGCGGCGGCCGCGCGGAAGTTGGGCAGCGCGAAGTCGAGCTGCTCGGTGACGACCTCGTACCCCTCGGCCTTCAGCCCGTCGACGATCAGCCGGGCGTACGCGGCCGACGCGGCCTGGTTGTACGACACCACGGCGGCGGTGCGGGCGCCGTGCTCGCGCTTGAAGTAGCGGTAGACCTCGGTGCCGCCGTACTGCTTCCCGTCCCAGCCGGTGGTGCCGTCGCGGGGCGCAAGGCTGCCGTAGATGCCGTAGAGGTGCGGGTAGGTGTCGTAGGCCGGGCCGATGGGCTGGCCGCCGATGTCGGGCACGCGCGCGTGGGAGACGCGCGGGGCGCCCGCGTAGTCGAGGGCGGTGGTCGCGACCAGGGCGACCACCCGGTCCTCCTCGACGAGCTTGTGGACGCACTCGTTGTTGCCGACGCCGCTGCCGCCGTCGTCGCACTCACGCACCTCGACCGGGCGGCCGTCGATGCCGCCGCGCGCGTTCAGGGCGGTGAACCAGGCCTTCGCCCCGTCGCGCGGCCCGGTGAAGGCGTCGCCGCCGACGGGGCTGGTGGCGCTGGCGATGATGCCGACGCGGATCGGGGCGCCGGCCCGCCCGGTGGCCGGCGGCGCGGTGGACCGGCCCTCGAAGTCGCTCTCCGGGAGGCGGCTGCCGCAGGCCGCGGTCAGCAGCAGGAGCAGGGCCGCGGCGACGGTCTCAGCAGCCCGGGACCGCCGACGCACCGCTCAGCCCCACCAGCCCGCAGAGTGTCTTGACGGAGACCTTCCAGGTGCCGTCCTGCTCGACGGCCGTGCCCGCCGAGTCCGGCAGGACCGTGGCGCCCTTCATCAGCAGCGAGTACGTCACGTCCGCGTCGGTCGCCGACGTGAACTCGACCTTCGTGACCTTCGCCTCGACCCGCTGTCCGCGTTCGTCGCCGCTGAAGGCGTCGAGGACCGGGCCCATCCGCTCTCCGTTCTCCAGGACGGCCTGCCGGTCCTCCTTGGAGCTGGTCGGGTCGAAGAACGTCGCCCAGTTCTGCCGGATCTCCTTCTCGGCCGTCCCCGCGTCCGCGGGCCCGCTCGCGCTCGCCCCGTCCGGCTCGCCCGTCGTCCTCTCCACCGTGGGGGTGGGCGGTGTCGCGTCGCCGCCCCCGCCGCTGTCGTCGCTGCACGCCGCGAGGGCCGGAGCGAGGAAGAGGGCCAGCGCGGCGGCCAGCGCCGTGGCCCTCCCGCTTCCCCCGGGGCCGCGGCCCCGCCGTA
>NZ_LIQX01000824.1 GCF_001418475.1 Streptomyces ossamyceticus | reverse complement strand
CTCCCGCGAAGCGGAACCCGCCCAGTGACGCCGGGCCCGCCCTTCACGTCCCGGGCGGGCCCGGCGTCACTGGGCGGGTTCCGCTTCGCGGGAGGGGTCCCGCTCCTCGCCGGAACGGCCCGCCTCCGCCTCCTGGCCGGCCCCGGAACCACCGCCGTCCCTCGACGCACCCTCCTTCGGGTGCGGGTCCGCCGAGCCGTCCCCCTCCGGGACCAGCCCCAGCTGTTCGTCCCGGATGAACTCGATCTCGCGGCGCAGCAGCCGGAACCACATGAAGACGACGAAGCCGGCGAAGACGAACCACTCGCCGGTGTAGCCGAGGTTCTGGAACGCCTTGAGGTCGAGCCCGCTGTCCTGCGGCGCCGTCGCCGGCACGGCCTTCATCTCCGCGTCGCCCTTGTCGAGGGTGACCCAGGCGTCGTACAGGTCGTCCGGCACCAGGTTCACCAGCGTCGCCGCGCTGATCGCCCCCGTCTGGCCGGCGGGGAGACCGCCCTGCACGGGCACACCGTTGGAGCCGGGCGTCTCGGACGCCTGGAGCGAGCCGGTCACGGTGACCTCGCCGGTGGGCGCGGCCGGCGCCCGGTCCGGGTCCGCGGTACCGGGCAGCCAGCCCCGTACGACCGGCAGCGACTTGCCCCCGTCGGTGCGCAGCAGCGTCAGGACGTAGAACCCGTCCTTGCCGTCCAGCTCGCGGTGGGGAACCAGGAGCTGCTCGCCGTACCGTCCGGTCGCGGTGACCAGCTCGCCGGAGGTCTCCTTGTCGACCGGCAGCAGCTGGTCCAGCGGGCGGGCCGGGGCCCGGTCCGCGGGGTCGACGCGCTCGGTCGCCGTGCGGTGGTCCTGCATACGGTCCTCGAACCGGCTCAGCTGCCACGACCCCATGAACACGCAGAAGGGGATGGCGAGCAGCACGAAGACGTTGATCCCCCACCATCGGGGCGTCAGCAGAAACCGGTACACGCCTTCCACCGTACGGTGCCCGCACCGCCCGCCCGGCCGCGGGGTCGGCCGGGTCGACCATGCGGCAGAGCGGTTCAGTACCGCTCGACGAGGTGCTCCCGGCCTGCCGGCGGCTCGTACGGCTCGGGCCAGAAGTCGATGACGGAGGTGATCCGGCCGTGCGCGTCCCCCGTGAAGAAGGAGACCGCGTCCATCTCCTCCGGCCCGACCGTCACCTGTATCCAGCTGACGACCTGCCCCGGCTCGGCGACGATCCGCTCGACGCGGGCGTGCCAGTCCGCCGGATAGTCGCGGTTGAACCGCACATACCGCTCCCGGCCCCGGATCCGCTCCCTCGTCTGCGGCAGCTCGTACACCACGTCCTCGGCCAGGGTGTCGGCGAACGCGTCCCAGTCGCGGGCGACCGCGCTGGCCCAGTACGTCTCGACGGTCCCGCGCAGTACGCCCGCCGGGGTGCCCGCCGTCGGCACAGCGTTCGTCGAGGTCGGCACATCGTTCGTCGGGGTCATGCGGCGAGTCTGCACCCGGCCACTGACAATCGGTCCCGCAATCGGTCCGGGGCGCCCGGACATCCGGTCGGGAGCCGCCTGCGCGGTCGCCCTGTGCCACCCGGTCGTGGTCCCGGCCGCAGTCGGGCTCGACCTGCGCGTTCACTGGTTGTCCACAGGCGCGGGGGCGGCGCCGGGCGGAAGTTTTCCACAGGCTGGGGGCCTCGGCGACGCAATGTCCGACGGGCGGGGCAATATGGGGCCATGACTGAGAGCAACGGGTCCACCCCGCAGCAGCAGAGCGGGTCCATGCCCGACTGGGAGAAGAGGTTCCGGGCGCCGAGGGTGTCGCTGCCGGACTGGGCGGAGGACGCGCCGCACCGCTCGCTGTTCGTCTCCAACGCCACGGGCACGTACGAGTTGTACGCGTGGGACCGGGTGACCGGCGAGCAGCGCCAGGCCACGGACCGGGCCAACGGGACGACGGACGGCGTGCTCTCGCCGGACGGCGAGTGGATCTGGTGGTTCGACGACAAGGACGGCGACGAGTTCGGCGTCTGGCGCCGCCAGCCCTTCCAGGGCGGCCCCGACGAGGAGGCGACGCCGGGCCTGGACGCGTCGTACCCGGCGGGCCTGGCCATCGGCCGCGACGGCCGCACGGCGGTCGTCGGCCGCTCCACCGACGAGGACGGCTCGACGATCCATCTGGTCCGGCGGGGTTCGGCCCCCGTCGAGATCTACCGACACCGCGAGTCGGCCGGCGTGGGTGACCTCTCGCACGACGGCTCGCTGATCGCCGTCGAGCACACCGAGCACGGCGACGCGATGCACTCGGCGCTGCGCGTGGTCCGCCCGGACGGCACGACGGTCGCCGAGCTGGACGACACCAAGGGCGGCACGATCGAACTGGGCCTGGAGGTCCTCGGCTTCGCCCCCGTCGTGGGTGACACCCGCCTGCTCATCGGGCACCAGCGCCGGGGCCGCTGGGAACCCCTCGTCTGGGACGTGGCGTCCGGCGAGGAGACCGACCTCGGCCTCGCCGACCAGCTGGAGGGGGACCTGAGCGCCGAGTGGTATCCGGACGGCTCCGCGCTGCTCGTCGTCCACAGCTTCGAGGCCCGCAGCGAGCTGTGGCGCTACGAACTGGCGACGCGCAGTCTGGAGCGCGTCAAGACCCCGAGGGGCACGGTCTCCGGGGCCACGGCCCGCCCCGACGGCAGCGTGGAGTACCTGTGGTCGTCGGCCGCCGAGCCGCCGGTCGTGCGGTCCACGACGGGCGAGGTCGTCCTGGACCCGCCGGGCCTGAAGTGCCCGGGCTCGGTGCCGGTGGAGGACGTGTGGGTGGAGAGCCCCGGCGGCCGGGTGCACGCGCTCGTGCAGCGCCCGGTCGGCGTGTCCGGCCCGTACCCCACGCTCTTCGAGATCCACGGCGGCCCCACCTGGCACGACAGCGACTCCTTCGCCGCCGGCCCGGCCGCCTGGCTCGACCACGGGTACGCGGTGATCCGCATCAACTACCGCGGCTCCACCGGCTACGGCCGGGCCTGGACCGACGCCCTCAAGCACCGGGTCGGCCTGATCGAGCTGGAGGACATCGCGGCCGTCCGCGAGTGGGCGGTGAGCACCGGCTTCGCCGACCCCGACCGCCTCGTCCTGACCGGCGGCTCCTGGGGCGGCTACCTCACCCTCCTCGGCCTCGGCACCCAGCCGGACCTGTGGAGCCTCGGCATCGCCGCCGTCCCCGTCGCCGACTACGTCACCGCGTACCACGACGAGATGGAGGCGCTGAAGGCGATGGACCGCACCCTCCTCGGCGGCACCCCGGAGGAGGTCCCCGAACGCTTCGCGGCCTCCTCCCCGCTGACGTACGTCGACGCGGTGAAGGCCCCGGTCTACATCTCCGCCGGGGTGAACGACCCGCGCTGCCCCATCCGCCAGATCGACAACTACGTCGACAGACTGGTGGCCCGCTCCGCCGTCCACGAGGTCTACCGCTACGACGCGGGCCATGGCTCCCTCGTCGTCGACGAGCGCATCAAGCAGCTCCGCCTGGAACTGGACTTCGCCACCCGCCACCTGGGGGTGGACGCATAGAACCCGTCGCCCCTCACCGATCGCGCACGCCATTCACCGCTTGCGGCTCAGTGCTCACGGCTCACCGCTCAGGCGGCGGCCAGCGCTGTCGGCTCCCGGGACTCCGCGGGGTCCCGGGAGCCGACAGCGCT
>NZ_LIQX01000823.1 GCF_001418475.1 Streptomyces ossamyceticus | reverse complement strand
GAAGGAGGAGGGAGACGAGGTGGGGGGCGGGGTTCAGAGCGCGCGCAGCGTCCACGACCAGCGGTGGACACCCGGCGGGACGAGATACGACGGCGAGGTGTCGGGCCCGCACGACGCCGTGCCGAGCCCCCGGTGCGCCGCGTCGATGTGCACGACGCAGCCCGGCCGGGGCACCAGCTCGTCATGGTGCGCGACGGCCGCGAGATCCTCCGCGCGGTACCGGTTGACCGAGACCTGCCGGGGCCCGTCAAGCCGTACCGACAGCTCGTGCCCGGCCCCCGCCAGCGTGAAGTGCCGTACGCCGTGCCGTCCTCCGCTCTCCTGCGGGCGCAGATACGGCGTGAACAGGTCGTCGACGGCGGCCGAGTGGTGCCCGACGGGAGCCCCGACCGCACGGTCCGGATAACTCTCCCAGGGGCCCTGCCCGTACCAGGCGAGACGGTCGAACCCTCCAGTGGTCTCGAACACCGAGCCGACACGGGCGACGTCCGTCAGCCCCTCGGGCAGCACGGCGGTCTCCTCGACCAGGATCCGGCCGTCCACCAGCGCCGTGAACGTCTGCTCGTGCTCGACGGCCCCGGCACCCGTCAGCAGGCGCGACCGCACCCGCACCACGGGGCCCTCGCGCCCCACGGACACCGTCTCGCGAGCCGGGCTGTCGAGGCCCCAGGCCCGCCAGCGCTCGGCCATGCCGCCGAGGACGTCGTTGTCCGTGGGGGCCCGCCACAGGCTCAGCGTCGGCGGGGCGGCGAGCAGCGGATGCCGCAGCAGCCCCTCGTCGTCCGTGCGCGGCGGGGGCACATGGCCCTGGGTGCCGTCGGCGCCGACCACCGGCTCGCCCTCGTCCGCCTCGTACCACCGCACCTGGGGGAAGCACACCTCGGTGCCGCGCGGCGCCCAGGGCTCGTCGGCGGCCGTCGTCACCCGCAGCGTCAGCCAGATCTCACCGGCCCCGTGCCGCACCTCGGGCCGGTCGATGACGGCTGAGCCGCCCGCGGCCACGTCGGGCAGCTGGGCCGGCACCGTCCAGGTGCCGCCGTCGGCCGCGGCGAACTCCCACTCGGCGGCGAGCCACGAAAGATCCCGGAAATGCTGCCTGTTGTGGACGCGCAGCACTCGCCAGGTGCCCTCGCCCTCGACGGACAGCCGTACCGGGGCGGCGATCTCGCGGTGCTCGTACATCACCGGCTTCGGGGTCCGGTCGGGGAAGACCACCCCGTCGGCGATGAACGCGCCGTCGTGGAGGGTCTCGCCGAAGTCACCGCCGTACGCCCAGCGCAGTCCGGGGGCGGCGACACCGTTGTCATACAGCCCGGCGCCCCCACGCCCGGCCGGTCTTCCGTCGTTCACACGCTGGAGGATGCCGTGGTCCCAGAACTCCCAGATGAACCCGCCCTGAAGACCCGGGGTCGCCTCGATGGCCGCCCACGTGTCGGCGAGCGTGCCGTTGCTGTTGCCCATGGCGTGCGAGTACTCGCACTGGATCAGCGGCCGGGTCTGCTTGCCGGAGAGCGCGTGCGCCACACAGTCCTCGATCGGCGCGTACATCGGGCAGGCGATGTCGGAGGCGTCGTCCGTGGCCCCCCAGTCCAGCTTCGCGGCGCCCTCGTACTGCACCGGCCGCGTCGGATCGTGCCGCCGCAGCCAGCCCGCCGCCGCGTCGTGGTTCGCGCCGTAGTCGGACTCGTTGCCCAGCGACCAGATGATCACCGAGGGGTGGTTCTTGTCCCGCAGGACCATCCGGGACACCCGGTCCACGAACGCGTTGAGGTAGCGCGGGTCGTCGGCGATCTCGTGGGCGTGGTCGTGCGACTCGATGTCCGCCTCGTCCACCACGTAGAAACCGAGCTCGTCGGCGAGGTCGTACAGCGCCGGGTCGCTCGGATAGTGGGAGGTACGGATCGCGTTGAAACCGAAGCGCTTCAGTGTGACCAGGTCGGCGCGCAGGTCGTCGTACGACACCGTCCGGCCCGTCAGCGGATGGAAGTCATGGCGGTTCACGCCCCGGATGTAGACGCGTTCCCCGTTGACCAGCAGGTCCCGGCCGCGCACCTCGACGTCGCGGAAGCCGATCCGGTGGTGCGAGGTGTCCGCGACCGTGCCATCGGCGCGGTGCAGCCGGACCGTGAGGTCGTACAGCTCGGGCGTCTCGGCGCTCCAGGTCCGCACCTCGGGGACGACCGTCTCCATCCGCGCCTCGCCGAGGAAGTCGGAGACCCGCTCGTCCTCGGCGTTGACCCGGTCGAACGCGGTGTCCTGGGCGAGCGCCAGACCGTCCAGCTCGCCGCTGACGTACCACCCGGCGGGCAGCGCGCCCGTGCCCTCGCCGGTCCGCACCCGGCAGTCCACCCGCAGTGCGCCGTCGCGCCGGGCCCGCACGGTCACGTCCGCGAGATGCAGCGGTTCGGTGGCGTACAGCAGCACCGGGCGGGTGACGCCGCCGAGCCACCACTGATCCTGGTCCTCGATGTGGGAGGCGTCGGACCACTTCACGACCGTGAGCCGTACCGTCGACGGCGCTCCGGGGCGCACGAGGTCCGTCACGTCGAACTCGGCCGCCAGATGGGAGTCCTTGGACATGCCGACGGGCCGTCCGTCCACATGGACGAGCAGCACGCTCTCCGCCGCGCCGACCTGGAGGACGATCCGGCGCCCGGCCCAGTCGGCGGGTGCCTCGACCTGTGTTTCGTACACGCCCGTCGGGTTCGAGGCGGGGGAGTGCGGCGGGAACTCCGGCCACGGCATACGGACGTTGGTGTACTGCGGGGGGTCCTCGGCGGCGTGCAGCGCCCAGGAACCGGGGAGTTCGGCCCAGGACCAGGTGGGGCCGGGCTCGTCACCGGGCGACGGCAGCAGCTGGAACCGCCAGCGGCCGTCGAGCGACAGCGCCCCGGCGCGCCGGTCCACGGCGGACATGGGCAGCCGCCCCCAGGAGGTCACCTCGGGGGCGGCTGCCCATGTCCG
>NZ_LIQX01000822.1 GCF_001418475.1 Streptomyces ossamyceticus | reverse complement strand
CCACCCCACCCAGCGGAGCGTTTTGGTGCAGACTGGCCAGATCCACGCACCACCGCCAGGGAGCACACCGTGACCGCGTTCAAAGGGGAGCGTCCACACCACCGGCCCCAGGTCGACCCGCTGTCGGCCCTGCGGACCCCGGACGACCCGCCCTGGGACGTGTATCTGACCGGCACCGTCTTCCTCGACATCATCTTCACCGGCCTCGACTCCGCCCCGGTCCGCGGCACCGAGTCCTGGGCCCGCGGCATGGGGTCCAGCCCCGGCGGCGTGGCGAACATGGCCACGGCGCTGGCCCGGCTCGGCCTGCGGACCTCCCTCGCCGCGGCCTTCGGCGACGACCACTACGGCGAGTACTGCTGGGACGCCCTGGAGCAGGGCGAGGGCATCGACCTGTCCACCTCCCGCACCGTCCCCGGCTGGCACTCCCCGGTCACCGTCTCCATGGCGTACGAGGGCGAACGCACGATGGTCTCCCACGGCCACACCGCCCCCACGGAGGAGTCCGCGCCGGAGTGCCCGCCGTACGCGCGCGCCGCCGTCGCCTCCCTCGCGCCCGGTGTGCGCGCCCCCTGGATCGCGCAGGCCGCGCGCAAGGGCACCCGGATCTTCGCGGACGTCGGCTGGGACGAGACCGGCGCCTGGGATCTGGCGGGGCTGCCCGACCTCGCCCACTGCGAGGCGTTCCTGCCGAACGCGGAGGAGGCGATGCGGTACACCCGCGCCGACTGCCCCCGCGCCGCCGCACGCGCGCTCACGGAGCACGTCCCGGTGGCGGTGGTGACGCTCGGCGCGGAGGGCGCGTACGCGGTGGACGGCCGTACCGGCGAGACGGCGGAGGTACCGGCGATCGCGGTGGAGGCTCTCGACCCCACGGGCGCCGGCGATGTGTTCGTGGCCGGTTTCGTCACCGGCACCCTCGCGGACTGGCCCCTGGCGGACCGGCTGGCCTTCGCCGGGCTGACCGCCGCCCTGTCGGTGCAGGAGTTCGGCGGGTCGCTGTCGGCGCCCGGCTGGTCCGAGATCGCCGCGTGGTGGCGCCGGGTGCGGTCCCTCGACGTCCAGGACCCGGCCGCCCTGCGCCGCTACGCCTTCCTGGAGGACTTCCTCCCCGAGGGGCCCGTGGCCCCCTGGCCGCTGCGCCGCGCGGTCCCCACGATCGGCTTCCGCCGCTCGGCCTGACGTGAACTCCCCCGCACGGCAGGGCAGTTGAGATCCCTTCCGCGCAACCGGGGCGACCTCGGCTACCCCGTCGCACACACCCCAAACGCAACGTGACTCACATCACACCCTTCGCGTTTCTTCCGCGCTCCGTGACCTTGATACAAATTCTCCGCGCGTCCCTGTCCGTCGACAGCCGCCCAATTCCCTTGCCGGGCCGCGGTCGTCGGGGTCCGGAGCCGCACCCTCGCACGTCCAGGAACGCCTGTGTCCCCCCGCACCCCCACCCTGCCCTGGCCCCTCGTCGCCCTTTTCACGGCCGGGTACCTCGCCGC
>NZ_LIQX01000821.1 GCF_001418475.1 Streptomyces ossamyceticus | reverse complement strand
CGAGCCGGCGCGCCGGCTCGCGTTCACACGGATCACCAAGGCGCAGGTCGCCCACCCGCAGATCGCGGCGGCCTTCGAGGCGGTCGAGCGGTGGATCGCCGCGCGTGGCCTGGAGGTCGTCGGCCCCTGCCGTGAGGTGTACTTCGCGGACTGGGACGCGGCGGGGCCGGAGGATCCGGTGTGCGACGTGGCGTTCCCGGTCGCATCCTGACCCATGTAGTACCGGTACGGCTGTGGGGGTTTTCCCTACGGCCGCATCGGAGGGAACAGGTCCTGTCGGCCAACTGTCAGCGGGTGGTTAGCGTCTACTCCAACACACGACGAACAACCGCCCGCACGAGTCGAACGGAACGGACGAGCCGCAGTGGCCTTTGCCGAGCTGACCCCACGACGTCCCGTCTCGCGCGCCGACAAACCGTCGCCGACGCGTGAGCCGTGGCGGGAACGCCACCGAGTGGCCCTCACGGCCGCTCTGTGCGCCCTGCCGCTGTACGTCGTGTGGTGGGCGGTCTTCGCGACCGGCGGCGGTGATCTGGCCGCGCAGGTGGCGTGGGCGGAGTTCGCGAAGATGTACCCGGACTCCGCGGTCAACCTGTTCTGGTACGGGGGCCTGCACGCGGCGAACTACAGCGTCCTCTCGCCGTATCTGATGGCGGTGTGCGGGGTGGTCGCGGTGACGCTGGCGTCCGGGCTCACCGCGTCCTGGCTCGTCGGCGCGGTCGTCGCCCGGACGGGTGTGCGGGCGCCGATCCCGGTCGCCCTCGCGGCGACCTTCTCGCTGTGGTGCCAGGTGGTCTCGGGTCGCTCCACGTTCATGCTGGGCACGGCCTTCGCCATGGGGGCGCTGCTGGCGGTGGTGGGCGGGCGCGGCGGGCGGCGGCTGGCCGTGGCGGCGGTGTGCGCGACGCTGTCCACGATGGGGAGCCCCGTCTCCGGGCTCTTCCTCCTCGTGGTCGGCGCCGCGTATCTGCTGTGCCGCGAGTGGGGCCGGGCGGCGGCGCTGATCCTGCCGCCGGTGACGGTCGTCGCCGTGACCACGCTGCTGTTCCCCTTCGAGGGCGAGCAGCCCATGGCGTTCAGCCGGATATGGCCTCCGGTGGTGATCTGCGCGGTGGTCGTGGTGACCGCGCCGAGCGCCTGGCGGGTGCTCCGCCTCGGCTCCGCGGTGTACGCCCTCGGTGTGGTCCTCTGCTACCTGATCCCCACCCCCATCGGCACGAACGTCGAGCGGCTCCTGGAGCTGGCGGGCCCGGCGGCGGCCCTGGCCATCGCCCTGTACCGCGGCGAGGCCCGCGCGAAGGGGGCCCGGCTGCCGCTGTCCTGGTTCACGGCCCGGCGGCGGGTGGTGGCCGGTGTGGTCGCCCTGGTCCTCTCGCTGACGTGGCTGACCGCCAAGACCACCGCCGACATCGTCACCAACACCAAGGTGCCCGAGTGGGCCGTGAAGACCGACGGGGTGGTGAACGAGCTGAAGCGGCTGGGCGCCTGGAAGACCCGCGTCGAGGTGGTCCCGGCCCGGGACCACCGCGAGGCCGCGATCCTCGCCCCGTACATCAACATGGCGCGCGGCTGGAACCGGCAGGCCGACGTCGAGCGGGGCCGCCTCTTCTACGAGGGCCACGGCGGCACGGAGGTGCCCGAGGGCGCCTTCACCCCGTCGGCCTACAAGGCGTGGCTGTCGCAGTGGGCGGTCGGTTTCGTCGTCCTCGTCAACGGCGAGCCGGACGGGCCCGCCGAGCTGGAGCACGCCCTGGTGACCAGCGAGCCGGACTATCTGGAGCGCGTCTGGGAGGACGCGAACTGGAAGATCTACCGGGTGAAGAACGCGACGCCGCTGGTCGACAGGCCGGCGTCGGTGGTCAGCGCCGACGGCGCCAACCTCGTCGTCCATATGCCCGGCCCCGGCGAGGTCATCGTCCGCGTCGCCTATTCGCCGTGGCTGTGGGCGGACAACGGCTGCCTCACCGCCGACCGCGAGTCCGACGGCGATCTCACCGAGTTCACCCGCCTCACCGTCCACGAGGCTGGTGACGTCCGCATCAGCTCGCAGTACGGGGGGCCGTCCCGGAAGACGGCGCTGGAGTGCGAGAAGGAGGCGGAGGAGAAGGAGGAGGAGGGCGGGGAGTAGGACGGCCCCGCCCGGGCCCCACAGCTCCCCACACAGGCACCATGCGTAAGGCGCCCCTCCCGGCCGGTGGTCGGGAGGGGCGCCTCTTCGTGTGCGGGTGGTGGGCCGTGTGCGGGT
>NZ_LIQX01000820.1 GCF_001418475.1 Streptomyces ossamyceticus | reverse complement strand
GCCGCCCTTGCCGCCCTTGGCCTGGTCGTCCTTGCTGTTCTTGTCGTCGGAGTCGCTGGAGCCCGGAGTCTTGGTGGTGAGGTCGGTCTCCACGGGTTTGATGGCGAAGACGTGGTCGGAGTAGTCGGCGGCGAACCCCTTGTCGATGAACTGCTTTCCGCTCGGACCGCTGTTGACCGAGTCGCACAGGTCCTTGTTCTCGCAGACCCCTGCGTCCGTCAGGACGGTCAGCGCGTCCGGCCCCAGCGGGTCGATCGTGGCGTCGGGATCGACGAGCCGGCCGTCGGCCATGAGGAGCAGAGCCGTGCCACCCTCGCCGGTCGAAATGCCCTTGGGCACCTGCACGACAAGCGGGTTGGTGTCCTTGCGCAGGTTCTCCAGGCTCGCACGCTGCGCCTCGCTGAGTTTCCTGTAGTCCAGCGGACCGTCGAGCGTGATGACGACGGCCCCCTTGGGAATCAGCGCGGCCCCACACGTCACCTGCTCGCCGAAGCTGCTGTCGTCGCAGGAGTCGGCCGCCGCGACCGGTGACATCAGCGGCACCGCGGCGACCCACACCCCCATGAGTACAGCGAACGAGGACAAACGCCTGACGGCACCCATCGCACCAACCCCCCGTGGCCTGAAAGGCACGCCCCCGCGGCCCTGAAAGACCCGTCCCATACTGGAGCAGGCAACAGGGTGGCCGGAAGGGTTTGGAGAATTCCACCGGGCGACTTCCGGCAATTGTCGATCGCCTTGCGTTTCACTTCTACAACTTGAACACCTGGTGACAACGACTGAACATCTGCCGCGCCCGTTCCACCCAGTCATTGGCCAAGGCATCGAAGTCGGCCTGGGTGATACGACAGGTCAGCGGGAGATCACAGACGCCGGCGAGGCACGGACGCGGCCCCCGTACGTCCCACACGGACAGCATGGGGTTCAATTGCTCGGTATTCCACGCGTTCGAAGCGGCGGCGGCGATGGCGAGTTGGTCCTGCCGCAGGAAATTCCCGTCCGTGGCGAAGGCGACGAGGAGTTTCTTGGTCGTCATGAATCTGACCGTGACCGTCCGCCCCGCCTCGCGGAGATCGAATTGCAGGGAGACGGACACGGTGTCGTGGACCGTGTGGTAATTCCGCCGTGCCACCCAGTTCTGCACGAGTTGCCGCCAGTGCGTCCCGAGGTCGTAGATCTCGGCCCGCCCCGCATACGACTCGCGACCGGAGTAGGAGTCACGACCGGGGTAGGAGTCCCGGCCTGGTCCGGGGTAGGAGTCGCGGTTCGGGTAGGAGTCAGGCACCGTCACGGACCACCGCCTCGGCGACCATGGCATCGGTCAACCCGGCGTCGAGCAGCGCCTGGGCGTGCAGCAGCAGACAGGAGGGCACGGACTCGCTGGTGGTGCGCCGCAGGTGACGTTCCTTCAGCTCCTCGTACCGCACCTCGATGGTCCGGGCGACCTGGGGCGGCGGCCAGGCGGCCACCGTCGGCTGCTCCATGACCAACTCCGCCAGGATCTCCGCGAGTTGCGGGCGCTGCTCGGGCCGCTTGGCCAGGCAGCGCGTGATGAGGGGCCGCAGCCCCTCCGGCACACCGTCGAGCTGCGGCTTCCCGCGTACGACCTCGACCCGCACCCCTTCCCCGCCGCCGTGCGGGGGACGCCCGGTGAGCGCGTACACGAGTACGCCGCCGAGGGAGAAGACATCACTCGGCGGCCCGACCGCGGCGCCGCGTATCTGCTCCGGCGACATGAACGGCGGTGTCCCGACGACGACACCGACGCGGGTCAGCCCCGGAGCACCGTCCACGCGGGAGATGCCGAAGTCGATGACGCGGGGGCCGTCGCTCGCCAGCAGGACGTTCGCGGGCTTGAGGTCGCGGTGGACGACCTTGGCGGCATGGATGGCCTGGAGTGCCTCGACGAGCCCGGCGCCGAGGGGGCGCACCTGGGCCTCGGGGAGGGGCCCGTCCGCGCGGACCGCCTCGGCGAGGGAGGGGCCGGGGACGTACAGGGTGGCCAGCCAGGGCAGTTCGGCGTCGGGGTCCGCGTCGACGACGGCGGCGGTGTACGCGCCGCTGACCACGCGGGCGGCGGCGACCTCCCGCGCGAAACGTTCACGGAACTCGGGTTCCGCCGCGAGTTCCGGCCGGGCGACCTTGACCGCGACCTCGCGGCCGGCGGGCGACCGGCCGAGATAGACCCAGCCCATCCCTCCGGAGCCGAGTCGGCCCACGATCTTGTACGGGCCGATCTTCATGGGGTCACTTACGGGTGTACGCACCCCCGGCTCACCTCATTTCGGGGTTCGGTGCGGATGTCCCGTAGTGTCCCGCGATTTCCCTCGCGGGGCAGCCGTTTTGCCCCGCACCGCCCGCACCTGTTCGCTGCGGGGGCCACACCCCACGGGGCATACGGCACACGGCTCGCCGACCGCTTACCGGCGGTAGCGCCTCTCGCCCCGATGTGAGCGGTCATCTCCGCGCCGTTCGGTCCGCGACTGAATCTCCCGAAGGCGACTGCCGGGGCAACGCGAGGCGTTGTCGGGGTTCCAGTAGGAGAGCACCCAGCACACACCTGGGCTCCGCCCAGGAGGTACAGCGTGAGTGAGTGGAAGCAGGGCAAGTGCGGTTGGCCTACGGCGTCCGGACGGCGCTGCCAGAACAAGACGCTCAAGGGGACGTCACGTTGCCATCTCCATCAAGGTGACTGGACGAGGCGGGGCCAGGCCGAGCTGAAGAAGCGTGCGAGCAGGCGCCGGAAGAAGTGAGCGCCTGCCCCCGGAGGGGCTTCCCTCTCCTCATCTCCCCCGCGGCTGCACCGTGCACAGGGCCCAGATGATGAAGCCGTAGACCGCGATCAGAACGAGCGACCAGACCGGGTAGTACGGGATGGTCAGGAAGCTGGTGATCAGGAGCAGGCCCGCGAGCAGGACCCCGACCGCTCGGGCCCAGGTCCGGCCGTTGAAGAGGCTCGCGCCGACCACCACGGCCAGGGCGCCGAGCAGCAGATGGATCCAGCCCCACCCGGTCGTGTCGAACTTGAACACGTAGTTCGGGGTGTTGACGATGATGTCGTCGTCGGCGATGGCCACGATGCCGCGCAGCACATCGAGGGTGCCGCCGATCATCAGCATGACCGCGCCGAACGCCACCAGCCCGCCGGCCCATGACGCGGAGCGCTGGTGGGACCGGGACGAGGACCGGCGTGGGTGTGTCGTCTGAGCCATGGTGTGTCTCCCTGTCACTTGAGCGTGGTTTGGCCGGCCACAGGCCGCCCATGGCTGGTCGTCACCCGCCGAGAACGGCGCGCTTCTGGTTTTCGAACTCCTCCTCGGTCAGCACCCCTTGCGCCCTCAGCTCACCCAGCTCCTTCAACTGGGCGATCTTGTCCCCCGAGGACAGCTCCGCCGGCTGAGCCGCGGGTTGCGGAGCCTGCGCCGCGTAGGGAGCGGACGCTGGTTGCGGTGCGTACTCCTGGGCGTCCTGCCGGGCCCACCGGCCCGCCTGCCGCCGGGACACGCGGTTCGACACCGCCGTCGCCGTGCCCGCGACGACGGCGGTGCGGGCTACGCCGCGAATGAGACCGGGCATGATCGGCACCTCCTGCTGTGCGCTGTGTACGGTCACGAACCGGTGCCGGCCCCGGTCTCGGCCCTGCCCTCGGCCTCCACGTCGGCTTCCACGTCGGCTTCCACCGAGTCCAGTGCCGCGACGAGGTCCTGGACGGGAATCCTCCCGGCGGCCACCAGCCGGGCGCCGTTGCGCCGCAGCGCTCGGGCGAAGGGCGCGGCCCAGCGGTTCTCGTACAGAAGGATCGCGGCCGTGCTGCCGGCTCCGATCGCCTGCCCGGCCTCCTCGATGTCC
>NZ_LIQX01000082.1 GCF_001418475.1 Streptomyces ossamyceticus | reverse complement strand
TCCGGGGCCGAGGCCCCGGACGCCCCACGGGCTATGTCGTCATCTGTCATGCCCCCAGCAATTCCCTCACGAAGGCCGTGACATGCGTCACATGATGGCTGAAAATCGGCCCAGCCCGGCCCGCCCGAGGGGCTTCGGTGCACGCCCGCCACCGCCGCCGCCCGGAGCGCGACGCGAAAACGCCGTGGCCCCCACCCGGAAGGTGGGGGCCACGGCGTTCACAGACTGGGCCTTCGGCCTCGGTCAGCCGTTGCGCTTCCAGCGCGGCTTGTCCTCGCGGCGGCCGAAGGAGCCGGTGCCGCGGTGGTCGTCACGGCGGCCGTACGGACGCTCGTGGCCGCCGGAGCGGAAGCCCGGACGGTCGCCCTGGCGGTCCCGGTTGAACGGACGGTCGCTGCCCCGGTGACCACCGCGGTCGTCACGGCGCTCGAAGGAACGGCCACCACGGTCGAACCCGCGGTCACGGTTCTCGCGGTTGAAGCCACCGCGGTCGTCGCGACGCTCGAAGGAACGGCCACCACGGTCGTCACGACGGTTGTCACGGTTGAAGCCGCCCCGGTCGTCCCGACGCTCACCCCGGTTGTCACGGCTGTCGCGGCTGTCGCGGTTGAAGCCACCGCGGTCGTCACGACGCTCGAAGGAACGGCCACCACGGTCGTCACGACGGTTGTCACGGTTGAAGCCGCCCCGGTCGTCCCGACGCTCACCCCGGTTGTCACGGTTCTCGCGGCTGTCGCGGTTGAAGCCGCCACGGTCGTCACGACGCTCGAAGGAACGGCCACCGCGGTCGAAGCCACGGTCGTTGTCCCGACGGAACCCGCCCCGGTCGTCCCGACGCTCACCACGGTTGTCACGGTCGTCCCGGCGGAAACCGCCGCGGTCGTCACGACGCTCGTACGACGAGGAACGCCCGTACGACCCGCGCTCGGTCCGGTCGGTCCGCTCGAACCGCTCGGCCTTCTCCACACGCTCGACGCGCTCGACGTCCTGCGCGGCCGGCTGCTCCGGCACGGACACCTCGGACAGCACCTCGGCGTCGACAGCGGCGGCGGCCGTCTCGACGACGGCGGCACCCTCGCCCGTCTCCTCGGCGCGCGCCTGGGCGATCGCCGCCTCGGGGTCCTCGCCCCGCTCCCGCGCGGCACGCGCGGTCAGCCGGTCGGCCTCCTCGCGCAGCTCGGCGGCGCGGCGCTGGGCCCGCTCCAACTGCTTGGTGAGGTGAGCGACTTCACGCTCGGCCTGCTGCGCGGCGTTGCCGGCGGACTCGGCCTGGACCTCGGTCATCGACCGGGCGCCGGTGATCTCGGCGACCTCGGGGTCGAACGTCGTACCGCCCTGGATGATGTGACGCCCGGCGTCGACGCCCGCGTCCTCCATCAGCCGGAAGATCTGGCGGCGCTGGTGCGGCAGGGAGAGGGACACGACCGTGCCCGTACGCCCGGCACGCGCCGTACGGCCGGCCCGGTGCAGGTAGTCCTTGTGGTCGCCGGCCGGGTCCACGTTGAGGACGAGGTCGATGCCGTCGACGTGGATGCCGCGCGCGGCGACGTCGGTCGCGACGAGCGCGTTGACGTAGCCGTCCTTGAAGTCGGCCAGCGTCCGGGTCCGCGCGCCCTGCGTCATACCGCCGTGCAGCGCGTCGGCCTTCACACCGGCGTCGCGCAACTGCTCGGCGATGCGGTCCGCGCCGAGCTGGGTGCGGACGAAGATGATGGTGCGGCCCTTACGGGAGGCGATCGCGGCGGTGACCGGCGCCTTGTCCTTGGGCTTCACGATCAGGATGTGGTGCGACATGGTCGTGACGTTGCCCTGGGCGCTGTCGACCTCGTGCGTGACCGGGTTGCTCAGGTAGCGCTTGACCAGGGTGGAGATCTCGTTCTCCATGGTCGCGGAGAACAGCATCCGCTGGCCGCCGGCCGGGACCTGGTCGAGCAGCTCGGTGACCTCGGGCAGGAAGCCCAGGTCCGACATCTGGTCGGCCTCGTCGAGGACGGCGATCTGGACGTTCTCCAGCGAGCAGGCACCGCGGTTGATGATGTCGCGGAGGCGGCCGGGGGTGGCGACGAGGATGTCGACGCCGCGCTCCAGGGCGTAGATCTGGTTGCCCATCGACGTACCGCCGCAGACGACCTTCATCTTCAGGCCGAGGACGTCGCCGTACGGCTGGAGCGCGTCCGCGACCTGCATCGCGAGCTCACGGGTCGGGGTGAGGATGACGGCGCGGGGCTTGTGCTTCTCGGTGCGGCCGCCGGCGAGCGTCGCGAGGGTCGGCAGACCGAAGGAGAGGGTCTTGCCGGAGCCGGTGCGGCCACGACCGAGGATGTCCTTGCCGGCCAGGGCGTCCGGGATGGTCGCGGCCTGGATCGGGAAGGGGGTGGTC
This sequence comes from Streptomyces ossamyceticus, assembly GCF_001418475.1. Taxonomy (GTDB): domain Bacteria; phylum Actinomycetota; class Actinomycetes; order Streptomycetales; family Streptomycetaceae; genus Streptomyces; species Streptomyces ossamyceticus. The sequence goes on along the minus strand of NZ_LIQX01000082.1, from coordinate 29,824 downwards.
ACGCCGTTCTGCGCGAGCTTGCGCACGACGCCCTCGGGGAGACCGAGGTCCGCGAAAGTGACCTCGGGGGCCGCCGTCTCGACGGAGTCGTTCTCGCCGTTCTCGGGCACGACGACGTGATCAGTACTGGAAATGGACATGCGTATGCGAAACCTTCCGGAGTCTCGTCGGCACGCGCCCGTCAACTCCGTGATTCGCACACGACCGCCTCTATGCGGTCCGACACGGCAAAGGAGAGTACGCGCCACACGGCGCGCTCTGCGTTGGCGCCGGGCAAATGGGATCAAACGATCTACCACCATACGCACCCTCCACCCCTGAAGGCAAACCGAGCCGATACCCGCAGGTCAGAAGGCGATCAGCGGACCGCGGCTGGGAAAGCCAGACTCCTGGCCGACTTCATCGATGAGAGGGCAAACCGCTGGCCAGGGGCCCTGCGGCGGCGTCGGCGGCACCGCTTTCCCGACCGGGACCGGCGCAGCCGCCGTGCAGCCCTCGCACCCGTGTCGTCCGCCACACTCCCGCGGACGCCGGAAGGCCACGGCCACCGCGCAGACGGCGACGACCACCGCGCACACGGCCATCACCCCGCAGGCGGCCACGATCACACCGGCGACGCCCCCGCCCGCCCCACAGCGGCACACAGCCGTCCCGCCCGGCCGCTACGCCGCGTCCCCCGCCTCCGGCGCGGGCTCCCGTTCCACCAACTGCGCCCCCTGCTCGTGCGCGGACGACGACGGCTCGGCCGACGGCTCCGGCGCCGGGGACTCCGCCGGGGCGGACGGTTCGGGCGGCTCCGGCGGGGCCGAGGAGGGCACGGGCGTCGGCTCGCCCTTCGTCGGCTCCGGCACGGGCGGCCGCGCGCCGTTCCCCTTGCCCTTGCCGCCCTTCCCACCCTTCGGAGGCTTCGTCTTCTTGGGCGGCTCGGCCCCCTCGGAGGCCGCCGCCGAGGGGGAGGCCGACCGGGACGCGGAGGGGTCGGGCGAGCCCGAGGGACGCGGCTTGCCGCGCCCGACCTGGTACCCCGTACTGCCCCCGCCCGTCACGGTGGTGCCCCCGTCCGGCCGCTCACCGCCCCGCTGCCCGGCGGAGCGCGAGGGGCCGGGGTGCTGCCCGCCGTCCCCCACGCTCATGCAGCCGGCAGCCACGGCGACGGCCATGACCGTGGCGGCCAGGCGAACGGGTACGTACAAGGCGCGCACGGCGGCCACCTCCGTGGGGGGCGGAAAGGGAAGTCCGCCTGTTCAACTCCCGCCGCACTTAAGAAGACACGCGCCACGCCGACCCGCCGGGCCCCCGCCACCGCACGCCTGGCCGACCCGCCGGACCTCCGCCACGTCGCGCCGTACCGACCCGCCGGGCCCCCGCCACCCCACGCCGGAGCGGCCGCCCTGGTGCCCGGCCGCCGTGGCCGCCCCTACCCGTAGCCCAGGGCGTGCAGCCGGGCGTCGTCGATGCCGAAGTGGTGGGCGATCTCGTGCACCACGGTCACCTCGGTCTCCGCGACGACGTCCTCCCGGCTCTCACACATCCGCAGCGTCGGCCCCCGGTAGATCGTGATCCGGTCCGGCAGCACACCCGCGTACCACTCCCCGCGGTCCGTGAGCGGAGTCCCCTCGTACAGCCCGAGCAGCTCGGGGTCGTCGGCGGGCGGCTCGTCCTCGACGAACACCGCCACGTTGTCCATCAGCCGCGTCAGCTCCGGCGGGATCCGGTCCAACGCCTCGGCGACCAGCTCCTCGAACTCCTCGCGCGTCATCTCCAGCACAGGCCCATTGTCGGGCACGACCCGCCCGGACGAGAGATACGGGTCACAGGACGACCTCGGGGGTTCCGCCCCGGAACGGGGCCCGGTCCCCAATCCCCCGCATATCCCCCCACCTCTCTGGGCATACGGCCTCAATGGCCCGCGTCCCCGCCGCAACAGCCACCACCATGACCGCCATCCGTACGACCCTGCGCCGCATCCGCCGCGCGCTGCCACCGGCCCCCCGGGCCACGACCCGCCGGCGCCGCCCTCGCGACCCGCGCCCGGCGGTCGAACCGGCGCGCCGCGCCCGCCCCTGGGCCCGCGCGCTCGGCCTGGTCACCGTCGTCGTGGTCGGCGCCTGGCTCGGCCTGCTGGTCGTGGGCAACGTACGGACGCCCGTCGGTCCCATGAACACCACGATGACGCTGCGCCCGTCGCTCACCGGCGGCACGAAGATCAACGTCTCACCGCTGGGCGCCCTGGAGCTGAGCAGTCACCACGCCCCCGTACGCCTCGACGTGAACGTGGACCAGCTGGACCCGGACCGCGCCCAGGCCCTGGTCGACCACCCCGAGCGGATCTCGGGCCTCCAGGACGAGATCGCGTCGGACGTCCGGCGCGGCACGCTGGACCTGGCCCTGCGGTCGGGCGTAGCCGTCGTCACAGGGGCGACCGCGCTGGGGCTGGCCGTCTACCGCCGCCCCCGCCGCGCCCTGGCCGCCGGCGGCCTGGCCCTCGGGCTGCTCGCCGCCTCCGGGGGCACGGCCGCCGCCACCTGGAACCCGAACTCGGTCCTGGAGCCCAAGTTCTCGGGCCTGCTCTCCTCCGCGCCCTCCCTCGTCGGCAACGCGCGCAGCATCGTCACGGAGTTCGACGTCTACCAGAAGGAACTGGCGCGCCTGGTGACGAACGTGACCAAGCTGTACGACGTCACGTCCACCCTCCCCGCGTACCAGCCGGACCCCACCACCATCCGCGTCCTGCACGTCTCCGACATCCACCTCAACCCCGCGAGCTGGAAGATCATCGCCTCGCTGGTGGAGCAGTACGAGATCAACGTCATCGTCGACTCCGGCGACACCATGGACCACGGCACCGCCGCCGAGAACGCCTTCCTGGACCCGATCGCCGACCTCGGGGCGCCGTACGTCTGGGTGCGCGGCAACCACGACTCCCGGGAGACCCAGCGGTATCTGAAGGGCGTCGAGAACACCCACGTCCTCGACGAGGGGAAGGCGGTGAACGTGGGCGGGCTGCGTTTCGCGGGGATCGGCGACCCGCAGTTCACCCCGGACCGCTCCACGGACAAGGCGGGCCTGCCCTCGGAGGAGGCGGCCGGACAGCGGCTGGCGGCGGCGCTGCGCGCCCAGAAGGCAGCCGGCACGCCCGTGGACATCGCGATCGCCCACAACCCGGACGCCGCGCGCGAGACGGACGGGGATGTCCCGCTCGTCCTCGCGGGGCACCTCCACCACCCGGAGATGGAGGTCCTGGACGAAGGCACCCGCCTGCGCATCGAGGGTTCGACCGGGGGCAGCGGGCTGCGCGCCCTGGAGGGCGACTACCCGGATCCGATCGAGACGTCGGTCCTGTACTTCGACCGCGACACCCATCGCCTCCAGGCCTGGGACGAGATCAAACTCGGGGGCCTGGGACTGACGACGGCCGAGGTCAGCCGCCACCTGCCGAAGGAGAACCAGCCGGGAGCACTCCAGTCCCCGTCCCCCTCCGGAACCTCATCGGACACTCCGTCGGGCAAACCATCAGGCGCCCCTTCCGGCACCCCGTCCGGCACGCCTCCGAGCACGTCACCCGGCGGGGCGACCACCCGTTCCCCGGGCCGCCCGTAAACCGTTTTGGCGATACCTCCCGCCATCCCATATGCTTCTCACGTCCCCGACGCGCTGATGAAGCGCCCACGGCGGGCCGATAGCCCTCATCGTCTAGCGGCCTAGGACGCCGCCCTTTCAAGGCGGTAGCACGGGTTCGAATCCCGTTGGGGGCACGCAAGAACGTGTGCGACACTGTCGTACGCAACCTTGGTCCTGTGGAGCAGTTTGGAGTGCTCGCCACCCTGTCAAGGTGGAGGCCGCGGGTTCAAATCCCGTCAGGACCGCTCGGTGTTTCACGTGAAACACCGTGGCTGGGTAGCTCAGTTGGTACGAGCGATCGCCTGAAAAGCGATAGGTCGCCGGTTCGACCCCGGCCCCAGCCACATTGAATGAAAGCCCCCACCGGGCAACCGGTGGGGGCTTTCGTCGCTCCAGCGAGTCGAGGCCGATGTGGACCAAGGCCGCTCGCTGAGAGCCATGGGGGGCGTGAGAGGGATCATCAAAGGGGTGGACGCAAAAGCGTTCGCCCCTCGTTTCGTCGAGGTGAGATCCTGGACGGCGTATGTCTACGCCACCTGCCCCCGCCTTCGGCGCCCTCGCCCCCCGCCTGGCCGAGCTGTCCCTGCGCGACGCGCACCGGCTCGGGCGCAGGCTCGAAGGCGCGCGCAAGATCCGTAAGCCCGAGGCCCGGGCCGCCGTCCTCGCCGAGATCGAGGCCGAGGTCGCCAAGGGCGAGGCCCGTATGGCCGAGCGCGCCGACCGCGTGCCGACCGTCTCGTACCCCGAACAGCTGCCCGTCAGCCAGAAGAAGGACGAGATCGCGGCCGCCATCCGCGACCACCAGGTGGTCATCGTGGCCGGTGAGACCGGCTCCGGCAAGACGACCCAGATCCCGAAGATCTGTATGGAGCTGGGACGCGGCGTCCGCGGCATGATCGGGCACACCCAGCCCCGCCGGATCGCCGCCCGCACCGTCGCCGAGCGTGTGGCGGAGGAGCTGGACACCCCCCTCGGCGAGGCCGTCGGCTGGAAGGTCCGCTTCACCGACCAGGTCAACCAGGACGCGACCTTCGTCAAGCTGATGACGGACGGCATCCTGCTCGCCGAGATCCAGACGGACCGCGAGCTGCGCGCCTACGACACGATCATCATCGACGAGGCCCACGAGCGGTCCCTCAACATCGACTTCCTGTTGGGCTACCTCGCCCAGCTGCTCCCGAAGCGCCCGGACCTCAAGGTCGTCATCACCTCCGCGACCATCGACCCCGAGCGGTTCTCCCGCCACTTCGGCGACGCCCCGATCGTCGAGGTCAGCGGCCGTACGTACCCGGTCGAGGTGCGCTACCGCCCGCTCCTCGAAGAGGACTCCGACGACGCCGACCGCGACCAGATCACCGCCATCTGCGACGCGGTCGAGGAGCTTCAGGGCGAGGGCAAGGGCGACATCCTCGTCTTCCTCTCCGGTGAGCGCGAGATCCGCGACACGGCCGACGCGCTGATCAAGAAGAACTACCGCTTCACCGAGGTCCTCCCCCTCTACGCCCGGCTCTCGCACGCCGAGCAGCACCGCGTCTTCCAGCCGCACACAGGCCGCCGGATCGTGCTGGCCACCAACGTCGCCGAGACGTCGCTGACCGTCCCCGGCATCAAGTACGTCATCGACCCGGGCTTCGCCCGTATCAGCCGCTACAGCCACCGCACCAAGGTCCAGCGACTGCCGATCGAGCCGATCTCCCAGGCCAGCGCCAACCAGCGCAAGGGCCGCTGCGGCCGTACATCCGACGGCATCTGCATCCGCCTGTACACCGAGGACGACTTCAACGCGCGCCCGGAGTTCACGGACGCCGAGATCCTGCGGACGAACCTCGCCTCCGTCATCCTGCAGATGACCGCGGCCGGCCTCGGCGACATCGAGAAGTTCCCCTTCATCGACCCGCCGGACCACCGCAACATCCGCGACGGCGTCCAGCTCCTCCAGGAGCTCGGCGCGCTCGACCCCACGCAGAAGGACGTCCGCAAGCGGCTGACCACGATGGGCCGCCAGCTCTCCCAGCTGCCCGTCGACCCGCGTCTCGCCCGGATGGTCGTCGAGGCCGACAAGAACGGCTGCGCCCGCGAGGTCATGGTCATCGCCGCCGCGCTGTCCATTCAGGACCCACGCGAACGCCCCGCCGACAAACAGACCCAGGCCGACCAGCAGCACGCCCGCTTCAAGGACGAGTCCTCCGACTTCCTCGCCTTCCTCAACCTCTGGCGGTACGTCCGCGAGCAGCAGAAGGAACGCGGCTCGTCGTCCTTCCGCCGGATGTGCAAGCAGGAGTACCTCAACTTCCTGCGCATCCGTGAGTGGCAGGACATCTACAGCCAGCTCCGCACGGTCGCCAAGCAGATGGGCATCCACCTCAACGAGGAGGACGCCCCCGAGCAGCAGGTCCACGTCTCGCTCCTGGCCGGCCTGCTCTCCCACATCGGCATGAAGGACATCAAGGACGGCGCGAAGAACGAGTACCTGGGCGCCCGCAGCGCCAAGTTCGCGATCTTCCCCGGCTCAGCCCTGTTCAAGAAGCCCCCGCGCTTCGTGATGTCCGCCGAGCTGGTGGAGACCTCCCGCCTCTGGGCCCGCGTCAACGCGAAGATCGAGCCCGAGTGGGTCGAGCCGCTCGCCGAGCACCTGCTGAAGCGCACCTACAGCGAACCGCACTGGGAGAAGGACCAGGCGGCCGTGATGGCGTACGAGAAGGTCACCCTGTACGGCGTGCCGATCGTCGCCCAGCGGAAGGTGAACTACGGCCGCATCGACCCCGAGGCCAGCCGCGAGCTCTTCATCCGCAACGCGCTCGTCGAGGGCGACTGGCGTACGCACCACAAGTTCTTCGCCGACAACCGCAAGCTCCTCAGCGAGGTCGAGGAACTGGAGCACCGCGCCCGGCGCCGGGACATCGTGGTCGACGACGACACCCTCTTCGACTTCTACGACCAGCGGGTCCCCGAACACGTGGTGTCGGGCGCCCACTTCGACTCCTGGTGGAAGCACAAGCGGCACGAGCAGCCCGACTTCCTGGACTTCGAGCGCGCGATGCTCATCCGGGAGTCGGCGGAGGCGGTCACCAAGGCGGACTACCCCGACTCCTGGCGCCAGGGCCAGCTCAAGTTCCGCGTCACCTACCAGTTCGAGCCGGGCGCGGACGCGGACGGCGTCACCGTCCACGTCCCCCTCCAGGTCCTCAACCAGGTAACCGACGAGGGCTTCGACTGGCAGATCCCGGGCCTGCGCGAGGACGTGGTGACGGAACTGATCCGCTCCCTGCCCAAGCCGATCCGCCGCAACTACGTCCCGGCACCCAACTACGCCAAGCGCTTCCTGGACCAGGCGGTGCCCCTCCAGGAACCGCTGACCGTCACGCTCGCCCGCGAACTCAAGCGCATGGTGGGCGTACCGGTCACGGCCGACGACTTCGACTGGTCCCGTGTCCCCGACCATCTGAAGATCACCTTCCGTATCGTCGACGAGCGGCGCCGGAAGATGGCCGAGGACAAGGACCTGGAATCCCTTCGGCTCCAGCTGAAGCCGAAGGCCCGCAAGGCGCTCTCCCAGGCCGCCGCGGCGACCGCCGAACGCCAGGGCGGCGAGTCCCTGGAGCGCACGGGCCTGACGGACTGGACGATCGGCTCCCTCACCCGCGTCTTCGAGACCCGCCGCGCCGGCCACCCCGTGAAGGCCTACCCGGCGCTCGTGGACGACGGCGACACCGTCTCCGTACGCCTCTTCGACACCGAGGCAGAGCAGTCGGAAGCGATGTGGAAGGGCACCCGAAGGCTCATCCTGCGAAACATTCCGGTCAACCCTGCGAAGTTCGCGAGCGAAAAGCTGACCAACGCGCAGAAGCTCGCCCTCTCGGCGAACCCGCACGGTTCGATCCAGGGCCTGTTCGACGACTGCGCGACGGCCGCCGCCGACCGGCTCATCGCCGACTTCGGCGGGCCGGCCTGGGACGAGGAGTCGTACCGCAAGCTCTACGACAAGGTCCGCGCGGAGATCGTCGACACCACCGTCCGCACGGTCGGCCAGGTCCAGCAGGTCCTCGCCGCCTGGCAGGCCTGTGAGCGCCGTCTGAAGGCCACGAGGAGCCCCGCGCTCCTGCCCAACCTCGCGGACGTACGCGGGCAGCTGGACGCCCTCGTGAAGCCGGGCTTCGTCACGGAGACGGGGTTGCGCCGCCTCCCGGATCTGATGCGCTATCTGGTGGCCGCGGACCGGCGGCTCCAGCAGATGCCGACGAGCGTCCAGCGGGACACCTCTCGCATGGAGAAGGTCCACGAGATGCGGGACGAGTACGCCTGGCTGCTGGAACAACTCCCCCAGGGGCGGCCCGTACCGTCCTCGGTCCTGGACATCCGCTGGATGATCGAGGAACTCCGCGTCAGCTACTTCGCGCACGCCCTGGGGACGGCGTATCCGGTCTCCGACAAGCGCATCGTGAAAGCGATCGACGCGGCGGTGCCGTAGCCGTCATACTGTGACGAGCACTGCACGTTGGGTGAGTTCGACCAGTGGGCTCCCCCTCCTGTACAGTCTCTTCTCGCAGGCCAGCGCACACGCGCCGACTGCGAAACCTGGTCCTGTGGAGCAGTTTGGAGTGCTCGCCACCCTGTCAAGGTGGAGGCCGCGGGTTCAAATCCCGTCAGGACCGCACGATTCAGAGAGGCCCGCATCCGTCGAGGATGCGGGCCTTTTTGCTGCGCCGCGAGGGAGAGCGCCCTGGGGTTCGTGGGCGACTGCGGGCGGGTGGGGGCCGTTCGCACAGTTCCCCGCGCCCCTGAAAAGCGACCGGGGCTACGCCCCGCGTTTTCCAACGGCGCCCCTCCGATCGCAACGGCGCCACCCGATGAAGGCCGGGCCGCAGGCCCAAGCCTTCAGGGACGCGGGGAACTCCGCGAGAAACCACAACCCACCCGCGGCCGCCGACGAACCCTCACCCCCAACCCGCTAGGCACCCGGCCCCCAGCGGACGCGCCGGGGCTTGACGGAGTCACATTCACTCGGTACTTCGGAAACAGGGCCCCAAGACCCCGGAGGTGGCGCATGGCGGCATCCGCTCGGCACGAGACCCGCGCTCTGCTCCGCGCCCATCTGTCGGCCGCCTCCTCCTACCGCCACTTCACCCGGCACTGCCCGATCTGCCACCGGCTGCTGCGCCTGGCGACGGACACCGTGGCGACGGGCATCCTGACGACGGACGCCCCCACGGCCCGCGAGAACCGCGCCGAGGACCCCACGGAGGACGAGAGTCCCTCCAAGGCGTGAACGATGGCGTGAGCGCCGACGGACGGGGAACGCACTCGGCAGGACGCCGGACCCGCCTCAACTCCCGTCCCCTTTACCGCACGTGACTAGCGGGTAACAAGCCAGTCGGCATGTGACGGGTGTCACTGTATAAGTTTCCGGAAGGTGGGTTCTTACAGGTCTCCTACAACTGGTCAATTTAATATGTGCAATTGCACCAGTCTCCCGAGGCCCCCACAGGAGATCCGACAGCCCTCCCCAGAGTCCGACAGTCCCGCGCACAGACAGCCAGGCCCACGCACAAGTCGGCGCGCCCGACACGCAGAAGACCGGACCCGCAGGCCCGGCCGTCCGCCCAAACGCACAAAAAAGATCGCGCTGGACCCGGCGGAGTCCAGCGCGATCTGACGACGCACCCTTGTTGCTTGCCTGGCGAAACCCAGAACAGATGGAAGCTCTGGAAAGCTCTGTGTGGCTCGGGCGTGGGATCTGTTGGGGCAGAACCCGCGTCGCTTGGCGCTGTGTGAGCGGTTGAGCTGCGCTTTCAGGCGTCTCGGCCGATTGGGGGACCAGCCGAAATGCCCTGTTCTGCGATGGTTCAGGCCTCGCTGCGCTGCTGCGGAATACCCGCGAGCAGTGCGCGGACCTCAGCCTCGCGGTAACGGCGATGTCCGCCGAGCGTGCGGATGGACGTGAGCTTGCCGGCCTTCGCCCACCGCGTGACCGTCTTGGGGTCGACGCGGAACATGGTGGCGACCTCAGCCGGGGTCAGCAGCGGCTCGGCATCAGGGGTGCGAGCGGTCATGAGCGGCCTCCTCGGGAGAACCGAACCTTCTCGGTTCTTTCCTCTAAATTCTGCACCTTGACCCGCGTTGCCCGAAATGGCGGACGCGAGTCGAGTCGGTTATAGGACGAACGGCTTGTCCTCGGCACTACAACTACACCATCTGTCCAGCCGCGTCGGCCAAACCGATGGAATTGCCCTCCCAGGTGTTCATCAGCGACGGATGCCGATGGACCATGCCATAGCGGACAGTCACGCCACTGTGACGATCAGTCACAGTGGCGCGCAGGAGTCACGAGACCCCCCAATAGCGTGCAATGCTGAGATTCCACCCAAAGACGGGCAGAGGGAGCCTCCCCCGGACTCCTTGTCCTATTTTGGCATGAGGAGGTGCGTAAGAGGCAAGGCCCGCGTAAGTGCAATCCGTCACGCTTGGCGCCTGCTTGATACAAAAGCCCGGATCGGGGACCTACGTCCCATGATGACGCCCGAGTGGAACTTCGGTGCGTCAAGCCTGGGCCAAGGGTGGACAGTTCACCATGCTTCGGCCTCCATGGAAAGCCTTTTCCCATCCGCCCCACAAGTCACAACTACGGGTGGGGCGTTGAGCTGGTTCAACCGGTTCTGCCCGGTACGGCTCACCGAACGGCGGTTCAGTTGGCGGAGCGCCGGTCCCGTACCGCCCGCCACCGCTCGACCAGCCGCCCGTACGCCTCCCCGGCGGCCAGGCCGTCGCCGTTGCGCAGGGCCTCGATGCCCTCGGCGACATCCGCGGCGGAGTGGTCACCGTCCAGCTCCTCCGCCGGCAGGACGTGCACGAGACCGCCGTAGTCCAGCTCCACGAACGAGCGCGGGTGGAACTCCTCCAGCCAGCGGCCCACGTCGACCAGGCCGTCGATCAGCGGCCCCTCGTCGAGGGCCTCGCGCAGCGCCCTGAGCCCCCGCGCCACCCGCCGCCGGGCCTGCACCATGGGCGTGCGATAGCGAAGCACGGGTGAGTTCTCGGCCGAACCCTTCTCATAGGTGCGCTCGTCGTCCGAGACGAGGACGAACCAGTTCAGCGGCACGTGCCAGGTCGAGGTGCGGATCCATGGACGGGCGTCGGGGTTGCGGGCCATCCAGCGCTCGTAGTCCTGGCCGGCCTGCCGGCGCACCAGCGGCGGCAGCACCGCGTCCAGCAGCGGCGCGGGCAGCTCCTCGGCGAGATCACCCAGCGCCAGCCAGCCGCGCAGCCGGGTGCGCCAGGGGCAGACACAGACCACCCCGTCCACCTCGAGCACGAAGGCGTCACCGCTCTCGTGGACCGGCACCGGGATCGGCGGCGTGGGCAGCAGATCGGCCAGCGACCGCCGCAGCTCGTCCTGGTAGGAGGGGCGCTCGACGCGGCCGGCGTACCGGGTCCAGTGGGTGCGCTCCGGCTCCGGGAAGGCGGCCAGCGGCTCGTACACGCGGAGGTACGACGCGTACGGGACGATCACCGAGGACACCTTGGGCACGCCTGCTCCCTCCCCCGCCGACCACCGGGGAAACCTGCGGAACCCGCCCATCGGCGGGCCGGAAAACTGTGCGGATCACACCACGGTCGTACTCCAGGAGTGGGTGATCCTGAAGCTCCGCCGCTCCAGAGCGGCCGTGAGGCTCTAACCTCATGCTCACAGCCCCCGCCACCCGTACGGGAAGCTGGAACCAACCGCCGCTTCTTACCCAGGAGTCACCACAGTGACCGACGTATCTGACGGCGTCCTGCACACCCTGTTCCACTCGGACCAGGGCGGTCACGAGCAAGTCGTGCTCTGCCAGGACCGGGCCAGTGGCCTCAAGGCCGTCATCGCCCTCCACTCCACCGCGCTGGGCCCCGCCCTCGGCGGCACCCGCTTCTACCCGTACGCCACCGAGGCCGAGGCCGTCGCCGACGCCCTGAACCTCGCGCGCGGGATGTCCTACAAGAACGCCATGGCCGGGCTCGACCACGGCGGCGGCAAGGCCGTCATCATCGGCGACCCCGACCGGATCAAGAGCGAGGAGCTGCTCCTCGCCTACGGGCGGTTCGTGGCCTCGCTCGGCGGCCGGTACGTGACCGCGTGCGACGTCGGCACCTATGTCGCCGACATGGACGTGGTGGCCCGCGAGTGCCGCTGGACCACGGGCCGCTCCCCCGAGAACGGCGGCGCCGGCGACTCCTCCGTGCTCACCGCCTTCGGGGTCTACCAGGGCATGCGGGCCTCCGCCCAGCATCTCTGGGGCGATCCCACGCTGCGTGACCGCAAGGTCGGTATCGCCGGCGTCGGCAAGGTCGGCCACCACCTCGTCGAGCACCTGCTGGCCGAGGGCGCCGAGGTCGTCGTCACGGATGTGCGCGAGGACGCCGTGCGGCGGATCCTCGACCGCCACCCCGAGGGCGTCACCGCCGTCGCCGACACCGACGCGCTGATCCGCGTGGAGGGGCTCGACATCTACGCCCCGTGCGCGCTCGGCGGAGCGCTGAACGACGACTCGGTGCCTGTGCTCACCGCCAAGGTGGTGTGCGGCGCGGCCAACAACCAGCTCGCCCACCCCGGTGTCGAGAAGGACATCGCGGACCGCGGGATCCTCTACGCGCCGGACTACGTGGTGAACGCCGGCGGCGTCATCCAGGTCGCCGACGAACTCCATGGGTTCGACTTCGAGCGATGCAAGGCGAAGGCGTCGAAGATCTTCGACACCACGCTGGCAATATTCGCACGTGCGAAGACGGATGGGATTCCGCCGGCTGCCGCGGCCGACAGGATCGCCGAGCAGCGGATGCAGGAGGCGGCCGCCGCACGCGGACGCTGAGGTTCCGCGGGCACGCCCGCGCGAGGGTCGCACGACAGGGCCCGGTACCCGCCGACGGCTTTAGAGAGAACTCTCACTTCCGTCGGCGGGTCGCCCGCCAAGAAACGGTTAAAATCGCGGTTGACCAGCGGGGAAAGGGCTCCTCGCAGGTTCTGGGCACGGGCACGTCCTGCGGGCGACGTACCGTATGGGCGCGGGCTCAGGTACCGTGGAAGCCCTACGGACCGGTCTCTCCACGGAGAGCCCGTTCTAGAACATGAACGCGTGTCAAGACTCTGGGGCCGTCGAGCCCCGTCACCGAGGGGGTCGAGCCATGGGGCGCGGCCGGGCCAAGGCCAAGCAGACGAAGGTCGCCCGCCAGCTGAAGTACAACAGCGGTGGGACTGACCTGTCGCGTCTGGCCAGCGAGCTGGGCGCATCGACTTCGAGCCAGCCTCCGAACGGCGAACCGTTCGAGGACGACGAGGACGACGACGACCCGTACGCGCGGTACGCGGAGTTGTACAACTCCGACGATGAGGACGATGAGGACGACGGGTCAGGTCCCGCGTCCCGTCGCCGTGGGGCTTGACCGTCCAGCTGCGCTTCACCCGGTCCGAGCGGATTACGCCGGACCGGGTTTTGTGCGGTTGCGCTCCGCTTGAGGGGCCGGGCGCCTTATAGCTCGGGGGTCACTGTGCGTCGGCGGCTGCGGCTTTCGTCGTGGCTGGTCGCGCAGTTCCCCGCGCCCCTTCAGGCGGCTTCGCCGCCTTCGGGGGCGCGGTCGGCGTCAGCCTCGGGCGTAGTCGTTGACCAGTTCCGCGCCCGTGGTGTGGGTGTCCCGGTCGGTGATCTCGCCTGCCAGCCAGGCCTCGACGCCTCGGTCCGCCAAGGTCGTCAGGGCCACGTCCGCCGACTCCTGGGGGACGATGGCGATCATGCCCACGCCCATGTTCAGGGTCTTCTCCAGCTCCAGGCGTTCGACCTGGCCCGTCCGGCCGACGAGGTCGAACACGGGAGCCGGGGTCCATGTGGAGCGGTCGACCGTCGCGTGCAGGTGGTCGGGGATGACGCGGGCCAGGTTGGCCGCGAGCCCGCCGCCCGTGACATGGCTGAAGGCGTGGACCTCCGTGGTGCGGGTCAGGGCCAGGCAGTCCAGCGAGTAGATCTTGGTGGGCTCCAGGAGCTCCTCGCCGAGGGTGCGGTCGAACTCGGCGATCTGCGCGTCCAGGGAGAGCCCAGCCTGGTTCAGCAGGACATGCCGGACGAGCGAGTACCCGTTCGAGTGAAGGCCGGAGGACGCCATGGCGATCACCGCGTCACCCTTACGGATGCGATCCGGGCCGAGCAGGTGCTCCGCCTCGACCACGCCCGTACCGGCGCCCGCGACGTCGAAGTCGTCCGGGCCGAGGAGGCCGGGGTGCTCGGCCGTCTCGCCGCCGACGAGGGCGCAGCCGGCGAGGACACAGCCCTCCGCGATGCCCTTGACGATGGCGGCGACCCGCTCCGGGTGGACCTTGCCGACGCAGATGTAGTCGGTCATGAACAGCGGTTCGGCGCCGCAGACCACGATGTCGTCCATGACCATCGCGACCAGGTCGTGGCCGATGGTGTCGTAGACGCCCAGCTGGCGGGCGATGTCCACCTTGGTGCCGACGCCGTCCGTGGCGGAGGCCAGCAGGGGGCGCTCGTAGCGCTTGAGGGCGGAGGCGTCGAAGAGGCCGGCGAAACCGCCGAGGCCGCCGAGGACCTCGGGGCGCTGCGTCTTCTTGACCCATTCCTTCATGAGCTCGACGGCGCGGTCGCCCGCCTCTATGTCGACGCCCGCGGCGGCGTAGCTGGCGCCGCCCTCGGCGATGGGGGTCTCAGACATGGCTGATGAGAACCTTCGTGTCGTACTGCGGGTGAGCAGGGGGCGGCGGACTACGGGCGACGGATCGCGTCGGCCGCGGCCGTGGCGGCGGGCCCGGCGGCCAGCTCGGTCTCCAGGAGCTGCTTGCCGAGGAGCTCGGGGTCCGGCAGCTCCATCGGGTACTCGCCGTCGAAGCAGGCACGGCAGAGGTTCGGCTTGGCGATCGTGGTCGCCTCGATCATGCCGTCGATGGAGATGTACGCCAGGGAGTCGGCGCCCAGGGACGTGCCGATCTCGTCGATCGTCATGCCGTTGGCGATGAGCTCGGCGCGGGTGGCGAAGTCGATGCCGAAGAAGCAGGGCCACTTCACGGGCGGGGACGAGATCCGGATGTGGACCTCGGCCGCCCCGGCCTCGCGGAGCATCCGGACCAGTGCGCGCTGGGTGTTGCCGCGGACGATCGAGTCGTCGACGACCACCAGCCGCTTGCCCCTGATGACTTCCTTCAGCGGGTTCAGCTTCAGCCGGATACCGAGCTGGCGGATCGTCTGCGAGGGCTGAATGAACGTACGTCCGACGTACGCGTTCTTCACCAGACCCGCACCGAACGGGATGCCCGAGGCCTCCGCGTAGCCGATGGCGGCCGGGGTGCCGGATTCCGGGGTCGCTATGACCAGATCCGCCTCGACGGGGGCTTCCTTGGCCAGCTTCCGGCCCATCTCCACACGGGAGAGGTACACGTTCCGGCCGGCGATGTCGGTGTCCGGGCGGGCCAGGTACACATACTCGAAGACGCAGCCCTTGGGCTTCGCTTCCGCGAAGCGGGAACTGCGCAGTCCGTTCTCGTCGATGGCGATGAACTCGCCGGGCTCGATCTCGCGGACGTAGGAGGCGCCACAGATGTCGAGAGCGGCGGACTCGGAGGCGACGACCCAGCCGCGCTCCAGCCGGCCGAGGACCAGCGGACGGATGCCCTGCGGGTCGCGCGCGGCGTAGAGGGTGTGCTCGTCCATGAAGACGAGGGAGAAGGCTCCGCGGACCTGCGGGAGGACCGCGTGGGCCCCCTCCTCGATCGTCAGCGGCTTGCCGTCCTCGTCGACCTGGGCCGCGAGGAGCGCGGTGAGCAGGTCGGTGTCGTTGGTCGCCGCGACACGCGGCGTACGGCCCTCCTGCTTGGGCAGGTCGGCGACCATCTCGGCGAGCTGGGCCGTGTTGACCAGGTTGCCGTTGTGGCCGAGGGCGATGGAGCCGTGCGCGGTGGCACGGAACGTGGGCTGGGCGTTCTCCCAGACGGAGGCGCCGGTGGTCGAGTAGCGGGCGTGACCGACCGCGATGTGACCCTGGAGGGAACCGAGCGAGGTCTCGTCGAAGACCTGGGACACGAGGCCCATGTCCTTGAAGACGAGGATCTGGGAGCCATTGCTGACCGCGATACCCGCGGATTCCTGGCCCCGATGCTGGAGGGCGTAGAGCCCGAAGTACGTGAGCTTGGCGACCTCTTCGCCCGGGGCCCAGACACCGAAGACGCCACACGCGTCCTGGGGGCCTTTCTCGCCGGGGAGAAGGTCGTGGTTGAGTCGTCCGTCACCACGTGGCACGCCACCGAGTGTAGGCGAGATCGCGCACCGGTCCGAATCCGCTGATCTCGCCCACCGTCGGTCCCGACTGCGCGCCGCCACATGTCACTTGTCGGCGACCGCACCGACACCCAGGCCGTTTTCCCTGGTCAGCGTGATACTGCGGTGATCGATCCGATACTCCACCGTGCCCTTGAAGAGGCCGAGGATGGTCCGCTCGGCGGCCATGAGTGAGTCGGAGCACATCTTGCGGGTGGTGCGCGCGTGGCCGAGGGTGATCTCGCCCTTGCTCACCGTCGCCTCCGCGGAGACCTCGTTGCAGCCGAGGCTGCCGCTGAGGGTGCCCTTCTTCTTGTCGAAGGTGAACCAGGCCTTGCCGTCGGCCTCCTCGGGCAGGGACTGGGCGACGTCGTGGTCCATGAGCGAGTCGACACGCCACTTGGTGCCGTACAGCTCGGCGGGCTTCTCCTCGCTGAGCCGCACGGTGTCGCCGTCGGCCGCGGTGAGGGTGAGACCGCCGTCGGCGGCCTTGGCCTTGAACGTCCCGGTGTCGAGGGTGCGGGAGAAGCGTTCCTCGAACTTCATCGGGGCGTCGCCGCAGGCCATCTCGGTGGACCGGGCGGTCTCGAAGTCGACGGAGTCGTCCTTGAAGTCGGCGGTCGAGCCGAAGGTGTTGCAGCCGTAGTTGCCGTTGACCTCGCCGTTGTCGTCGATCTTCAGATAGGCGCCGTCGGGGGCCTTGGTGGTCTTCCCGTCCACGGTGAGGCTGTCGACCGTCCAGTGGACCCCGGTGACCGACTCCTTGGCGCCAGGTCCCACGGAGTCGCTGCCGGCGCCGGTACCGGACTCGGTGCCGCAGGCCGCGAGGAGCGGGAACAGGGTCAGGGCCGCGAGGGGCAGGGCGGTGCGGGTCAGTCGCTGCATGTCCATGCCGGTGGGACGGGTGAGGTGCGTGGGCGGTTCCACCTGGTTGTTCGCGGGCGGTTCAGCTCAGCAGGGGAAGCAGTGCGCTCAGATCGGCCCGTTCCCCGCTGGCGCTGACCTTCGCCTCGTCGAGGGCCGTCGCCCACTCCAGGCGGCCGGTGGCCAGGCGGACCCAGGTCAGCGGGTCGGTCTCGACGACGTTCGGCGGGGTGCCGCGCGTGTGCCTCGGCCCCTCCACGCACTGCACGACGGCGTACGGCGGGATCCGCACCTCCGTCGAGCCGCCGGGGGCCCGCGCGGCGAGGGTGTCGGCGAGCAGCCGGACGCAGGTGGCGAGGGCGTGGCGGTCGAAGGGCAGGTCGAGGCCGGGGACGGCGGCGTTCAGGTCGTCGGTGTGGACGACGAGTTCGACGGTGCGGGTGACCAGGTGGTCGGCGAGCGACACGGCGCCGGCGCGGGTGTCGACGATCCGGTCGTGCGGGGTGGCGGCGAGCCGCTCGGTGATCCGGCGCTCCGTCTCGGCGTAGAGGGCGCCGAGGTCCGGGTGGGCCTCGGCCAGGGCGTGGCTGCCCTCGGCGATGGCGTCGGCGAACGGGGCGGTGGCCGCGCCGTAGTCGAGGGGCCCGAACTCGGCCTTCGCCGGTTCGGGCCGGTCCAGGGCCCGGCTCACGCTCTCCACGGCCATGGTGAGGTGCGCGGCCAGGTCCCGTACGGTCCACTCCCCGAGCCGGGTGGGCAGCGCGAGCTGCTCCGGGCCGAGGGCGGTCACGCCCTCTCGTACGGTCGCGAACTGGGCCAGCACGGCCTTGCGGGTCTTGGCGGGGTCGTAGGCGCGGGGGCGTTTCCTGGCCGGGGGCATGGTGGGGAGCCTATGCGGAGGGGAGGTCGGAGCGGCTGGGGAACGTGACGTTCTCGCAGTCCCGGGCGGCGGTGACGTGGTCGACGTAGGACCGGAACTGGGCGCGGAGGCGGGGTCCTGCCACGTCCGCGTACGAGGTGCTGACGCTGAGGGTGTGGACGGCGGGCTCGCCGTCGCAGGTGGAGGAGGCCCACCAGACGGAGCCGGAGAACTGGCCGGCCGTACCGGGTTCTATGCGGCTGCCGCGGTCGCCGAAGGCCGTCGGCGTGACCTCACGGGCCTCGTCGCCGAAGAAGGAGTCGGTCTGGAGGTGCCACGGGGAGTCGTCCAGCACATCGTCGAGGTCGGGGACGCTCTCCCCGGACAGGGTCGGCCACGCCCGCTTCACACGGGTCGGGCTCGCCGCGAGCAGGCAGGTCTCCTTGAAGCTGTGCTCGCCGGCCGGTGAGGCGAGCGCCCGGTCGGGGAGGCGGAGGTCGTCCCCCTCGGCGCGCAGGAAGTCGGCGTACCAGCGGCAGGAGCCCTCCGCCGACGCGGCCGCCTTCAGCCCGATGTCCGGGATCCAGAGGCGGGCGAAGGCGACAGGGAGCCGCTGCCCGGGGGTGCAGTCGAAGTGGGCGGCCGCCTCGTACGCGGCGTCGGCGGCCAGCTCGATGAGAGTCAGGCGGTCCGTGAAGGAGATGTCGTCGTAGTCGGCCTTGGTCCGTACGTTCACCGAGGTGATGTCGTTCTTCGGTTTCTCGCAGGTGACCTTGAAGGAGACGCTGTCGTCGTTGTAGTGCCCGAGCCGTCCGTCGTCCTCGCCCGGGTTGTCCAGGGGGTAGTCGGGTGAGTGGTCCGCCCGGCGGGTCACGTCGACGGGGGTGGGTGCGGTGAGGTCGGAGCGGGACTGCTGATGGAACGGGTGGACCGCCGCACCGACGACGTTGGTCTCCCACTCGGCCGGGTTCGTCCAGACCTCCATCTCGAAGTGCCCGTACGTCGTCCCCGGCTCGCCCACCCGGTAGATCACACAGCGGCCCGGCGTCGTGTCCTTCGTGAACCACTGGGTGGCGTCGCTGCCCTGGACGGCGCGGGCCGTGCCGCCGTGGAGCCCCAGCACCCGGTCCGGGTCCGCGAGCCCCGCGCAGGCGTCGGTGATCCGCGCCCGGCTGGCCTGCCGGTCCCGGTGCTCCTCCGCCTCCAGCCACACCGCCCAGCCGCTCAGGGCGAGGCCCGCCACGGCCGTGAGGGCGACGCAGCGGTTGAAGGTGTCGCGCAGGCGGCCGCCCCGGGCGGGAAACCTCACGCGCTCGCGTGCGCCCTCAGGTGTTCCCACCGCTCCCCCGTACCGACTTCTCGCACCTGGTTCCCCGTGAATCCCAGGTCCTTCGACGCTAACACCGGCCACTGACAGCGCCCGTACGAAGGCCCCGCCCGGAGCAGCCGGGCGGGGCCGAAGTGCCGTACGGCGGAGGGGGCTTACGCCAGCAGCGCCGGGATCGTGCCCTCGTGCGCGGTGCGGAGCTCCTCCAGGGTGAGGGTGAACTCGCCCTGGATGTCGACGGTGTCGCCGTCGACGACGCCGATGCGGGTGACCGGCAGGCCCCGGGCGCCGCACATGTCGTTGAAGCGGACCTCCTCCGAGCGGGGGACGGCCACGACGGCGCGGCCGGCCGACTCGGAGAGCAGGAAGGTGAAGGCGTCCAGACCGTCGGGGACGATCAGGCGGGCGCCCTTACCGCCGAGCAGGGCCGACTCGACGACCGCCTGGATGAGGCCGCCGTCGGACAGGTCGTGCGCGGAGTCGATCATGCCGTCGCGGGAGGCGGAGATCAGGATCTCGGCCAGCAGACGCTCACGCTCCAGGTCG
The DNA here is from genome assembly GCF_001418475.1 of Streptomyces ossamyceticus. Lineage (GTDB taxonomy): Bacteria > Actinomycetota > Actinomycetes > Streptomycetales > Streptomycetaceae > Streptomyces > Streptomyces ossamyceticus. The sequence continues at coordinate 10,317 of NZ_LIQX01000082.1, read as the reverse complement.
ACCTGCGGGGGCAGGCCGCCGAGGTGGTCGTGGACGACCTGGGACCAGGCCGAGCCGCCGAACTCCTCACGGGTGTCGCCGAGGAGGTAGAGCAGCTGCCCCTCCTCCTGGAAGGCGACCGGCGTGCGCCGGGCCACGTCGTCGATGACGCCGAGGACGGCCACGACCGGGGTCGGGTGGATGGCGACCTCGCCCGTCTGGTTGTAGAGCGAGACGTTGCCGCCGGTCACCGGGGTGCCCAGCTGCTGGCAGGCGTCCGCCAGACCGCGGACGGCCTCCGCGAACTGCCACATGACCGCCGGGTCCTCGGGCGAGCCGAAGTTCAGACAGTCGGAGACGGCGAGCGGCTTGGCACCGGTGGTGGCGACATTGCGGTACGCCTCCGCCAGGGCCAGCTGCGCACCGTGGTACGGGTCCAGCTTGGCGTAGCGGCCGTTGCCGTCGGTGGCGATGGCGACGCCGAGGCCGGTCGACTCGTCGACGCGGATCATGCCCGAGTCCTCGGGCTGGGCCAGCACCGTGTTGCCCTGCACGAAGTGGTCGTACTGGGAGGTGATCCAGGACTTCGAGGCCTGGTTCGGGGAGGCGACCAGCTTCAGGACCTGCTCGCGCAGTTCCTCGCTGGTCTCCGGCCGGGGCAGCTTGTTGGCGTCGTCCGCCTGGAGCGCGTCCTGCCAGTCGGGACGGGCGTAGGGGCGCTCGTAGACCGGGCCGTCGTGGGCGACCGTGCGCGGGTCGACGTCGACGATCTTGCCGCCGTGCCAGAAGATCTCCAGGCGGTCGCCGTCGGTCACCTCACCGATGACGGTGGCGATGACGTCCCACTTGTCGCAGATCTCCAGGAAGCGGTCGACCTTGTCGGGCTCGACGACCGCGCACATCCTTTCCTGCGACTCGCTCATCAGGATCTCCTCGGGGGAGAGCGTCGAGTCACGCAGGGGGACGTCGTCGAGGGTGACGCGCATGCCGCCGGAGCCGTTCGACGCCAGCTCGCTCGTCGCGCAGGACAGGCCCGCCGCGCCGAGGTCCTGGATGCCGACGACCAGCTTCTCCTTGAAGGCCTCCAGGGTGCACTCGATGAGGAGCTTCTCCTGGAAGGGGTCGCCGACCTGGACGGCCGGGCGCTTGGAGGGCTTGGCGTCGTCGAAGGTCTCGGAGGCCAGGATGGAGGCGCCGCCGATGCCGTCGCCGCCCGTGCGGGCCCCGTAGAGGATGACCTTGTTGCCCGCGCCGGAGGCCTTCGCGAGGTGGATGTCCTCGTGCCGCATGACGCCGATGGCGCCGGCGTTGACCAGCGGGTTGCCCTGGTAGCAGGCGTCGAAGACGACCTCGCCGCCGATGTTCGGCAGGCCCAGGCAGTTGCCGTAGCCGCCGATGCCGGCGACGACGCCGGGCAGGACGCGCTTGGTGTCGGGGTGGTCGGCCGCGCCGAACCGCAGCGGGTCGACGACGGCGACGGGGCGGGCGCCCATCGCGATGATGTCGCGCACGATGCCGCCGACGCCCGTGGCCGCGCCCTGGTAGGGCTCGACGTACGAGGGGTGGTTGTGCGACTCGACCTTGAAGGTGACCGCGTAGCCCTGGCCGACGTCGACGACGCCCGCGTTCTCACCGATGCCGACGAGGAGGGCGTCCGACTGCGGGGCCTTCTCGCCGAACTGGCGCAGGTGCACCTTGGAGGACTTGTACGAGCAGTGCTCGGACCACATGACGGAGTACATGGCCAGCTCCGCGCCGGTGGGGCGGCGGCCGAGGATCTCGACGACCCTCTCGTACTCGTCCTTCTTCAGGCCCAGTTCGGCCCAGGGCAGCTCGACGTCGGGGGTCGCGGCCGCGTGCTCGACCGTGTCCAGAGGCGTCCGGCTCATGCGTTGACCAGCTTCTTGAGGATCGAGGTGAAGAAGGGGAGGCCGTCGGTGCGGCCGGTGCCGATGAGCGGCTCCACGGCGTGCTCCGGGTGCGGCATCAGGCCCACGACGTTGCCGGCCTCGTTGGTGACGCCGGCGATGTCCCGCTGAGAGCCGTTGGGGTTGAAGTCGAGGTAGCGGAACGCGACCCGGCCCTCGGCCTCCAGCTGGTCGAGGGTGTACTCGTCGGCGACGTACTGCCCGTCGTTGTTCTTCAGCGGGATGTGGATCTCCTGGCCGGCCGTGTAGTCGGTGGTCCAGGACGTCTCGGCGTTCTCCACCCGCAGCTTCTGGTCGCGGCAGATGAAGTGCAGGTGGTCGTTGCGCAGCATCGTGCCGGGCAGGAGGTGGGCCTCGGTCAGGATCTGGAAGCCGTTGCAGATGCCGAGGACCGGCAGTCCGGCCTTCGCCTGCTCGATGAGGGTCTCCATCACCGGCGAGAAGCGCGCGATGGCTCCGGCGCGCAGATAGTCGCCGTAGGAGAAACCACCGCACAGCACCACGGCGTCGACCTGGTGGAGGTCCTTGTCCTTGTGCCACAGGGCGACGGGCTCGGCGCCCGCCAGCCGGATCGCGCGCTGGGTGTCCCGGTCGTCGAGGCTGCCGGGAAAAGTGACGACGCCAATACGTGCGGTCACTTTCCTGCCTCCACGACTTCCTCCACCTTCACGGTGAAGTCTTCGATCACGGTGTTGGCGAGGAAGGATTCCGCCAGTTCATGGATGCGGGCGAGCGCGGCGTCGTCCACCGGTCCGTCCACTTCCAGTTCGAATCGCTTTCCCTGACGTACGTCGGAGACGCCCTCGAAACCGAGGCGCGGCAGCGCGCGCTGCACCGCCTGGCCCTGGGGGTCGAGGATCTCCGGCTTGAGCATGACGTCGACTACGACGCGTGCCACTGGCACTCCCGGTGTGTGGTGCTGAGCAGGTCCCTTCAGACTACCCGCACAAAATTTCTACGCGAGTAGATTCGTAGGAATCTACAGACATTCCAGGTGATGGCGGTCACGATCCGGTATCGGGTGATCCTCTTCGTGAAAACTTCCGGGAAAGATCCCCCGACCCTATTGCGCGACGGACACGCCAGCGGATTAAGTCTGTCTTCACAATGCAATGCGGGGCCCTGTACAAATGAATTGGCAATAGCCGATACTTTGCCCAATTAACCGCCGGACAGACGACATCACCGGGACGTAAGGGCACGTCAGCGGAGAGATGTCACACGAAGGGACCGATATTCGTGGCGCAGCGTGTCGTGGTCACTCTCTCCGACGACATCGACGGCTCGGAAGCGGCGGAGACGATCGCCTTCGGACTCGACGGCAAGTCGTACGAGATCGACCTCAACGAGGCCAACGCCGAGAAACTGCGTGAGGCGCTCGCGCCCTACGTGGAGGCCGGGCGGAAGCGGTCGAGGTCGGGCAAGGCCTACAAGCAGACCCAGGTGGCCCCGGACCCCGCGGCCGTCCGCGCCTGGGCCATGGCCAACAAGCTGGAGGTCCCGGCCCGCGGCCGGATCCCCAAGAAGGTCTACGAGGCGTTCGCCGACGCCCAGTGAGCCGGGGCGGGTGAGCCGCGCCGGACGAGCAGGGCCGGACGAGGCCGTCGGGTGAGCCGGGCGGGGTGAGGCGCGGCGGGTGTGCCGTGTCGGGGCCCTGCCGGGCCGGTCCTCAGTGTCCGTCAGCGGACCCTGAGGGCGGCGGACTTGGCCCCCGGCGGGAACCGACTTGCGTTGCACCCCTGCGGATCAGCTAGAGTCTGGAGCACGCCGAGGGGCAAGGCCGAAAGGCCCGGCTCACCGGAGTCACGCGGGTGTAGTTCAGTAGCAGAACATCCCTCTTCCAGGGGGAAGGCGCAGTGTGCAATTCCTGTCACCCGCTCTGATCACTTACCAACCATCCTTCTGGATCAGGTAATGTGGTCTGCGCGCCGATCGGTGGGAGCCGGTCGGAGGCAATGCGGACGTAGCTCAGTTGGTAGAGCGCAACCTTGCCAAGGTTGAGGTCGCGAGTTCGAGCCTCGTCGTCCGCTCTTGAATCAAGACCCCGGTCCACTGGACCGGGGTCTTCTGCGTTCCCGGATCTTCTGCGTTCCCAGATCTTCGGGCTTCCCGGTCACCTGGGTTCCGGCTCATCCCGGTTCCCCGACCTTCCCCCTGACATTTGTCATGCCGACCGATGACAGCGCGCACTGCTCCGCGGCCCCCGCCGCCGGGACGCTGGAAGCATGAAAACGAACGGGCACGAGGACGTGATCGAGGTCACCGACCTGCGGCGCGTGTACGGGGGCGGTTTCGAAGCCGTACGGGGAATCACCTTCTCCGTGCGCCGGGGCGAACTCTTCGCCCTTCTGGGCACCAATGGCGCCGGCAAGACCTCCACGGTCGAACTGCTGGAGGGCCTGGCCCCGACGTCCGGCGGACGTGTGCGGATCCTCGGCCACGACCCGTACACCGAGCGCGCGGCCGTCCGGCCCCGCATCGGCGTCATGCTCCAGGAAGGCGGCTTCCCCTCCGAGCTGACCGTCGCCGAGACGGTCAGGATGTGGGCGGGCTGCACCAGCGGCGCACGGCCCGTCGGAGAGGCCCTGGAGATCGTCGGACTCGGGCGCCGGGCCGGCGTACGGGTCAAGCAGCTGTCCGGCGGCGAGAAGCGGCGCCTGGACCTCGCCCTCGCGCTCCTCGGCCGCCCCGAGGTGCTCTTCCTCGACGAGCCGACCACCGGCCTCGACGCCGAGGGCCGCCAGGACACCTGGGCGCTCGTCCGCGACCTGCGCGACCAGGGCACGACCGTGCTCCTCACCACCCACTACCTGGAGGAGGCGGAAGGGCTCGCCGACCGGCTCGCCATCCTCCACGAGGGAAGCGTCGCCGCGACCGGCACCCCGGCCGAGGTGACCGCATCCCAGCCGTCCCGGATCTCCTTCGAACTGCCCGACGGCTACTTCCTCGGCGACCTGCCGCCCCTCGGCGAGCTGGGCGTCACCGGGCACTACGTCGAAGGACGCGCGGTGGTGCTGCGCACCAAAGAGCTCCAGCGGGCCGCCACCGGAGTGCTGCTCTGGGCGGAGCGGGCCCAGGTCGAACTCCGGCGGCTCGAAGTGCGGTCGGCCTCGCTGGAGGAGGCGTTCCTGCGCATCGCGCGGGAGACGGCGGCCCGTACCGGTACGGGGGCCGGTACGGGCACGGGGGCCGGTACGGGCACGGTTGCGGACGACAAGGCGCTGACGGGCACGAAGGCGCGCAAGGACGGGGTGAGCGCATGAGCACCATGACCGACACCGGCACCGGCACCGGCACCGGCACCGGCCGGACGACCCTGAAGGGCCGGATGACCGCGCTAGCCCGCGCCGAGCTGACCCTCCTCGGGCGCAGCCGGGCCACGCTGGTCACCGCCGTGCTGGTGCCTCTGCTGCTCCCGCTCAGCGTGCGGTCGGCGACCGACCAGATGGACCTGGACGAGGTGGGGCTCAGCGTCGGCACGGTCATGCTGCCCGCCGCCGTCGGCTTCTCCCTGCTGTTCGCGGTGTACGCCGCCCTCACCAACATCTACGTCGTCCGCCGCGAGGAGCTGGTGCTCAAGCGGCTGCGGACCGGGGAGCTGCGGGACCCGGAGATCCTGGTCGGGGCCGCGCTGCCGGCCGTCGGCATCGGGTTCACGCAGTGCGTGCTCCTCGCCATCGGCTGCACGGTCCTGCTGGACCTCGGGGCGCCGCCCGCACCGCACCTCGCCGTGCTGGGCGTGCTGTTGGGGATCGTGCTGTGCGTGGCGCTCGCCGCGGTGACGGCGAGCTTCAGCCGTACCGCCGAGAGCGCGCAGGTGACCAGCCTGCCGGTGATGTTCGTCTCGCTGCTCGGCTCCGGGGTCACCGTCCCGCTCGAAGTGCTGCCCGACCGGGTGGCGTCCGTCTGCGAGCTGCTGCCGCTCTCCCCTGTCATCACGCTGGTGCGCGGCGGCTGGACCGGCGACCTCACCGCGTACGAGGCGCTGGGGGCCGTCGCCACCGCTCTGGCCTGGACCGTGGTAGCGGTGTTTGCTGTACGACGGTGGTTCCGCTGGGAGCCGCGCCGATGAGGGGAGTTGGCCATGCGGGGGCCCAGGGCATGGTGGCAGGGGAAGAGCACACCGGCGAAGGTGGAGACGTACACCCGGTGGTCGTTCTACTCGTTCCCGCTGATCGAGGTCGCCACGTTCGGGCTGCCGGTGCTGGGGCAGGTTCCGATGCCGCAGGCGGGCTGGCTGTTCGCGCTGCTCGCCGGGCACGGGGCGCTGGGCGCGCTGACCGGGGCCCGGGCCCTCGACTGGGTGCGGGACGTCCGTGACCAGCCGCTCCGGCTGATGTGGGCGTTCGCGGTGTTCAGCGGGGTGGTCGGGATCGTCCTGTGCGCGTTGGTCGGCCGGGTGGGCGACGACGAGACGGACGCCGCGCTGGGCGGGATGTTCGCCGGCGTCATGGTCTTCGGCATCGGCATGATCACGCTCGGCGTACGCAGGCGGCGGAGCGCGCTGTACCTGAGCGGAGGCTGCGCGGCGGGATCCGCGGTCCTGAGCCTGGTCGCGGGCGTCAGCGCGTCCGAGGCGCTGGCCGCGGCGATCGCCGTGCTGATCGGGACCTCGTTCTTCGCCTTCACCTCCGTCTTCTCCGTCTGGCTCCTCAAGTCCGTCTACGAACTCGACGAGGCCCGCGAGACCCGCGCCCGGCTCGCCGTCGCCGAGGAACGGCTCCGCTTCGGACGCGATCTGCACGACGTGATCGGACGCAACCTCGCGGTCATCGCCCTCAAGAGCGAGCTGGCCGTCCAGCTGGCCCGCCGCGAACGACCCGAGGCCGTCGACCAGATGATCGAGGTCCAGCGGATCGCGCAAGAATCGCAGCGCGAGGTCCGGGACGTCGTACGCGGCTATCGCGAAGCGGACCTCGGCGTCGAACTCGCCGGTGCGCAGGGCGTCCTGGAGGCGGCCGGCATCGTGTGCTCGGTCGACCGGGCGGACACCGCCGGGCTGCCCGGCGAGGTGCAGTCCGCGCTCGCCTGGGTGGTGCGCGAGGGGACGACGAACGTGCTGCGGCACGGGAACGCCGGGCAGTGCACGGTGGTGTTGGAAGTGACGGAGGGGCAGGTGGTGCTGACCGTGGAGAACGACGGGATACGGGCGGCCGACGGGGACGGGGAGCGCACGGTGGCGGGTGTCGCGGAGCGTTCCGCCGGGGCCGGGTCCGGGCTCGCCGGGCTGCGGGAGCGGCTCGCGATCGTGGACGGGACGCTGGAGGCGGGACCGGTGGACGGGGAGGCCTTCCGGGTGGTGGCCCGGGTGCCGCTGGCGCCGGAGACCGCTCCGGGTCCGGTCCCCGGGAGCGTCGCGGTCACCTCCGCGGCGGGCGCCGTGCGGGAGGTCGCGTCGTGACGGCCGTACCCGAGGCGGGGCGGCCCGTGCGGCTGCTGCTCGCCGACGACGAGCATCTGATCCGGGGGGCGCTGGCCGCGCTGCTCGCCCTGGAGGACGACCTGCTGGTGGTCGCCGAGGCGGCGAGCGGACCGGAGGCGCTGGCGATGGCCCGGGCGCACGAGCCGGACGTGGCCGTCCTCGATCTGCAGATGCCGGGGGCGGACGGTGTGAGGGTGGCCACATCGCTGCGGGCGGAGCTGCCCGGCTGCCGGGTGCTGATCGTCACCGGTCACGGCCGGCCGGGGCATCTGAAGCGGGCGCTCGAGGCGGGTGTGCGCGGGTTCGTACCGAAGACGGTCAGTGCTCAGCGGCTGGCGGAGATCATTCGTACCGTGCATGCGGGAAACCGTTACGTCGACCCCGAGTTGGCCGCCGACGCGATCTCCTCCGGGGACTCGCCGCTCACCGCCCGCGAGGCGGAGGTGCTGGAGCTGGCCGCCGACGGGGCGCCCGTCGTGGAGATCGCCGAGCGGGCCGCGCTGTCCCAGGGGACCGTACGGAACTATCTGTCGTCGGCCGTGTCCAAGCTCGGGGTGGAGAACCGGCACGCGGCGGTGCGGCTCGCACGGGAGCGAGGTTGGGTATAGTTGCTCTCGCGCCACGGCGCACTGCGGACGTAGCTCAGTTGGTAGAGCGCAACCTTGCCAAGGTTGAGGTCGCGAGTTCGAGCCTCGTCGTCCGCTCCAGTCAAGGCCCCCGGTTCCCCGGGGGCCTTTCGCTTACGCCCAGCGCGCGCCTGTCAGACGCTCGTACGCCTCCACGTACTTGGCGCGGGTGGCGGCGACGATCTCCTCCGGGAGCGGCGGCGGGGGCTGCTCGCTCGCCCGGTCCCAGCCCGACTCGGCGGACGTCAGCCAGTCACGGACGAACTGTTTGTCGAAGGACGGCTGGGCACGGCCCGGCTCCCACTGGTCGGCGGGCCAGAAGCGGGACGAGTCGGGCGTGAGGACCTCGTCGGCGAGGACCAGGGTGTCGCCCTCGTAGCCGAACTCGAACTTGGTGTCGGCGAGGATGATGCCCCGGTCACGGGCGATGGAGCGGGCGCGGCTGTACACGACGAGAGTCGTCTGACGCAGCTGGGCGGCGGTCTCCGCGCCGACCTGGCGGGCGACCTCCTCGTAGCTGACGTTCTCGTCGTGCTCGCCGACGGCGGCCTTGGTGGCCGGGGTGAAGATCGGCGCGGGCAGCTCCGAGCCGTCGACCAGGCCCTCGGGCAGGGCGAGGCCGCAGACCGTACGGCTCTGCCTGTACTCGACGAGACCCGAACCGGTGAGGTAGCCGCGGGCGACCGCCTCCACCGGGACCATCCGCAGGGACTTGCAGACGAGGGTGCGGCCGGCCCAGTCTGCGGGGGCGCCCTCGGGCAGTTCGGTGCTCAGGACGTGGTTGGGGACCAGGTCGGCGAGCTGGTCGAACCACCACAGGGACAGCTGCGTGAGGACGCGCCCCTTGTCGGGGATCTCGGTCGGCAGCACCCAGTCGAACGCGGACGTTCGGTCGCTGGCGACCATCACGAGGTCGCCCGCCTCGTTCTGGTACAGCTCGCGCACCTTGCCGGTGTGCAGGTGCACCAGGCCCGGAACCTGGATCGGCTCGGGCTTTTCTACGAATCCGGACACGGTTCCTCCCCGTGGTGATGTCCAAGTGGCTCGATTGTCCCGTATCGAGACGACCGGTCTGGGCCAGGGGTGCCGGTGAGGGGGTTCGGGCGCGTTGCCGCCGACGGTCTCAGTCCCGTTTGCAGATGCGGTCCAGGAGGTTGGCCGTGGCCCGCTGGATACGGGTGTCGACGTGCCCGGGGCGGTCCAGGGCGGGGGACCAGGCGAACGTTCCCGATGCGAAGACCCAGGCGCCGGAGGGGGCTCGGTAGAGGGAGGTCTCCTGGTGGCGGAGGACACCCTCCGGGTCCCGGTAGGGGGAGTGGGCGAGGAGGATGCGGCCCTGGTGCTCGGGGAGCGCGGTGCGGGGGAAGTAGCGGTCGGCCTCGCCGGCGACCATGCCGCGCAGCTCATCGCCCTCGTGGGCGCCGGTCGCGTCCCAGAGCCAGTGGTCGGCGTTGCGCACGACCAGGGGGTGGGGTTCGGGGACCCGGCCCTCGTACTGGATGCCCATCAACTGCTGCTCGGGGCGGTCGATTTCGCGCCACAGTGCGGGCTTTCCGGGGCCCCGGCGTTTTCGGCAGGTGAGGAGCCGGTCGGGGACACCGGACGGGGACGGGCCCAACTCCACCTGCCAGTACATGGTGTTGGAGGAGAGGAACACCAGGGAGATCCCGCTGTCCCGGGCGGTCTCGGCGGTACGGCGCATCTGCGGCGACCAGTACTCGTCGTGGCCCGGGAAGACCAGCCCCCGGTAGCGGGTGGGGTCGACGCGGCCGGAGTGCAGGTCGCGGGCGTCGGCGTAGGCGATGTCGTAGCCGTAGCGCTCGGCCCAGCGGATGAAGTCGTAGGCGTGGCCCACATGGAGGGGCAGGCCCGCGCCGGCGTACGGGCGGTCGAAGGAGACGGTGGTCGCGGCGTGGGACTCGCCGAGCAGTCGGCCGTCCTCGTCCCAGGCGTGGTAGAAGCTGGCGCCGGTGCGGCCGTCCTCCGGGTACAGGTTGTACGCCTGCCACGTGATGTCGGGCATCAGGAGCAGCAGGTCGGCGGGCTGGTCGTCGCGGACGGTGAACGGCACGTGGGAGCGGTAGCCGTCGGCGGTGGTCAGGACCGCCACGTACGCGCCGATGTTCCAGTAGCTCGGGATCTGCAGCCGCCACGACAGCCACCAGTGGTGGCAGGAGACCGTGCGGTCGGCGGTCAGGGGCGGCGGCTGGACGATGCCGGAGAGACGAGGGCTGGTGGTGATCTTCGCGGCGCCGTCGCCGCCGTAGTGGCCGACGCGGTAGATGTCGACGGCGAATTCCTGGGGCGGGTCCACGGTGATGTGGAAGTCGATGGACTCGCCGGGGGCGGCGGCGCCGGTCGC
>NZ_LIQX01000819.1 GCF_001418475.1 Streptomyces ossamyceticus | reverse complement strand
ACCCGCGAACGTGCCCGCGCCGTCCCCAACCCGCGAACGTGCCCGCGCCCTCACGAACCCGCGAAGGTGTCCACCGCGACGTCGAAGTACTCCTTCGCCTCGCTCACCCTCCCGACCGGCGCCGAGACCCACACGTCGTACAGCTTTCCGTCCCGCTCCCAGCACAGGTCGTACGTGTGCCGGGGGCCCTCCGCCGAGCTGAAGCCGTCCCAGGTGAACTCCCAGAGCGCCGCCGGCCGCCCCTGGTGCGTCGTCCGGGCCACTCGGCCGTCGCGGTAGCCGGGGTTCGTGGAGGGGCCCTTCTCGTGGGCGCGCCGCATCACCGCGACCGGTCCGCCCTCCTCCGGGTCGTCGACCTTGACACCGATCCGGATCGACTGCCCCGGCGACATGTAGAAGACCCGCTCCCCTTGCGGCTCCCGGGTGAAGTCCTCCGGCACGGCGAGGCTGAAGCCCCGATCGTCCCGGGCGAGCCGGTACCCGGAGGGCACGGTCGGCGCCGTGGCCGCCCGTGACCGCGTCACGGTGGGCGTGGCACCACCCGACGAACCCGAGGACGCCCCCGACGACGCGCCTTCCGTCGTCCCGGACGCCGTGCCGGAGGCCGCACCCGAGGCCGTCCCGTCGGTGCCCGGGGTGTCCCGTCCGCCCGACTGGCCCGCCGAGCCGGACGGCGTGTGCGACGTGCTGGGCGTCCGGGGCGCCGATGTCGTCGGCGAACCGCCCCCGGGGCCGCCGCCCTCCCCCAGCAGCAGTGCGGCCGCCGACACGCCGGCCCCGGCCATCGCCGCGACCAGCGCGGCGGCGACCAGGACGCTCCGGGTCGGCTGCGGTCGCCGGAACCCGCCCGGCTGCTCCCGCAGGGCCGCCGCCCCGTCGTGCGCGGGCCCGCCGGGCCGCCCGGGTCGTTCGGGGTGGTCCCGGTGCCCGGCCTCCGGCGTGTCGTGAGGGGCGGCCGTCGGGGGCGTGCGCGGCATGTCGCGCCGGGTCGGTGTGTAACCGGTCGAGGTGCGCGGCCCTTTGGGCGGTCTCGGCGTACGGCCGGTCTCCCGGAACGCGCGCAGCAGCCGCTCTGCCTCCGCCGCGCCGAGCCGCTGGTCGGGGTCGCGCTCCAGCAGGCCGCGGATGACGGGCAGCAGCGGCGCGGCCTGGGCCGGTGGCCGGATCTCGTCGAAGACGACGGCGTGCAGGATGCCGCCCAACGAGTCGCGGCGGAACGGGGACTCCCCGCTGAGCACGGTGCACAGCAGCGCGCCCAGCGACCACAGGTCGGATTCCGGTCCGGTACGGACGCCGGACATCCGTTCAGGCGCGGTGTACTCGGGCGAGCCGACGAAGGACCCGTTCTCGGTGAGCGTGGTGGCGCCCGCGACCTGGGCGATGCCGAAGTCGGTGAGGACGACCCGGTCGGTGCCCTTCTCCAGCAGGACGTTCGCGGGTTTGAGGTCGCGGTGCAGGACACCCTCGTCGTGCGCCCGCCGTAGCGCGGCCAGCAGGGCGAGCCCGATCCGGGCGGCCTCCCGCGCGTCGACCGGCCCGTCGGCCGCGACCCGCTCCGCGAGCGAGCCGCCGTCGATGAACTCCATGACGATGTAGGGGCGTTCGTCCTGCTCGACGACGTCGTGGACGACGATGATGTGCGGGTGGCCGAGCCGGGCCACCGCCCGGGCCTCCCGCAGGGTGCGTTCGCGCAGCTGCCGGGACGTCTCCTCCGGGAGCGAGGGGTCGAGGGCCAGCTCCTTGACCGCGACACGCCGACCGAGGAGTTCGTCGGTGGCACGCCACACGATGCCCATACCGCCGCGGCCGACCCTGGCCTCCAGCCGGTACCGGCCCGCTATGACGCGGACGCTCTCCCCCTCGGTCCCCATGCGCCCCATCATGCCGCACCGGACCGGAACCCTCCGGTGCGGCGAGGCAGGGCTGGCCGACAAGCGACGTACGCGCGGCTCGCGAGCGCCGCGTACGCGCCACGCGTGGGCCCCCGACCCCGAGTCGGGCCGGCCCCGGCTCCGAATCGGGCCGTTCCCCGGCTCCGAGTCGGGCCGCCCCCTGGCCCCGAGTTCGGCCGGTCCGGCCTCCGAGCCGGCCGGTCCATCCCCCGAACAAGCCAGCCCTGTCCCGCAGTCGACCGGCCCGGCACGGTGTTGCCCCCGGGCGCCCGGCTGCGCCCCCTCCCCCTCACTCACGTTCGCCATCGCGCCTGAGGCGCCACCCACTTGGCCCTGTCGGACCACCGAGGCCGGTCTACGCCGGCGCGCCTCGGGTCACTTGCGTCCCTCGGGTCACTTGCGTGCCTCGCGCCAGCTGCGCAGCACCGTGTCGAACTGCTGGCGCGCGGTGTCCCAGTCGGCGGCGGGCGAGGACATGTAGATCGTGTACTCGACGCCGTCGCGGGCGAGATACGTCTGCTCGATCGCCCGGCGCGGGCCGGGGAAGTCGGTGTCCTGGGCCGCGTTCCAGGTGAAGTCCCAGAGCGCGCCCGGACGGTCGCGGTACAGGTTCTCCTTCAGGCCCACCCGCCGGTACGCGGGGAGCCGGTCCTTCACCTGTTCCTCCAGGTCGAGCTGGTGGTGGTACGGGCTGTCGAAGTCCGGAGAGTCGTCGACGGCCACCCGGAGGAAGTGTTCGCCGCCGTCCGGTGTGTAGTCGATCTGCACACCCTCCACCTGACGCTTCCACCCCTTGGGCAGGGCGAGACTGAACCCCTCCGGGTCCTCGACGCGAACCCATCCCTCGGGGACGCCGTCCGTCGCCGGCTGGCCCTGGCCCGTGGTCGTACCGCCGGTCCCGGCCGTCGTACCGGCCGTGGCCGAGGTGTTCTCCGTCCGCCACTCGTCCGCGTAGTGCATCGCGGCGGCGCCCCCGCCGCCGCGATGCACTACGC
>NZ_LIQX01000818.1 GCF_001418475.1 Streptomyces ossamyceticus | reverse complement strand
CGACGGACGGCTCGTCCGGCGACGACGGGAGCGCCAGAGTCCCGGAACAGCGGGGACGGGGCGGCGGCCGCCAGGGCGGCGCCGGAGGACGCAGGCGTGCCGGTACGGCCGCGCCGCGCAGGCGCAGGCGTGTGCTGCGCTGGTCGGCGACGGTGCTGGCGGTGGTGATACTCGGGACCGCGGGAGCCGGTTACCTCTACTACCGGCACCTGAACGGGAACATCAAGAAGGAGAAGCTCAACCTCGGCGACACGAAGATCGCCGAGCCCACTCCCAACGCGGCGGGCCAGACCCCGCTGAACATCCTGCTCATCGGCTCCGACGCGCGGGACACCAAGGAGAACCAGAAGCTCGGCGGCGCCCGGGAGACCTTCGGCGGCACCCCGCTCGCCGACGTCCAGATGCTGCTGCACCTGTCCGCCGACCGCAGCAACATGTCGGTGGTGAGCATGCCCCGCGACACGCTGCTCTCCATCCCCAAGTGCACCGACCCCGACGACGGCAAGGTGTACGCGGCGAGCAGCCGGGCGATGACCAACGAGTCGCTCGGCCGCGGCGGGCCCGGCTGCACGGTCGCCACCTGGCAGGAGCTGACCGGCATCCACATCGACCACTTCATGATGGTCGACTTCGCCGGTGTGGTCTCGATGGCCGACGCCATCGGCGGCGTACCGGTCTGCGTCACCGACAACATCGAGTCCCGGGACAGCCTGGGCCACGGCTCCGGCCTGAAGCTGGAGAAGGGCACCACGTACATCCAGGGCAAGCAGGCCCTGCAGTGGCTGCGCACCCGGTACGGCTTCGAGGACGGCAGCGACATCGCCCGCGCCAAGGCGCAGCACATGTACATGAACTCGATGGTCCGCGAGCTGCGCGACAACGCCACGATCACCAACCCCAACAAGCTGAGGCGGCTCGCCGAGGAGGCCACGACGGCCCTCACCGTCGACCCCGGCCTCGGTGACGTGGCGGCGCTCTACGACCTCAGCAAGGAACTGCGCAAGGTCGAGCCGGCCCGGATCACGATGACGACGATGCCGTTCACCTACGTCGGTGCGCGCGTGGTGCCCAAGGAGGGCGACGCGGAGAAGCTGTTCCGGCTGGTGCGCGAGGACATCGCCCTCGACGGCAAGGACGCCAAGAAGGCCACCTCCGAGGACCCGACCTCCGACGACCCCGCGGCGGCGGACGACGAGATCGGCGTGCTGGTGCAGAACGGCACCCTGACGTCCGCCCTCGGCGCGGCCCCCGGCCGGGCCCACACCGTCTCCCAGCTCCTCGTCCGCGAGGGCTTCGCCAAGGCGTCGGCGGACTCGACCACCGCCACCACCGAGGACAAGACGGTCGTGCGCTACCCGAGCGCCGAACTGGAGGGCGACGCCCAGGCGGTCGCCAAGGCGCTCGGCATCCCGCTCGGCCAGGTGGAGAAGTCGACGAACGTCAGCGGCGTCACGCTCGTCGTCGGCGCCGACTGGCGCGAGGGCGACGCGTACAAGGCCGAGAAGGAGGACGACAAGACCCCCAAGTCGGCGGACGCGCTGAACGGCGCCGACAAGGACGCCTGTATGAAGGTCGACCCGGACTTCACCTGGTAGTCCGGGAGCGTGTGTGGGGCCCCTCCCGAAGCTCGGGAGGGGCCCCACACGTACGCCTCGGTCCGGTTCAGCTCTCGGTGAGCACGGCCGGACGGCGGGACGCGATGACCTTTTTCGCCAGCGACTTCGGGCTGGTCAGGAAGCCGAAGCCCCACGACATGTGCATCGTGGCGAGGGCGAGGGGGATCTGCAGCCGTGCCTTGAGCGGCAGGCCCCTGCCCGCCGGGACCGAGCCCGCGACGATCGCCGCGAGATAGCCGCCGGGGACGACGAACCCGATCGGGGTGAGCAGCCCGCCCACCAGCAGACCGGCGGCTATGGCGCACACGGCGGTCGGCGGGGCGAGGTAGCGCAGGTTGATGGAGCCCTGGTGGTAGCGGGCGACGACATGGCGCCAGCGCCCGTAGTCCTTGTACTGCTTGGCCAGCGCCTTGACGCTGGGCCGGGGGCGGTAGGACACCTTCAGCTCCGGCGAGAACCAGATGAGGCCGCCGGCCTCCCTGATCCGGAAGTTCAGCTCCCAGTCCTGGGCGCGGATGAACTCCACGTTGTAGCCGTCCTGCCGCTCCAGCGCCTCGCGCCGGAAGACGCCCAGATAGACCGTCTCGGCCGGACCGGCCTGCCCGCCCGTGTGGAAGGCGGCGTTGCCCACGCCGATCTTCGAGGTCATGGCGGCGGCGACGGCGCGCTCCCAGTCGTTCTCGCCCTCGGCGTGCATGATGCCGCCGACGTTGTGCGCGCCGGTCTCCTCCAGGAGCCGTACGGCGGTGGCGATGTAGTTCGGCGAGAGCATGCCGTGGCCGTCGACGCGGACCACGATCGGATGGCGGGATGCCTTGATCGCGGCGTTCAGCGCGGCGGGGGTACGACCGGTGGGGTTCGGCACGGTGTGCACACGCGCGTCTTCGGCCACGAGCTGGGCCGCGATCTCGTCCGTCCGGTCCGTGGACGGACCGAGGGCGATCACGACCTCCATCTCGCCGGCGTACTCCTGCGCGAGGATCGCTTGGACGGCCCCGCGCAGATGCCGCTCCTCGTTGAGGACGGGCATGATCACAGACACGGCGGGGAGCCGCATGTCGGGCTTGGCGTTCATAGGGGGCTCACGTTACCGCGAACGGGGGACAGCGACGCGCGCCGCCCGGTCGCCGGTACGGGCCGCGCGGCGACTGCGCCTACGGTGCTCAGCGTTCCCCCCGTCTCCCCGACCGTGTCACGCGGAGGTGTCCCCCATGCCCGCACCGCCCCGCCGCCCCGCACGGCCGCAGCAGCCCAGGCCCCCGGTACGCCCGAGGAAGCGGGGCTGGGCCCTGCGGGTGGCGACCACGCTGCCGGTGGTGGTGCTGGCCGCCGCGGGGTTCGGGCACGCGGTGCTCACCGGCCTCGACGACAAGATCGCGCGCG
>NZ_LIQX01000817.1 GCF_001418475.1 Streptomyces ossamyceticus | reverse complement strand
TGGTGGGCCGTGTGCGGGTGGCGACTGCGCCGGTCCCCCGGTCAGCTCACGCGGGTGAGCTTGGGGACGAAGCCGGGCTCGGTGAGGTCCTTCTGCAGGGCCACCGGGACCTCGACGCCGTAGCCGGTGCCGTCGCCCACGGTCAGCGAGCCGACCTTCGTGCCGGCCTTCGCCTGGTGCGGGATGGTTTTTGCGGGCTCCAGCCCCAGCTTGACGGTCTTACCGGCCCAGCCGACCGCCGAGACGTCCTCGGTGACGACGACGGGGGTCTGTCCGCCGAGCTGGTCGTCGACGTAGCCGACGACGTCGCCCTTCTTCAGGATCGTGTCGGAGGTGAGGGCGTCCTGGGCGGCGATCATGGCCGTCTTGCTGACCGCGTTGACCGTGTCGATGATCGGCGGGGTGTGCTGGCCGAGGATCGCGCCGACGACGATGGCCGTCTCACCGCCGACCTCCTTGGTGGCGGCGAAGAGCAGGTTGCCGCCGGCGGCCGAGGTGGAGCCGGTCTTGATGCCGATGGCGTTGTTGTAGGGGACGAGACGGTTGTAGTTGTCCCAGCGCTGGCCCGACGGGTCGAACCAGTAGGGCAGCTTGGTGATGTCGGTGAGGGCCTTCATCCGCACCAGCTCGTTGCCGAGCTTCACCTGGTCCTCAGCGGTGGAGACGGTCGTCTCCTTCAGCCCGGACGGGTCGGTGTAGGTGGTGTCCTTCATCCCGAGGTCCTTGGCGGCGGCGTTCATCTTCTTGACGAACTCCGCCTCGGAACCGTTGCTGTCCCAGCGGGCGAGCAGCCGTGCGATGTTGTTCGCGGACGGGATCATGATGGCCGCGATGGCGTCGTACTGGGAGAGCTTGTCGCCCTCCTTGACGGTGTTGAGCGTGGACTCGCCGTCCTTGTCGTAGCCGCCCTCGGTCTCCGCCTTCGCGTCGACCGGGATGGTCGCACCCTTCGCACCCGGCTTCATCGGGTGCTCCTTGAGGATGACGTACGCGGTCATCGCCTTGGCCACGGAGCCGATGGCGACGGGCTTCTGCTCGCCGAAGCTGTCCAGGGTGCCGATGCCGTTGACGTCCATCCAGCCCTGGCCCTGCTCGGGCCACGGCAGGGTCACCTTGTCGCCCTCGAAGGCGTACGACTCCTTCGCGGTCAGCGCGAGCGTCGGGGTGGGGAGCGAACGGAAATTCTGTACGACCGCAAAGACGATCACCAGCAGGATGACCAGCGGGGTCCAGATCTTGACCCTGCGGACGGCCGTCCTGAGCGGGGTCTGCGGGGGCGGCGGCGTGTTCGTCAGCTCCGCCAGCAGATCCAGCGGGGGCTTCGGCGGCAACGGCTGCTGCGTGGTCCGCTCGGGGCCCACCTGAGGAATCGTCCGGGTGGCCTCAGCGGGCGCGACGGAGGGCTGCGCGGGCTTGGGCGGGGCGGCGTCGTCGAGCGACTTGAGCGCCACGAACTTGCTGGTCCGCTCGCTGGGGGCACCCTTGGCGTCGTCGGGGGTGCCCTCGGGCTCTTCGGGGGTGCCCTTGGCGTCGGCCGGGGTGCCCTTGGCGTCCTCGGTGCCCCTGCCGTCGCGTTCGGCCTTGTCGGAGGTGTCGTTGTCGGAGGTGTCGTTGTCGGAGGTGTCGTCGGCCTTGTCGCCGGTCGCCTTGGTGGCGGCCGCGCCCAACTTGAGCATGGTGGTGGGCTGGTCCACCGGGGGGAGCTTGGGTGCGCGGAAGATGGCGGTCGCCTGGTCGACGGGCGGCTCGGCGTCGGCCTTGGCTTCGGCGTCCGCTTCGGCGTCCGCTTCGGCCTCTGCCGCAAGTTCGCTGGAGCGGGACTTGGCGAAGAAGACCCCGGAGCCGCCCTTGGGGGCGGGGGTGCCGGAGCCGGCCTTCCCGCTGCCCTCGGAGGCCTTGCCGCCCTCGTCGTCGGGAACGGCGTCGCCCGCGTCCCGGGCGTCGACGTCGGGCTCGGGCTCGGGCTCGGCCGCGCGGTCACGCGGAGCCCTGGCATCGGTGTCGGAGGCGGAGTCGGCGGGCAACTCGGCTTCGTCGCGCTCCGTGGCGCCGCTCTCGCCGTCAGGCGACGAGTCGCCCTCGGTCTCGGCGTCGGCCCCGGCGCTCGCGCGGCCGACCATCACCGCCGCGGGCTTCGCGTCCTCGACGGTCCCGGAGCCGGAACCCTCGCCCTCCGCGACATCGCTCCTGCCGTCACGCGAAGAGTCGCCCTTGGCCTCGACGCCGGCGTCATCCGCGTCCCCGGCCTCGGGCTCGCGGTCACGCGGAGTCCCGGCATCGGCGTCGGAGGCGGCGTTTGCGCGGCCAGCAGTCACCTGGTCGGCCCCGGCGTCCTCCGACTCAGCCTCGCTGCTGGCGTCCGTCGCCTCTCGCGCCGCGGGCAGACGTGCCGCAAGGGCGAGGGTGGGCGTGGCGGCACCCGGCGAGCGCCGGGCCCCCTCACCGGACTCGTCCTCGGCAGCGTCGCCGGTCTCGGTGGCAGGCGCGTCGCCGACCTCGTCGGCCGCCGACTCCGAGCTCACCTCGGCCTCGGGCTCGCCATCGCCATCGGCATCGGCATCGGAGGCGGAGGCGGAGGCGGAGGCGGCATTTGCGGCAGCGTCGCTCTGCTCGGCGGCATCCGACCCAGCGCCGCCCGAAGCCCCTCCGGCACCCTCGGCACCCGACCCGGCACCTTCAGCGTCAGCCGTCTCGCCGTCGGCGTCGGCCGTCGCACCGCTGGCGTCGGCGTCGGCCTTCGTGCCCTTCGCGTCGGACGACTTCGCACCCCCGGCGGCGGCACCCGCCCCCGCCGCGTCGGACTTGACGTCCCCGGCGTCGGCGTCGGCGTCGCCCTCCCGATCCGTCCCCTCCGTCGTCTCCGCCGTCTCCAGCAGCGTGCGGCGGGAGAAGACCGCCGTCGCCTGGTCCGGCTTCGGGCCGGGGGCCGGGGAGGAAGGCCGGGAGAGGGAGAGGCGTGGGTCCTCGGAAGACGTGGAGGACCCGGAACCCGGGGTCTCCGGGATCGGCGGTTCGCTCCCCGACGCCGACGATGTCGACGACTCGTACCGCTTCGACCTGTCGGGGGACGTGCCCGCCACCGATGCCTCCTCCCGCGCGCCGCCCGTCCTCGGGACACGCGCCCTACCGATCTGTGAAACCCACCGCCCGGACACTAGTCACCCCACGCACCACCGCGCCGCGCCGCTGTCCGAACCATGTACCAGTGTCCTGTGTGCGGGCTTAACCCCTGCGGTAGACGAGAACGACATACCTATCGGTTCCACTACATTCCGGTCACGCACCCTCGACAGACCAATGTGAGAGGGGTCACCCTGTCATTCATCCACGCGGGGAGGCATGGATGGGCAGGAGCCGCAGAACAATTCCGGAGGAGCTTCTGCTGCTGGCGTTGGACCCGGCCACGGGTACCACCGCACAGCCGCAGTCGCTCGACCTTGGTCTGGCCGGAGCGCAGCTAGTGGAGCTGGCGCTGGCCGGACGGATAGCCCCAGACGGGGATCGTATCGCCGTGGTGTCCCCACGGCCGACTGGAGATCCAACACTGGACTGCGCGTTGGAGTTGCTGCGAAGGCGCGGCGCTCCGGTCCGTGCGGTGCACTGGATCGGCGGGCCCCGGCTGGGGCTGCGCCAGACCTATCTGTCACACCTGGAGCGCTGCGGCATGGTGCACGCCGTCGCGGGCCAGATGTGCGGGGTGCTGCCGACGACGCGCTACCAGGCGACGGAAACGGCCATCAGCCGGGAGATCAGGGCCCGGCTGGATTCCGCGATCCGCACCGGCGTCCCGCCGGACCCGCGGACGGCCGCGCTCGCCGCACTGGCTCACGCCGTGGGCCTCGGCAAGCACCTGTACCCGGGGAACGAGGGACGCTCGTCCCGCTCCCGGCTCAGGGACCTCATCCGGCACGACCCCATGGGTGGTCTGGTGGCCCACGCCGTCATGGACGTGCAGAACGGCGTGGCCGCACAGCCGCGCCGCAGCCCGGCACCGGCCGGCCGACAGGCCGCACCCGGCGCCCGGCCACCCGCACCGGAACCCGCCCGCGGTGTTCCGATGCAGCCGCGCCGTGGCTCCATGGCACGCGTCGTGGCGCACTGAGCCACCTGCGCACCGACGCGCCAACCCCCCGGCGCGGCGGGCAGTTCCACGGCACGACCCGTCACCACCGCACCACCGAACGACCCGCACCACCGAACGACCCGCACCGCATCACGATGCGCACCGCATCACGATGCGCACCGTGCGCACCACTCGCACCGTCAGCGCCGGACCGAACCGCCTCACGGGACCCCAGGGCCCGGTTCGGGAGCCGCTGGATCGCGCGGGGCGCGCGAGGCCGTACGGACACGCTCGGCCGGTCGATCCGTCGACCGTTCGGGCCCGGTCCGTACGACAGGACCTCGCCGCCCCGCGCGGCCGCATGTGCCGGTGCTGGCCGTACATTCGGCGGAGAACCCTCCAGGGCGGAAAAACTACGGCGCGAACGGCGCACGCACAGCGCATATCCGCTGTTTTCCAGCGGTACTCGGCACCTTGGTGGCAATCTGCTCAGCAGCAGATACGCAAAGTAGAGGCCCGCAGCCGGAGGTGCACGTCCCGTGGCGTCCAATGTCAATCCCACCGTCAGGCGACGCCGGTTGGGCCAGGAGCTGCGTCGGCTCCGTGAGCTCAAGGGCATGACCGCCGAGGAAGTGGCCGAGCGGCTGCTGGTCTCGCAGTCGAAGATCAGCCGACTGGAGAACGGCCGCCGCAGCATCAGCCAGCGCGACGTCCGTGACCTCTGCGGGGTCTACGAGGTCGAGGACCAGCGGGTCGTCGACTCGCTGATGCAGATGGCCAAGGACTCGCGCCAGCAGGGCTGGTGGCACGCGTTCGGCGACGTCCCGTACAGCGTCTACATCGGCCTGGAGACCGACGCGGCCAGTCTGCGCGTGTACGACCCGCAGGTCGTCCCCGGGCTCCTCCAGACCCGCCCGTACGCCGAGGCCCTCATCGCGGGCGCGCTGCCCGAGACGATGCCCGGGGACATCGACAAGCGGGTCCAGGTACGGATGAGGCGACAGGAACGTATCTCCGCGCCGGAGAGCCCCCTGCGGCTGTGGACGGTCCTCGACGAGGCCGCGCTGCGCCGGGTGGTCGGCAACCGCTCCCTGATGCGCGAGCAGTTGGAGTACCTCGTCGAGCAGTCCCAACTCCCGCACGTCACCGTGCAGGTGATTCCCTTCGACCTGGGCGCGCATCCCGGGCTCAACGGCCAGTACGCGATCCTGGAGTTCCCGGACGCCTCGGATTCCAGCGTCGTCTACATCGAGGGCGTCACGAGCGATCTGTATCTGGAGAAGCCGGCCGACGTCCAGAAGTACAGCGTGATGTATGAGCACTTGAGGGCGCAGGCCCTGAATGTGGATCAATCCCGCCAGTTCATCGCCGACATCGCGAAGGACTATGCGCGATTGTAGTCCCCGCGCGGGCCTGATCAAGGCGTTGTGGGATTGAAAGGGACGGAAGATACACCTTGGTATCCCTGAGGGGAAGACCCAAGGGGAATATGCCACTCGCGCGAGTGAATAGTCGCTTCGTCAGCCGATGTTGGCGAGTAGCGTCGATCACGTCAAGGAAATCAACGACCTTGGCGGAAACCGAACTGCGGGGTCCGGGAACGGACGTGTGTTCCCGCAGTTCGGCGACAGCAACTCAACGACCAACCGGCTAGCGGAGCAGAAATGGCAATTCAGCAAGGCGCCACGGACACGTGGGTCAAGTCCTCGTACTCCACGGGCAACGGCGCGTGCATCGAGGTCAAGTCCCCCGTCGTCGCGGCACTCTCCGTGCGTGACTCCAAGGTTTCCGACGGTCCGACCCTGGCGTTCCCCGCCGACTCGTGGAACGCGTTCGTCACCGGGGTCAACCGGGGAGCCTTCGACCTCGCGTGACCATGGTTCACCCCCACCAGGAACACAACTTCACACACACCAACTGACAGAGCCCTCTCGACCGGCCCGCCGTCCTGGCCGAGGGGGCTCGGCCTTGCCCGCCACCGCGCCCCACCCACACCACCACCGGCTCCGCCCCGCCCCGCCCGGCGGCCTCCCCGTCCGGCTACCGCAGGCGGTCCACGTACCGGTCTGTCCCGGTAGGCGGTCACCTCGTGGTCCTGGAACGCCGTGAAGACGTGCGTACGGTCCTGATAGACGCGCGCGTCGCGGTTCAGCCTGGGCACGGTAATTGATCCGTCCATTGGGG
>NZ_LIQX01000816.1 GCF_001418475.1 Streptomyces ossamyceticus | reverse complement strand
GCCCTCGCCCCCACCCTCGGAGGCCCCGAAACCACCGCCACGATGAGCCGCGCCCACGCCGAGATCGAACGCCTCTCCCGCCGCATCGCCACCCACCTCCAACTCGCCCGCACCGGCGGGCGTCTGGCCCCCGAACAACTCGACGACCTGCGCTCCTGCCTCTACGGCCTCAATACCGTCCTGCGCCTGCACTTCACCCAGGAGGAAGAGAATTACTTCTCCCTCGCGCCTTGAAAGCGCAGGCCAGGGCCGAGGTTCACAAGAACGGGAGGCGCCCCTGTGAAGGGCCCTGCGCCCGGCGTGGCAGAGGGCTGCGGGGCTTGACCCTCGAGTCAGGTCAAAGGTTTACCGCCGCGCCGGATGAGCCGCCGACGGCCTGGCGCGGGTCGGCGATCAGACCCGGCAGAGTCTGCTCAAGTTCGGTGGAGTCGCTCGTGCAGAACATCCGTCGTACGGCTCGTGCCCGGTCCCGCAGCTCGTCGTTCCCCGAGGCTTGCCCGGTGGCCGTGGGGCTCGGGCCTGGCAACAGGACCTGGATCAGCTCGTGATGTGCTGCGCGGACGACGACGGCGGAGCCGCGAGCGCGGCAACGCTCGCGGCTAGGAAGGTACGGCGGTGCATGTCCTCTGTTCCGGGGTCGGCGGGGACGGCGGCGAGGCAGAGACGATGCGCCGGAATCTCCAGAACCTGCTCAAGGGGAGCGATGGCGGCTTCGTTCGGGGTGACCGGCTCGGTCGGCGGAGCCGGTGGTCGCCGCTCAGGCGCTCCGGGCTCTCTCCTGACGCAGTGGCTTGGCAGTGATCACGGTGGCCATAATGGCGTCGCTGTCGGCGACGCCGCTGGTGACTGGCCTGGTGCTAGGGGAGGGGACGCGCTGTGGCGGGTGAGGTGCTCGATGCTTTGTGTTGGCGGGGACCGGCCTCGGTGAATGTGTTTGTCATCGGTTCCGGCGACGCTCCGTTGCCGGAGGAGGCTTTTCACGTTGCCGGGTTGGTTCCCGACGCCTTTCTGTCGTTCCCTCTGCTGGAGCAGCCCGAAGCCGTCGAGCGGCTTGGTCTGGTGTCGTACGACCTCGACTTTCATGACGCTTCGCTCGATCTGCGCGCGTATACGCGAGCCGCGCTTCGGCGGGTGTGCGCGGACGGGCGGGCGGTGGCGTGGGCGGCTTTCGAGGGGTCGTTCCACTACGACGAACTGCTCAGCGAACGGGTGGCCCACCAGGTCTACGGCTACTGCGTGAGTGGCGCCGAACCGGTGGTCGAGTGGGACATCGCGGTCCTTCGGAGTGACGAGTGGCGCCTTGGAATCGCCGAGGTCCGGGCGGCGTTGGACGCCTTGCTCTCCGACTCGGCGTAGAGTCCGCGTCCGCCTGTCCCCAGTGCGGTGGCCCCTTGCAGGTCGGCGCGATGGCGCTGTGTCACGACGGCTGACGATCCACGGCTGATGGCGGCGACGCGCGACGGGCGTACACCATCCGTTCGTCTTGTGGTTGTCGTCGTGGGAGTCGGTTGCGCCGACCGTCGGTTCGGGTCTGAGCAGAACTCGTGAGGCGGGGGCGGGTGCGCCGCCAGGTCATGGTTCTCAACGCTGGAACCGTCTCGTGCGTATGGGCGTGCAGATAGGGGGAGCGGCGGGATGTCGTGCCCCGTCGGGACCGGCCTTTGTGGGTCGACGAGCGGATACGAGTGCGGACTGCATGGATTCGATCCACGATGACGTAGCGGAACTCGCGTTGCAGCTGAGACGGCTGAAGGAACGTACCGACCGCAGCTACGCGGCACTTGCCCGTCGGCTGGACGTGCACGCCTCGACCCTGCACCGCTACTGCTCCGGTGAGGCGGTCCCGCAGGACTTCGCTCCGATCGAGCGGTTCGCCGTGCTTTGCGGTGCCTCCCCTGAAGAGCGCACGGAGTTGCACCGCCGGTGGATCATGGCCTACGCCGCGCGGCAACGGTCACGTCCGGCCGACCGGCGGCAGGCGTCGGCGTCTCGCGACGCCATGAGCGCCACGGTGTCGGTCGGCTCCTTGGGGGATGGTCTTGACTCGGCCGTCTCCGCGCGTGGTCAGGGCCCGGGTGTGGGGG
>NZ_LIQX01000815.1:531-1605 GCF_001418475.1 Streptomyces ossamyceticus | reverse complement strand
CAGGGCGGCATAGGCGGCCACCCGCAGCACCCAGCGGTTCAGTCCTATCACCAGGTCGAAGAGGCCGCGCGGATACCGGTCCGTCGCGGCCAGCGCGACGCCGGCGAACAGCACCAGCAGCCCGATGAGCCCTCCCGAGAACCACACCATCCGGACGCCGCCCAGCAGGAACCCCAGCACCAGATAGTGGGGGATCGCCAGCAGCCACCACTTCACCAGGACCAGACCACGTGAGAGCTGCTCCGGGTACGCCACGTCCCAGTGGGTCGGATAGTCGGGGACGTCGGCGAGGGTGAACGGCGGGTAGCGGTCCGTACCCAGGCCGCCGTACGCGTAGTACGCCACCCGCCAGCTCCAGCGCAGGACACCGACGGTGAAGTCGAACAACGACCGCGGGTAGCGGCCGGTGAACAGGATCGCGAAGAACGCGACGACACCGACCACCGTGAACGCCACCCAGAGGAACATCAGGACGACGTAGTGGGGGAACGCCAACAGCCACTTCACCAGCCACAGCCATCGCGAGAGCGGGGTGTCGAGCCGCGCGCTCAGTCGGGCGGGGTGAGGGGACGCGATGAACTCCGTGCTCATGTGGACCGATCCCTTCGTCGTTCGGCGACGGTCACTTCCGGGAGTCCCGGCGGTGGCGAGATCAGATGCTCCGTCCGGGGCCTCCACTCCAGCTTCCGGTCGCGGGCCGACACGCGCACATGGGCTGAGAGGGCAGGACGGCGGGCCGAGCAGCCTTCCGTGACGGCGGGCGCCGGACGCCGCCGCCGTCGCCCGCGCGTCCGGTGGCACGTCCACGCGTCCGGGGTACGTCCGCCTCAGTCGATGGTGAGCACCTCGGTCACCGGGCGGCGCGGGGTCGCCGGGCCGGAGGGGCCGTAGCCGAGCCGGATGACCATCTGTACGAAACCCATCGCGGACTCCGGGTCGCGGGTGATCCAGCGGACCTCCGGCCGTTCGAGGGCCTGGGAGGTCAGCGACGTGGCCAGCCCGTCGAGGGTGGCCTGCAGCAGGACGCGTTCCATGGCCTGCCCCGCCACCAACCAGTCCCTCGGCCGGTCGTCC
>NZ_LIQX01000815.1:0-494 GCF_001418475.1 Streptomyces ossamyceticus | reverse complement strand
CGCGTCCGTGCCCGCGCGCACCCAGCGCCTCAGTTCCTCCTCCGCCACCGGGTCCTGCGCGTCACGCCCCTCGGCGTCGCGGACCGAGTCCAGGAGGGTCTGTACGTGCCAGGTGTCGGGGAACGCGAGCCGCGCCCCCTCCAGCAGGGCGGCGGCGCGGAGGCCGTCCCTGATGGCGTCGGGCACCGCCTCGTCGGAGAACGGCTGCCTGCTGGTGCGGCGACGGTGGATCGCCGGGTACAGCGGTGCCAGGTCGTCCTCGGGCGGGGCCTGGCCGGTGAGCCGTACGACCGCGAGCAACGGGGGGTCCGAGGGGTCGGGCAGCAGTTCGGTGACCGGGGTCCAGCCCGCGTGGGCGGCGGCGACACGCAGATTGAACAGGGCGGCGGCGCAGCCCAGATGAAGGGCCCGGGTCGTCGGGTCCGTCCTCGGCATCGCGCGGTCGAGGTCCGCCCGGACATGGAAGGCGCCGTCGCCGCGGAGGAAGCGGAACT
>NZ_LIQX01000814.1:1256-1403 GCF_001418475.1 Streptomyces ossamyceticus | reverse complement strand
CGATCACGCCCTGCCACCGACGATGAAGCAGCGCATCCGCGCGGAGGCACACGGCTCCTCACCTTCCTGCCGCCACCTCACCGCCCCGGACAGCCCCCTGGACGCGGCGTCGGCCCTCACAGTCCCGCCGGCCGCCCCTGAAGCCCC
>NZ_LIQX01000814.1:0-1243 GCF_001418475.1 Streptomyces ossamyceticus | reverse complement strand
CGGCTCCCGGCCGGGGGCTTCTGCCGTTCAGACCGATGAGCGGCAGCCCACGCCCGGTTACCCGACCCATCACGACCATCAGCACGCAAAGTCCAGCCCGAGGCGAGCCACATCCCCCTGCCCCCGCCACTCTTCCTTCTCTGTGAAGCTGCTGGCAGGCAGAACTACGAGATTACAAGTAGCCAAAGTTGCCCATAAATCGCTTATGGATGCAGCTGTGGTGGGGGTTTTCGGAGCCGTTGTCGGAGCTCTTGGCGGTCTGGGCGGTGGATGGATATCGATCAACGGCCAGAGGCGACACCAGCGGGAGCAGCTCTTAGAAGAGCGGTCCAGACGGGTACATGATGCTCGCATCGAGGCCTACACCGCCTACATATCGGCAGTTCGCGTACTCAACGGCATGTTGTGGACGCTCTTCGACGAGCTGACGGCGCCGAGGACCTCTCCTGATGTCTGGCGGGACTGTCTGATCGAGATTCACCAAGGCTGGGTGGACCTAAGTGCTACGGCGTCACGGGTGTGCATGATGGGCCCGACTGTGGTCGCGACCAAAGCCGAGTTGCTGCACGATGCCATGAGGGCGTGGCATGTCATTTGCACCGAGTGGGCACGCGAATCCATCAGGGCTGGTTCAGTCCATGGAGATCAGCAAGCCCGGTTCCGAGAGGCAGCCGACGCGAAAAGGTCCCAGATCAGGGTGTTTCAGGAGACTGCCAGACAGGCGTTGCGCACCGACGTCTGAGGTTGCGGCAGAGCCATCGCTACCTGAGCGGCCCTCCGCAGCGTGACGAAATCCCACCGCAACTCCTACCCTCCCCAGCTCCCATGCCGTCCGCCTTCGACCCACACNNGTGTGGGTCGAAGGCGTCGAGGTGGAGCGCGCCACTGCACGAACGACCTGGACGCCGTGGGCCGCGCCAACATCACTGACACGGACGGCAACCGGGTCCCGAAGACCGTCTACGGCGCTACATGGGACGAAGCCACTCAAGCAGGTGCAGCGGGAGAAGAGCGTGGGCCTGGTCCTCGAGGACCTCAAGACTGAGCCCTCACAGGCGGTGCTCGCCCTGCACAAGTTCTGTGCCCGTGTCCCGGAGGAGCGCCGGGAACTCCAAGAGCTGGAGAAGAGGATCGCCGCTCAGCACTGGGCCCAGGAAGGCGACCATGCCCTGATCTTCTCTTCCGGGGACGGTGGCATGATCGACCCGACGAGCTTCTCCCGCACCTTCGATCGCCTCGTGAA
>NZ_LIQX01000813.1 GCF_001418475.1 Streptomyces ossamyceticus | reverse complement strand
GGGTGTGCGGGGTGTGCGGGGCGGTGTCGGCGTCGGCCGAGGAGGCGTGCCGTGGCGAGGGTCCCGCGTCGTGGACGGCGGCCAGGAGCGCCTCTTCGGTGAGGGCGGGGCCGGAGAGTTCGGCGATGACGCGGCCGTGGTCGACGATCAGGCAGCGGTGGGCGAGGGTGGCCGCCTCCTCCGGGTCGCTGGAGGCGAACAGCACGGCCGTGCCCCGCTGTTCGGCGAGCGAGGACACCACGTCGTAGATCTCCTGACGGGCGCCCACGTCGACGCCCTGGGTCGGCTCGTCCAACAGCAGGACGTCGACCTCGCGGGCCTCGTTGATCCACCGGCCGAGCAACAGCTTCTGCTGGTTGCCGCCGGAGAACGCGGCGGCCGGCAACCCCGGCCGCGCGGGCCGCAGCCCGACCGCCTCGGCGAGCGAGGCGAACACCCGCCGCTCCGTACCGAGGGCCCGCACCCCGCGCCGGGCGAGTGTCCCCACCGACGGCAGGAGCACGTTGTCCTGCGCGCTCAGCCCGGCGAACAGCCCCTGCGCGCGCCGGTCCGCCGGGACGAGCGCGATGCCCGCGGCCAGCGCGTCGGCGGGCCGGGTCGGCGCGACGGCACGCTCACCGACGCGCACGGTGCCCCCGGACGCCCGGCGCCTGCCGAACACGGTCTCCAGTACGCGGGTACGGCCGGACCCGATGAGTCCGTACAGTCCCACGATCTCGCCCGCGCCGACGGTGAGGTCCACAGGCCCGAACCCGGGCCCCCGCAGACCACGCAGACTGAGTTGGGCGGCGTGCGCGGCCCTGCCGGAGGCGGGCACCAGCGCCCCACCCCGCCCGAAGGCCTTGCGCGCGGCGCCCTCGGCCGAGACGCGACGCCCAGCGAGGGCGCCGTGCCCGGAGGGGGCGCCGGCGTTCTGCCCGGAGGTTCGGCGTGTGCTGGGGCTCGGCCCCGTGGGCTCGGGTGCGCTGAGGCTCGCCCCGGAGGGCCGGCGCTCGGTGACGCCCGGCCCGTCCGCGGCGGCCCCCCGCACCCGTCCCCCCGTGATCGCCTCCACCAACTCCCGGCGGCTGTGGTTCCCCGCCGCCGCGTGGTGGGTGACCCGGCCGTCGCGGAGCACCGTCACCGCGTCCGCGAGCCGTTCCACCTCGGCCAGCAGATGGGTGACGTACACGACGGCGAGACCCTGGCCGCGCAGGTCCTCGACCCGAGCGGCCAGCGCGTCGCTCTCCGCGCCGGACAGGGCGGCCGTCGGCTCGTCCAGGACCAGCACCGACGCGCTGCGGCTGAGCGCCTTGGCGATCTCCACCAACTGCTTCTGTCCCATGGGCAGTTCACCCACCCGGTCGCGCGGCGAGCAGCTCGCGGCGACCCGGTCGAGGAGCTCGGTGGCCACCTTCTCCTGGGCCCGCCGGTCGATACGGCCGTACCTGGTCCACTCCTGGCCGAGGAAGATGTTCTCGGCCACGGTCAGCGAGTCCACGACGCTCAGCGTCTGGAAGATGATCGCCACCCCGGCCGCGATCGACTCCCGGGGACTGAGGCGGCCGTACGGCACACCGCCCACCTCGATCGTCCCCGTGTCCGGCGGGAACGCCCCGCCGAGGCACTTGATCAGGGTGGACTTGCCGGCCCCGTTGTGCCCGAGCAGCGCGTGCACCTGGCCCGCGGGCACGGTGAGGTCCACCCCGTCCAGGGCCCTGACCCCGCCGAAGGACTTGCCCAGCGCGGTGATCCGCAGATTCGGCGGGCCGGACGGTCGGGCCGCCCCTGCCACGGTCCCCACCGCCGCACCTGCCGCTGCCGCCCGGTCGGCGTCCGCCGCGTCGTCGGCGCCCGTCGCCTCGTTGCTGTCGGCCATCGCGCGGCCCTATCCGTTCTGGGCGAGCAGCGCGTCGATCTCCGCCGTGTCGCCCCGCCGCACCAGCTTGACCGGCACCTGTGCGCTCGGGTTCGCCTTCCCCGCCGCGACCGCGAGCGGCACCTCCACGATGGCGTCGGCCATGTCCCGAGGCGCGAGCGCGGCGGAGGCCCGGTAGAAGGTGCCCTGCTTGATGGCGAGCAGGGAGGGGACCGAGCCGTCCTGGCCGCCGACGAACGTCTTCCGGTCGTCCTTCTTCCGCCCCGCCTGCTGGAACGCCTTGTAGCCGCCGTACGCCGCCGAGTCCGTGATGCCGAGGACGATGTTGAGGTCGGGGTGCTTGGCGAGCAGCGCGTTGGTCTTCGACAGCCCCGTGTCGGGGTCGATGGCCTGCTCCCGCGCCACCACGTCGACACCCGGCGCCAGCTTCGTGAACGCGTCGATCATGCCCTTGGTGCGCTCCCGGCCCAGCTCGATCGTCTCGTCGATCAGGAACGCCACCTTGCCCTTGCCGTTCAGCTCCTCCTCGGCCCACTTCGCGGCCGCCTCGCCGAGCAGCGTGCCGCTCTCCCGGAAGCTGAACCGGATGTCGGCGCTCTGGTGCTCCAGCGTCCCGCCGTAGGTCACCCAGATCAGACCCGCGTCCAGCGCCGCTGCGGCGATCGACTCGGTGGCCTCGAAGACCATCGGGAACGACACGATCGCGGGCGTCTTCTGCG
>NZ_LIQX01000812.1 GCF_001418475.1 Streptomyces ossamyceticus | reverse complement strand
GTGAGATGGCTCACCAGCGCGACTACTCGGAAGAGGTCGCCGCGCTGGTGAGCCATCTCACGGCCGAGGAACGGCTCGGTGTTGTCGCCGCCGAACTTGATGGCGCCGAGACGCTCGGTCATGCCGTACTGGGTGACCATCGCGCGGGCCAGGTTGGTGGCCTTCTCGATGTCGTTCGCGGCGCCGGTGGTCGGGTCGTGGAAGACCAGTTCCTCGGCGGCGCGGCCGCCCAGCATGTAGCCGAGCTGGTCGAGCATCTCGTTGCGGGTGGTCGAGTACTTGTCCTCGTCCGGCAGGACCATCGTGTAGCCGAGGGCGCGGCCCCGGGACAGGATCGTGATCTTGTGGACCGGGTCGGAGTTCGGGGAGGCCGCCGCGACCAGGGCGTGGCCGCCCTCGTGGTACGCGGTGATCTTCTTCTCCTTGTCCGACATGATCCGGGTCCGCTTCTGCGGGCCCGCGACCACGCGGTCGATCGCCTCGTCCAGCATCTGGTTGTCGATCAGCTTCTTGTCGCTGCGGGCCGTCAGCAGGGCGGCCTCGTTCAGGACGTTGGAGAGATCGGCACCCGTCATGCCGGGGGTGCGGCGGGCGACGGCGGACAGGTCGACGTCGGGCGCGACCGGCTTGCCCTTCTGGTGGACCTTGAGGATCTCCAGACGGCCCTGCATGTCCGGGCGGTCGACGGCGATCTGCCGGTCGAAGCGGCCGGGGCGCAGCAGCGCCGGGTCGAGGATGTCGGGGCGGTTCGTCGCGGCGATGAGGATCACGCCGCCCTTGACGTCGAAGCCGTCCATCTCGACGAGGAGCTGGTTCAGGGTCTGCTCGCGCTCGTCGTGTCCACCGCCGAGGCCGGCGCCGCGGTGGCGGCCGACCGCGTCGATCTCGTCGACGAAGACGATCGCCGGGGCGTTCGCCTTGGCCTGCTCGAAGAGGTCGCGGACACGGGAGGCACCGACACCGACGAACATCTCGACGAAGTCGGAACCGGAGATCGAGCAGAAGGGGACGCCCGCCTCGCCGGCGACGGCGCGCGCGAGGAGCGTCTTGCCGGTGCCGGGCGGGCCGTAGAGCAGGACGCCCTTGGGAATCTTGGCGCCGACGGCCTGGAACTTGGCGGGCTCCTGGAGGAATTCCTTGATCTCGTGGAGTTCCTCGACGGCCTCGTCCGCGCCGGCGACGTCGGCGAAGGTGGTCTTCGGGGTGTCCTTGGTGATGAGCTTGGCCTTGGACTTCCCGAAGTTCATCACTCGGGAGCCGCCGCCCTGCATCTGGTTCATCAGGAACAGGAAGACGACGACGATCAGGACGAAGGGGAGCAGGGACAGCAGGATGCCGACGAAAGCGTTCTGCTTGGTCGGGGAGACCGTGTAGCCGTCGGGGATCTGCTTGTTCTGGTACTTGTCCTGCAGGGTGTTGGCGAGGGTGACGCCCTGGTCGCCGATGTAGCTCGCCTGGATCTTCGAGCTGCCCTCGATCTTCTCGCCGTCCTTGAGCTGCACCTTCAGGAGCTGCTCTTCGCCGGTGGTCAGCTTGGCCTCTTGGACCTTGTTGTCATTGATCGCCTGGACGACCTGGCCGGTGTCCACCGTCTTGTAGCCGCCGGACGAGCCGACGACCTGCATCAACACGACCACGGCAAGGACGGCCAGCACGATCCACATGACTGGCCCACGGAAGTATCGCTTCACGTCCATCCATACGGAGCGGTGCCGCCCCGTCCCTCCTGCCATAGTGAGTTTGATAAAGACTGTTCTTCGGACGGTACCCCAGCATTGTCACCCGAAGCCGCGTAGGACCGATGGCACCCCGTCCTCGCATGCTCCAACGGCTTGAAACCCGCTGGGGTTCCCGAGCGTCTCAGTAAGACTGGCCCGTGCGCGTGACGCGGGTGGTTCAGCCGCCGTAGACGTGGGGCGCGAGCGTACCGACGAACGGGAGGTTCCGGTACTTCTCGGCGTAGTCGAGGCCGTAGCCGACGACGAACTCGTTGGGGATGTCGAAGCCGACCCACTCGACGTCGATGGCGACCTTGGCGGCCTCGGGCTTGCGCAGCAGGGTGCACACCTTGAGGGAGGCGGGCTCGCGGGACCCGAGGTTGGAGATCAGCCAGGACAGGGTCAGGCCGGAGTCGATGATGTCCTCGACGATCAGGACATGCTTGCCCTTGATGTCGGTGTCGAGGTCCTTGAGGATCCGCACCACGCCGGAGGACTGGGTGCCCGCGCCGTAGGAGGACACGGCCATCCAGTCCATGGTGACCGGGGTGGACAGCGCCCGGGCGAGGTCCGCCATGACCATCACCGCGCCCTTGAGGACGCCGACGATGAGCAGGTCCTTGCCCGCGTACTCCGCGTCGATCTTCGCGGCCAGCTCGGCCAGCTTCGCGTCGATCTCTTCCTTGGTGATGAGTACCTGCTTGAGGTCGGCACCCATGTCTTTCGCGTCCACCCGCATCACTTTCGGTCGTCCCAGGGCCGTCGCCGGACGCTTCTTCCCCTGGGGGCCCGGGGCCCGGTGAGGGGCCCCTTCGGCGTCCGGTTTCAGCCTTGCCGAATCACCAGTCTGCCACCCTGACGCTGGGCGACGACCCGGCCGGGGAGATTGATGGCCCCCTGGCCGCGCCATCCGGTGATGAGCCGGTCGATCTCCTCGATGTGTCGGGCGAAGAGGGAACCGGCCGGGGCACCGGCCTCGATGGCGGCGCGGCGCAGGATGCGGCGGCGTACGGCGGGGGGCAGGGCGTAGAGCTTGGCGCACTCCAGGAGGCCCGCGGCGTCGCGTACGGAGGCTTCGGCCTGGCGGGCCCAGGTGTCGAGGGCGTCGGCGTCGTCGCGGGAGAGCTGGGCCGTACGGGCGAGTGCCTCGACGACGCCCTTGCCGAGGGCCTTCTCCAGGGCGGGCAGGCCCTCGTGGCGGAGCCGGGAGCGGGTGTAGGCGGGGTCGGCGTTGTGGGGGTCGTCCCAGACGGGGAGGGACTGGACCATGCAGGCCTTGCGGGCGGTCTGGCGGTCGAGCGTGAGGAAGGGGCGGCGGTAGCGGCCGTCGGCCCCCGAGACCGCGGCCATACCGGACAGGGAGCGGATGCCGGAGCCGCGGGCGAGGCCGAGGAGGACGGTTTCGGCTTGGTCGTCGCGGGTGTGGCCGAGGAGGACGGCGGTGGCGCCGTGGCGGTCGAGCGCGGCGTCCAGGGCGGCGTAGCGGGCGTCGCGGGCGGCGGCCTCGGGGCCGCCGTCGCGGCCGACGGTGACGGCGACGGACTCGGCGGGGTCGAGGCCGAGTTCACGCAGGCGCAGGACGACGTCGGCGGCGCGCAGGTCGGAGCCGGGCTGGAGTCCGTGGTCGACGGTGATGCCGCCGGCGCGGATGCCGAGCTTGGGCGCCTCGAAGGCGAGGGCGGAGGCGAGCGCCATGGAGTCGGCGCCGCCG
>NZ_LIQX01000811.1 GCF_001418475.1 Streptomyces ossamyceticus | reverse complement strand
TCGCCCCCGCCCCCGGCACCGGCACCGTCGGTGGCCACATCGCGGACGATCCGGCCGTCCACCAGCTCGATCGTCCGCTGCGCGCAGGAACGGGCGAGACCCAGGTCATGAGTGACGAGGACGATCGTCTGCCCGTCGGCGTGGAGGTCGGTGAGCAGTCGCCGTACGTCCTCGCCGGACGCCGTGTCGAGCGCGCCGGTGGGCTCGTCGGCGAAGACGACGTCCGGTTCGACGGCCAGGGCGCGGGCGATCGCGACGCGCTGCGCCTGTCCGCCGGACAGCTGGCCGGGGCGGCGCTGCTCCAGACCCGCGAGGCCGAGCGGCGCGAACCAGCGGCGGGCCCGCTGCACGGCCTGTCGGCGCGGCACACCCTCCAGCATCAGCGGCAGGGCGACGTTCTCCTCGGCGGGCAGCTCCGGCAGCAACTGGCCGAACTGGAAGACGAACCCGAAACGCTTGCGGCGCAGCGCGCTCAGCCTGTTCTCGCCCCAGTGGTCGATGCGCTCACCACGCAGCAGGACCTGACCGCCGTCGGGGCGGACGATGCCCGCGAGTGTATGGAGCAGGGTGGACTTGCCGGAGCCGGAGGGCCCCATGATCGCGAGGGACTCGCGCTCGGCGACCACCACGTCCACGCCCGCCAGGGCGGTGGTGGTGCCGTACTTCTTGACGAGGCCGTTACCGGCCAGAACGGTGCTCATGGTCCGCGTGGGCCCCTTCTACTCGCGCTCGAACTTCCAGGTGATGCTGGTGGCGTCGGCCTTGACGACGGTCACCGGGATGGAGACGTCCTTGCCGTCGCCGTCCTTCCCGGCGCACGTCACCTCCGTGCCCGCCACCGCCTTCAGGTCGGGGCACGTGACGACGGACATGTCGCCGCCGATCCAGGGCAGCGGGCTGTACTTGGACTGGGTGCGGCCGGCGACGATGTTGCCGCTCAACGCCTTGTGCCCGTCGACGGTGGCGGTGGTGAAGCGGTCGAGGCCGGTGGTCGACTCGGTGCCGCTCATCGCGTAGGTGAGGGCCCCGACGCCGACGGCCACGGCCGCCACGGCGGCGCCGGCGACCACGAGGGGTTTGCGGTTCATGGGGTGTTCTCCTTGCCGGAGGGGAATGTCGTGGCTCCAACGTCTCCCGGCGGCATGCGCGCCCACCTCGGCCGAACGGCCGGGGTTCCCACCCGCCGCGCGCCCTGGCTCGGCCGTACGGCCGATACGGCGTAGGGCGCCGCTGCCTACTGTGATCCGCGTGAACCTCGCGCTCGACACCAAGGAACCCGCCGGCGGCGACGGCTCGCCGCTGCGGGCCGCGCGGCAGGGCTGCCTCCGCGTCGGCGGCATCGTCGTCCTGCTGCTGGCCTGCGGGACCGACTTCCTCGTCCTCGGGGCCGAGAACGACACCGGCGTCCACTGGCTGCACCTGCTCTCCCTGCTGGTGGGCCTCACCGCGCTGCTGTGGCCCGTGCGCCTCCGGCCGGCCTGGCTCACCCCGCAGCTGCGGGCGGGCGTCCCGGCGCTCGTCGCCGCCGCCAACGTGCTGACGCTGATCGCCACCGGCCGGCAGGGCGGCTTCGGCCCCGGACAGGCGGCGGTCCTGCTGTCCCTGCTGATGGTCGCCGTCCGCACCTGCACTCCCGGCTGGGCCCTGGTCTGCGGAGTGCTCGACGGCGCCGTGCTGCTCACGCTGCCGTTGCCGTACTTCGCCGTCCAATGGGAGGACAGCGCCCTGGGTGTGCTGGCGCTGCTTCTGCTGCTGACCGGGATCACGGCCGGTCTCGCCGCCTATCTGCGCACCCTGGACCACCGCCGCACCCGGGCCGTCACCGAGACCCGCCGCGCCGAACGGCTCGCCATGGCCGCCGACCTGCACGACTTCGTCGCCCACCACGTCACCGGCATCCTCGTCCAGACGCAGGTCGCGCGGATGATGGGCACCGACCGGCCCGAACGGCTGGACCCCGTCCTCGCGGGCATGGAACGGGCCGCGACCGAGGCGCTCGCGTCGATGCGCCGCACGGTCGGGGTCCTGCGGGAACACGACGACGGGGGGACAGGGGCCGCCGACCGGCGGCCCCTGTCCCCCCGT
>NZ_LIQX01000810.1 GCF_001418475.1 Streptomyces ossamyceticus | reverse complement strand
GAGGGGGCCATGGTGCGGGCGACCGACGGGCGGCGCCGGCGGGCCGAAGCCGGGACGATCCAGCGGGTCCATCGGGGCAGGTTCCGTCCACGGGTTCTCATCAGCGGCCCAGGATCTCGCCGAAGTTCGTGCCCGAGCCGAGGAACATGCCCGTCGCGATGAGGATCATCGTCGCCGGGAGCATGAAGATCAGGGTCACCAGCGTCGCCTTGGGGATCGTCCTGGCCGCCCTGCGACGCGCGTTCTGGGCGTCCGTGCGGCGCATGTCGGCGGCCAGCTGGATCAACGTCTCCGCGATGGGGCTGCCCAGCTCCTCGCCCTGCTGCAACGCCGAGACGAACTGCGCGACCTGCTCGGAGGAGTTGCGCTTGCGGAGCTCGTCGAACGCCTGGCGGCGGCTGACGCCCATGTCCATCTGGCGGAGCGTGATACGGAGTTCGTCGGCCCACGGGCCCTCGTACTTCTCCGCCACCCGGTCCAGGGCCTGGCGGAAGCCGAGGCCCGCCGAGACGACCACGGCGAGCACGTCCAGGAAGTCCGGCAGCGTGCGGTCGATGACGTCCTTGCGTTCCCGGACCGCCTGCCAGATCGCCGCGTCCGCGGCGAAGAACCCGAACGCGAACGTGCCGGCGGCGAACAGGGGGCGGTCACTGGTGAGGAAGACCAGCCCCATGAAGGCGCCGAAGAAGCCGTACACGGCCCGGCGGGCGGCGTAACGGTTGAGGGTGAGGCCGCCGGGGTTGCCCGCCATGTCGATGCGGCGGCGCTTCGCCTCGACCCGGCGAGGGCCCATGAGACGCAGCACGGACGGGGCGAAGCGCATACCGAGCCGGTCGACCGCCGACCCCGTCCTGGAGACACGGGTCGCACCCACCTCCAGGGCGAGGGCCAGGTCGCTCGGAAGCTTCGCGTCGGCGCGGATCATGCGGATGCCGAGCAGGACACCCGCCACGGCCAAGGCCATCAGCAGGGCGAGGAGGAGCGGGAGCGTCGATGTCGTCATGTCGGTCGCGGCTCCCTTCTCAGACTTCGATCTTGCCGAGGCGGCGGATGACGAAGAAACCGACGGTGTAGAGGCCGATCGAGATCAGGACCAGGATCTGACCGAGGGGCGAGCCGGTCACGCGGGCCAGCGCGCCCTCGTTCGAGGAGTTGATCAGGAGAAGGGAGCCCAGGCCCAGGAACGGGACCGTGAACGCCGTCGCGTTGACCTCGGAGAGCATCGTGCGGACCTCGCGTCGCGTCTCCTTGCGGTCCTCCAGGGTCTGGGTGAGATTGCGGAGTGAACTGACGACCGTGCCGCCCGCCTTGTTCGACAGGACGAGGGTGGTGACGAGGACGACCAGTTCGCGGGACGGGAGACGTTCGGCGAGCTCGCCGAGCGCGTCGTCCACGGAACGGCCGAGGGCCAGCTGGTCCGCGACCCGCGCCAGCTCCTCCCCCGCCGGGGCCTCCAGCTCCTCCGCCGCCATCGCCAGCGCCGTGCGCAGGGCGAGACCGGCCGCCGTGGCGTTGGCCAGGAGGCGGGCCACGTCGGGGAGTTGGTTGATGAACGCCTCGATACGTTTCTGGCGCTGCCAGTTGAGGAAGATCGCGGCCGCCCAGATGCCGACGGCGCCGGCGATCGGGCCGAAGAACGGGGCGAGCGTCGCGGCGGCGATCAGCCACAGGGCGACCACGACCATCGCCACGTACGTGGCGAACTCGCCCGCCGTCAGGTCGAGTCCCGTCGTGGTCAGGCGAAGGTGGATCGCCCGGCCGAGGCGGGTACGGCGCAGCCGGCGGTCGACGGCCGTGAACCGTCGTACGCGGCCGCTCGCCGTGCGGAGCGGGCCGATCCGGCTGCCGGCGAGACGGTCCACCAGGGCCTGGCGCTGCGCGCGGCCCGAGGCGTAGGTGTGCGCGCCCGCGACGGCGAGGGTGCCGCACAGGACGGTGGCGCCGAGGGCCAGCAGGGTGGCGTTGTTCACCGGGCGCTCCTGTCCGGGGTCTCGGGGCGGGGT
>NZ_LIQX01000081.1 GCF_001418475.1 Streptomyces ossamyceticus | reverse complement strand
CGGCCCCGCAGTCGCCGGCGGCGGACGCGGGGGCGAGCACCTCGGGCGCGAGCACCAGGGGCAGGCCCGCCGGCGACTGCGGGGCCGCGGGGCTCGGGACGCCCTTGACACGGCCGTCGGGCTCCAGGAACGCGGGGTCGCCGCCGGGCACCATGCCCAGCTCGCGGGCGCGGCGCTGGAGGGCCTCCGGGGCGGAGTAGGCGTCCACGTCCCGCTGGAGCGCCTGTTCCTCGTCGGTGTAGCTCTTCACGTCGCCCTGGAGGTCGTCGAGCTGGAACGACCCCTCGCTCAGCGCGGAGTTCAGGACGAGGAGGCTGATGAGGCCCCCGCCCAGGAGCACGACGACGAGGAGGACGAACGGGGTGCGGGCGGCCCGGCCGGAGCCGGCGGGCAGGAGCCGCGCGAGCCGGGCGGCTCGGCCCCTCAGTTCGGGTTTCCCGCTCACACACCCTCCCTGCCGGTTCGCTTCTCGGAGTCACTCCTGGCGCCGGCGCGTTCGGTTCTCGGACCCACCACCGTCCCCTTCACGCATCGTGTTCCGGCCGCGTCGTCCGCCTCACTCGACGTCCTCCCGGATGCGCTCCGCCCCGCGCAGCCGTGCGGGGGCGGCCCGCCGGTTCTCGGCGACCTCTTCCTCGGTGGGAAGTTCGGCACCACGGGTCAGGAGCTTGAGCCGGGGCTGGTAGCGCTCGGGGACGACGGGCAGTCCGGGGGGCGCGGTGGTGGCGGCGCCCGCCGCGAACACCTGCTTGACGAGGCGGTCCTCGAGCGAGTGGTACGACAGCACGGCGACCCGGCCGCCGACCGCGAGGGCCTTGACCGCGGCGGGGATCGCCCGCTCCAGCACGGTGAGTTCGCCGTTGACCTCGATGCGCAGCGCCTGGAAGGTGCGCTTGGCGGGGTTGCCCCCGGTGCGCTTGGCGGCCTGCGGCAGGGCGTCGCGGATCAGTTCGACCAGACGCGCGCTGTTGCTGAAGGGCTCCTTGTCGCGCTCGCGCACGATCGCGGAGACGATCCGCTTGGCCTGCTTCTCCTCGCCGTACGCCCTCAGGATCCGGACGAGTTCGCCGGCCGGGTAGGTGTTGAGGACCTCGGCGGCGCTGATGCCGGTCGTCTGGTCCATGCGCATGTCGAGCGGGGCGTCCTGGGCGTACGCGAACCCGCGGTCGGCCTCGTCGAGTTGCATGGAGGAGACGCCGAGGTCGAAGAGGACACCCTGGACCTGGGGGACGCCCAGGCGGGCGAGCACGTCGGGGAGTTCGTCGTAGACGGCGTGCACCAGGGTGGCGCGGTCGCCGTAGGGGGCGAGCCGTTCCCCGGACAGGCGCAACGCCTCCTTGTCCCGGTCGAGGGCGACGAGCCGGGCCTCGGGGAACCGGGTGAGGAGCGCCTCGCTGTGGCCACCGAGCCCGAGGGTGCAGTCGACCACGACGGCGCCGGGCTCCGTGAGGGCCGGGGCCAGCATGTCCAGGCACCGCTGGAGCATGACGGGAACGTGTCGGCTCTCGGTCAAGGGGCCCTCTCAAGTCCGGCGGGGCCGTACGCACCGCCGGGTCCCCGCCCGCTCAGGAAGGGGAGGTCGGCCGGCGCCGGAAGTGCCGGCCGACCGGGAGCGGGAGGAGGCCGAGCCGTACGTACGCGCCGCGCACGCGGGGAGATACCGGGCAGTGACCGGATCTCTCGGTGATGTCAGTCGAGCAGGGGGTCCTCGCCTCCCGCTCCGCGTCACTTTAGTCCACGGCCCCTCGCGGTCAATCAACCGGCCTGCGCGTCGCGACGCCGCCCTCGGAGCGAAGCCCGGAAAGCCGAGAAATCACTCGGAGTGGTGCAATCCCACCACCCCTGTGGGTTACCTCACAACAACCCTCAATGACGTTCTTTGTCCCCTCTCACAGAGCGCCATCGGCACCCGTGACCAGTACCGTCATGCCTATGACGACCTCCGCATCAGTTCCCACCGAATCCGAAGGCGCCATAAACGGCGACACCGTCACCGACCGGCTGGTCGAGGCCAACGGACGGTACGCCGCGGCGTTCACCGACCCCGGCATGGACGCCCGCCCCGTCCTGCGTGTCGCCGTCGTGGCCTGCATGGACGCCCGCCTCGACCTGCACGCCGCGCTCGGCCTCGAACTGGGCGACTGCCACACCATCCGCAACGCGGGCGGTGTGGTCACCGACGACGTGATCCGCTCCCTCACCATCAGCCAGCGCAAGCTGGGCACCCGCAGCGTCGTGCTGATCCACCACACCGGGTGCGGCCTGGAGGCCCTCACCGAGGACTTCCGCACCGAGCTGGAGACGGAGGTCGGCCAGCGCCCGGCCTGGGCCGTGGAGTCCTTCCGGGACGTCGACCAGGACGTACGGCAGTCCATGCGGCGGGTGCGGACCAACCCGTTCCTGCTGCACACCGACGACGTGCGCGGTTTCGTCTTCGACGTGAAGACGGGCCGACTGCGGGAGGTCGACGCCGCCTGAGCGGCGTCGAACCGGCCCCTCGCACCGGCTCCTGCCCCACCCCGGACGGTCTTCAGCTGTCGTGGGTTTCTGTCAATCTCCTGGCATCTTGACGTGTGAAACGGTGCAGACCTGACAAATCGCCGACCGTTATCCACAGGCGAGTGACACGAATCGGTAACGGCAGCAAGAATGCAAGTGTGGCAACACGCGGAACTGTTCGCGCGTGGTGCCCGTGTTTCGGGGTGGGCCGGTCCGCATCGCAGAGCGTCGGCCCGGAGAAAGAACGGGCCGAGGAGGGCCGGGTGACGACCTATGACGATCGAGCGAGCCTCACTGATCTGACCAGCACTGTGGAGCGAGTCCGCAGTTCGGTCGAGGCGGTGATCGAGGGCAAGCCTGAGGTCGTACGGCTTTCGCTGACAGTGCTGCTCGCCGAGGGACATCTTCTGATCGAGGATGTCCCCGGCGTCGGCAAGACCATGCTGGCCAAGGCATTGGCACGGTCCATCGACTGTTCGGTACGGCGTATCCAGTTCACGCCGGACCTGCTGCCGTCGGACATCACGGGTGTGTCCATCTGGGACCAGCAGCGCAAGGAGTTCGAGTTCAAGCCGGGCGCGATCTTCTCGCAGATCGTGATCGGCGACGAGATCAACCGCGCGTCGCCGAAGACGCAGTCCGCGCTGCTGGAGTCCCTGGAGGAACGCCAGGTCACGATCGACGGACACACGTACGAGCTGCCCCACCCCTTCATGGTGGTGGCCACGCAGAACCCCGTCGAGATGGAGGGCACCTACCCGCTCCCCGAGGCCCAGCGGGACCGCTTCATGGCCCGGGTCTCCGTCGGCTACCCCAGCCCGGAGGCCGAGCTCCAGATGCTCGACGTCCACGGCGGCGTCTCGCCCCTGGAGGACATGCAGCCGGTGGCCCACGCCCATGA
Source organism: Streptomyces ossamyceticus (assembly GCF_001418475.1). Classification (GTDB taxonomy): domain Bacteria; phylum Actinomycetota; class Actinomycetes; order Streptomycetales; family Streptomycetaceae; genus Streptomyces; species Streptomyces ossamyceticus. The sequence continues at coordinate 10,097 of NZ_LIQX01000081.1, read as the reverse complement.
CATCGTGAAGCTGATCGAGGCGGTCCGCGGCGTGCACGTCGCGGAAACGGTCCGGCGCTACGCGGTGGACCTGGTCGGTGCCACCCGCACCCATCCCGATCTCAGACTCGGCGCCTCGCCGCGCGCCACGCTGCATCTGCTGCGTGCGGCGAAGGCGACCGCCGCCCTGAGCGGCCGGGAGTACGCGCTGCCGGACGACATCCAGTCCCTGGCGGTGGCGGTCCTCGCGCACCGGCTGCTGCCCACCGCTCAGGCCCAGCTCAACCGCCGGACGCCCGAGCAGGTCGTCCAGGAGATCCTCCAGCGCACCCCCGTGCCGCAGGCCGCGCCGCCGCAGGGCGGCTTCGGCTCGGTCCGCCCGGCGCCCGCGTATCCGCAGCAGCCGCCGCGGAGGCTTGGATGACCACCGCGGGGCCCGCGCCCACCCCGGAGCAGGACAAGGGCGGGCTGCGCACGGCCCTCTCCGGGCTCACCACACGCGGGCGCTCCTTCCTCGCCGCCGGAGTGGCGGCCGCGATATGCGCGTACGTCCTCGGGCAGAGCGATCTGCTCCGGGTCGGGCTGCTGCTCGCCGTACTGCCGCTGGTCTGCGCGACCGTGCTGTACCGCACCCGCTACCGGGTCGCGGGCAGCCGCCGTCTCTCCCCCGCGCGGGTGCCCGCCGGCAGCGAGGCCCGGGTCCATTTGCGGATGGACAACGTCTCCCGGCTGCCCACGGGGCTGCTGATGCTTCAGGACCGGGTGCCGTACGTGCTCGGTCCGCGTCCCCGGTTCGTCCTGGACCGGGTCGAGGCGGGCGGCCGGCGCGAGGTGTCGTACCGCGTCCGCTCCGATCTGCGCGGCCGCTACCCCCTGGGGCCGCTCCAGCTGCGGCTGGCCGATCCCTTCGGGATGTGCGAGCTGACCCGGTCCTTCTCGACGTTCGACACCCTGACGGTGATCCCGCGCGTGGAGGCGCTGCCGCCGGTGCGGCTGAGCGGTGAGGCGAAGGGGTACGGCGACGGCCGGCAGCGCTCGCTGGCGCTGGCGGGCGAGGACGACGTGATCCCGCGCGGCTACCGGCGCGGCGACGACCTGCGCCGGGTGCACTGGCGCTCCACCGCCCGCTACGGCGAGCTGATGGTGCGCCGTGAGGAGCAGCCGCAGCGCGCCCGCTGCACCGTCCTGCTCGACACCCGGGCCGTGGCCTATCTGGGCGCGGGCCCCGACTCGGCCTTCGAGTGGGCCGTCTCGGGCGCCGCGTCCATGCTGGTGCACATGCTCGAACGGGGTTACTCCGTACGACTGTTGACGGACACCGGCAGTTCGGTGCCCGGCGAGGGGGCCGACGGGTTCGCGGGCTCCAGCCAGGAGTCCGCCGACGCGGCCGGCCTGATGATGGACACCCTCGCGGTGATCGACCATTCCGACGGCACGAGCCTGTCCTCCGCCTACGACGTGCTGCGCGGCGGGAACGAGGGGCTGCTGGTCGCCTTCCTCGGCGACCTCGACGAGGAGCAGGCGGGGCTGATCGGCAGGATGCGCCGGCGCAGCGGCGGGGCGATCGCGTTCCTGCTGGACAGTGAGACGTGGACCCGTGAGTCGGGCGAGGTGCCCGCCGCGGGCGGCGAGAGCGCGGGCGAGGAGTCGCTGCGTCTGCTGCACGAGGCGGGCTGGACGGCACTGGGCGTGCCGCGCGGCGCCTCGCTGACGGACCTGTGGCGCCAGGCGGACCGGCAGCGGGCCGGCCTGGTGTCCGGGCTCGGGACGGAGGGACGGTCATGAGCGGTCGGGCGAGGCTGGCGCTGTGCGCCTGGGCCGCCACGATCATGGCGGCGTGCACGCTGCTGCCACTGGTGGACCCGGCGACATGGATCTTCCAGGCGGCCGTGTTGCTGGCCGTGCAGAGCGGCGTGGGAGCGCTCGCCCGGCGGGTGCCGCTGGCCCGGGCGCTGACGGTGGCCGCGCAGGCCCTGGTCACGCTGGCGATGCTGACGCTGGTCTTCGCCCGGCAGCAGGCCGTCGCCGGACTGTTCCCGGGCCCGGAGGCGTTCCAGCACTTCGGTTCGCTGCTGCGCAGCGGTGCCGACGACGTCGGCCGGTACGCCATCCCGGCGCCGATGACGGACGGCATCCAGTTGATGGTGATCGGCGGTGTGCTGATCATCGGCCTCATGGTCGACGCGCTCGCGGTGACGTTCCGCAGCGCGGCCCCGGCCGGTCTGCCGCTGCTGGCGCTCTACTCGGTGGCGGCGGGGCTGTCGGACGGCGCCGCGTGGCTGTTCTTCCTGATCGCCTCCGTCGGCTATCTGATGCTGCTGCTGGCCGAGAGCCGCGACCGGCTCTCTCAGTGGGGCCGGGTCTTCGGCGGCGCCGCGCGCGCTCCCGGTATGGAGACCGGCGGCCCCGTCGCCCCGGTGCGCACCGGGCGGCGGATCGGCGCGGTCGCGCTGGGCATCGCCCTGGTGGTGCCGCTCGGGCTGCCGGCCCTCGACGGCGGACTGCTGGGCGGCGCGGGCGGCGGGATCGGCGCGGGCTCGGGGGGCGGCGGCACGATCTCCGCGGTGAACCCGCTGGTCCAGCTGAGCGAGAGCCTGAACGTCGACCGGGACCGCCAGGTCCTGTCGTACCGCACGAACACCGACAACATGCAGGAGATGTATCTGCGGATCGTCTCCCTGGACGACTTCGACGGCACCTCCTGGAAGCCCACCGAGCGGTCCATCACCGGTGTCCCGAACGACTTCGGCACGCCGAACGGCCTGGGTCCCGATGTCAAGCGGAACGAGATCGAGACCCGGATAGCGGCGGCGAAGGACTACGCGCAGAACTGGCTGCCGATGCCGTATCCGGTGACGTCGGTGGACATCGACGGCGACTGGCGGTACGAGCCGGTGGGCCGCACGCTCGTCGGTGACCACGGTCAGGACACCAAGGGCGCGCAGTACACGGTCAAGAGCCTGATCGTGCGGCCGACCGCCAAGCAACTGGCCGCGGCGCCGGAGCCGCCGCCGGCGCTGAAGCGGGAGTACACCGAGGTGCCTCCGTCGCTGCCGCGGGTGGTGGCGCGGACCGCCCGCGAGATCACGGCGGGCTCGGCGAACGACTACGAGCGGGCCGTGAAGCTCCAGGACTGGTTCGCGTTCAGCGGCGAGTTCACCTACGACACCGAGGTGCAGAGCGGCACCGGCTCGCGGGCGATCGCCCGGTTCCTCCAGGAGAAGGAGGGCTTCTGCGTCCACTTCTCGTTCGCGATGGCCTCCATGGCCCGCACGCTGGGCATTCCGGCGCGGGTCGCGGTGGGATTCACCCCCGGCACGCCGGAGGCGAACGGTTCGATGTCGGTGGGGCTGCGTGACGCGCACGCCTGGCCGGAGCTGTACTTCGAGGGCGTGGGCTGGACCCGCTTCGAGCCGACCCCGAACCGGGGCACGACCCCCGAGTACACCCAGCCCGAGTCGTCCGGTGACAACGGCCTGCCCGATGTGCCGCGGCCGTCGGAGTCGGCGTCCACGGCGCCGTCCGCGGCGCCGTCGGAGAGCGAGAGCTGCACGGCGCAGCAGGTGCGTCTGGAGGGCGGCTGCTCGTCCGAGTCGGCGGCGGCCCTGCCGGGTTCCGACGACGAGGAGCGCGGGTTCTGGGGGCTGGTGTTCTTCTCCCCCTGGACGCTGCTGATCGTCCCCGGGGCACTCGCGCTGCTCGCCCTTCCGCTGCTGCCGATGCTGTGGCGGATGCGGACGCGGTCCGTGCGGCTGGGTGCGCACGGGCGGACGCCCGCCGAGGCGGCGGCTCATGCCCTGGGGGTCTGGCAGGAGGTGACCGACACGGCGTGGGACTACGGGATCGCGCCGGACGAGTCGCAGACGCCTCGTAAGGCCGCGGCGCGGATCGTGCGGCTGGGGCGGCTCGAACCGTCGGCCGAGGCGGCGGTGCACCGGCTGGCGGCGGCCGTGGAGCAGGTGCTCTACGCCCCGCAGCCGCAGGTGCCGGCGGGGCTCGCCCAGGACGCGCACGACGTGACGGCCGGGCTGCGGGCCCAGGTCGGCCGCTGGCCGCACCTGCGGGCTCTCTTCCTGCCCCGTTCCACCATCCGCGTGATCTGGGCGGTTTCGGCCCGCTCGTCGGCTCTCACGGCCGAACTGGCGGCCCGCCGCCCGACCCTGCGCCGGCCGTCGGCCCCGACCGGCCAGAACAACTGAGGGCCTGGTCCGACCGAGGTCCGCATGAGTCTGCCCCCACCGGGTTCGCCCGGTGGGGGCAGACTCATGTCGGGGCCGGGGCCGGGGCCGGGGCGCGTGGGACGGCGAACGGCGGCGCCGGGCGCCCGTTGTTCGATTGTGGGCGTGCGTGAAGGGTGACCGCCCTCGGACGGTCACCCTTCATCTGTCTTCAGGTCTGGCGTGGAGTCCGGCACCCCGGGGGCTCAGTGGCCGCCCTGTTCGTCGCGGCGGCGCTGCCAGCGCTGTTCGATTCGATCCATCATGGAGCGGCGCTGTCGTGTCTGACGACGGTCACCGGCGGAGCCTGTGGGACCGGTGGGCTGCTCACCCGGCTTGGGGGCCTTGCGCCAACCGGTGACGGCGAGCACGGCGCAGCCCAGCATGACGAGGAATCCCACCACGCTGACCCAGATCTGCTGTGCGACCATTCCGGCCATGAGGAGCGCGATACCCACCAGAAAGCCCGCGACCGCCTGGTAGACCCGCCGCCGGGTGTACGTACGCAGCCCGCTTCCCTCAAGCGCTGACGCGAACTTGGGATCTTCGGCGTACAGCGCTCGCTCCATCTGCTCGAGCATGCGCTGCTCGTGCTCTGAGAGCGGCACGGAGTCCTCCTCATCGTGCGGTCGCCGGAGCGACCCGGGGGGTCCTCTTCAGGATAGGCAGGGAATCGCCCCCTTGAAACCCGCCCCTCTACGCCAATTCGCCAACCGGAACCCGCCATGGCACCCCGATTCGCTGAGGTGTGGATTCCCCAGCGAACGGCCCGTCATGCCGGACGGTCTCCCTCGATCATACGGCTCCGAGCGCCCGATCGGGGGGCCTGTGGCGTACTCCATCCGCCGCCGCGCCCCTGATCAGGGGGCACGGCACAGGAGACGCTCAGGCCTCGGCGTCCCCTCGGGTCTCTCCGAGCACATGCAGTTGCGTGGCGACGGAGTGGAACGCGGGAAGTTCCGCGGCGGCGGCCTCCAGCTTGAGGAGGGCGTCCAGGGCACCCGGTTCGGTGTCGACGAGGACACCGGGGACGAGGTCGGCGAAGACCCGGACGCCGTGGACGGCGGTCACCGCGAGGCCCGCGTCCTCGACGAGCGCGGTGAGCTGCTCGGCGGTAAAACGGTGGGGTACGGGATCACCCTCGCCCCAGCGTCCGTTCGGGTCGTCGAGTGCCTGTCTGGCCTCCTTGAAGTGGCCGGCGAGGGCCCGCGCGAGCACCGCGCCGCCCAGTCCGGCGGCGAGCAGGCTGAGGACGCCGTCGGGGCGCAGCGCGGCGACCGTGTTGCCGATGCCCTCGGCGGGGTCGTCGACGTACTCCAGGACGCCGTGGCACAGCACGGCGTCGTAGCCGCCGCGCTCGACGACCTCGAAGAGGCCGTGGGCGTCGCCCTGGACTCCCTGGACCCGGTCGGCGACACCGGCCTCGGCGGCCCGGCGCTCCAGCGCGAACAGGGCGTTGGGGCTGGGGTCGACGACGGTGACACGGTGGCCGAGGCGGGCCGCGGGCACCGCGAACTTGCCGCTGCCGCCCCCGGTGTCGAGCACGTCGAGCGACTCCCGCCCGGTGGCCTTCACTCGGCGCTCGAGGGCGTCCTGGAGAACGTCCCAGACCACGGCGGTACGGAGGGAGGCGCGGGGGCGCGACGGGTCCGACACGGCAGTTGACTCCTCGGCGCGGCACCGCCTGGTGTGCGGCGGAGCGGTGGGCTTGCTGGTTCCGTCGGCGGCCGGGGCCGTGACGGAGGTAACGGGTGCCCCCAACCCTAATGGGCGGCGCCGGGACGGTCGGTCAGCCCGCGTCGGGGACGCCTCCCCCTCCGTCCTGCCGGGGCTGGGGCAGGACGGGCTGGAGCACCAGCATCCGCTCGACCAGGCGCAGGAACATCGCCACGTCGCGTATCAGGTCGTCGGCGTCGCGCGCGCTCGCCGCGCCCCGTATGCCCGCCTCGGCCCGCGCCCGGCGGGCGGCGCCGGAGGCGAACAGCGCGCTCCACTCGGTGAGTTCGGGTGCGATCTCGGGGAGCACTTCCCAGGCGCTCCGGATCTTCGCCCGCCGTTTCGGGGTGGGCTCGGGGCGGCCCCGGGCGGCGAGCACGGCGGCGGCGGTGCGCAGGGCGGCCAGATGGGCCGTCGCATACCGCTCGTTGGCGGCTTGGAGGGCGGACGCCTCGTCGAGGCCGGCGCGGGCCTGGGCGAGGAGGTCGAGGGCGGCGGGCGGGGCCGTCGCCCGGCGCAGCACGGGGTGCACGTCGCTCGCCGGGCCGGTCAGTGAGGGGGCAGGGCCGGTGGCACGGCGCCGATTGCCGGCTGCTGCGTGGTACGTGGCCATGACGAACCTCCTGTCGTCTGCGTGACGGCACGCCCTGACACGGGGTGCCGTATGTGCCCATCGTGAGGTATGCCACTGACAATCCGTTCTGACCTGGGCTTTTGCTTCGATCGACAGTTCGGGGTAAATTTTGCACTGACCAGTCAGTTCAAAAAGGTACGAGGGGGTCCGGAGCACATGGACGAGCCGCCTACGACAGCCGCGGCACCCACCGGGGAGGGCGGCGGCGTCGCCGTCGGCGCCGAGGGCTTCGGGATGGAGGGCCCGCGCGGGTGGGTGTTCCGAGAGGTGGGGTTCCACGCCGAGCCCGGTTCATTGATCGCGATCGAAGGTCCTTCGGGATCGGGCAGGACCTGCCTGCTGCTCGCCCTCACCGGGCGCATGAAACCGAGCGAGGGTCACGCCACGGTGGGCGCCCTGCGGCTGCCGAAGCAGATGGCCGCCGTCCGCCGGGTCAGCGCCCTCGCCCATGTCCCCGGCGTCACGGACCTCGACCCGGCGCTCACCGTCGGGGAGCACCTGAGGGAACGCGCGCTGCTGCAGCGGCGGTTCGACGGCTCGCTGCGCGGACTGCTCCGGCCCCGCCGTGAGCGGACGGCCCAGGCCGAGCGTCGCATCGACGCCGCGCTGGCCGCCGCCGGGCTCGACCGGGCGTCGCTGCCCAAGGGCGAGCGGACCGCCGTGCGCGACCTGGACCGGGTGGAGGCGCTGCGGCTCTCGCTCGCCCTGGCCCTCATCGGCCGGCCCCGGCTGCTCGGCGTCGACGACACCGACCTGAAGCTCTCCGAGGCCGAACGGGCCGGGACATGGGCCCTGTTGCGATCCCTCGCCGAGGCCGGGACCACGGTCGTGGCGGTGTGCAGCGAGGCCCCGCAGGGCGCGCTCGTCGTGTCCACGGCGAAGAAGAACGAGAACGGGACGGACACGGGGGCGGGCACCGAGGCCGAGGCCACGACCGGGGCCGAGATCCGAGCCGGGACCGAGGACGAGACCGAGCCCCGGACCGGAACCGAAACCGCGGCCGAGGCCGAGACCGGGGCCGGGGCCGCCGACCCCGGCACCGGGGCCCAGCCCGACACCGACACCCGGACCGAGTCCGCAATCGACACCGGCGCCGAGCCCGACACACAGACCGCCTCCAAGGCCGACCGCGGTGACGACGACAAGGAGATGGGCGATGCGATCGCCGAAACTCGCCTCGCTTGAGCTCAGGCGGTTCGGGCGGGGGAAGCTCCCGCGCGCCGCGCTGGCCTCGCTCATGCTGCTCCCGCTGCTGTACGGCGCCCTGTACCTGTGGTCCTTCTGGGACCCGTACGGCCGGCTGGACCGCATCCCGGTGGCGCTGGTGAACGACGACAAGGGGGCGTCGGTCGGCAAGCAGAAGCTCAGGGCCGGCGACGACATCGCCGACGGTCTGCGGGACAGCGACACCTTCGAGTGGCACGAGGTGAGCGCCGAGCAGGCCCGCGAGGGCGTCGAGGAGGGCACGTACTACCTGTCGCTGACCATGCCGTCGGACTTCAGCCGCCGCATCGCGTCCAGCTCCGGTGACGCGCCGGAGACGGGCGCCCTCCAGGTCCGTACGAACGACGCGAACAACTACATCGTCGGGCAGATCTCCCGGACCGTGTTCTCCGAGGTGCGCACGGCGGCGTCGACGAAGACGTCACGGTCGTTCCTGGACCGCATCTTCATCTCCTTCTCCGACATCCACGAGAAGACCCAGAAGGCCGCGGACGGCGCCGACGACCTCAAGGGCGGCATCGACAAGGCGGAGAAGGGCTCCAAGGACCTCGCCGACGGGCTGAAGGCCGCCAAGGACGGCAGTGGCAAGCTGTCCGGCGGCATCTCCGACCTGGACCAGGGCGCGGGCGACCTCCAGGACGGCGCCCAGCAGGTCGCGAACGGCACGCAGAGCCTCGCCGACAAGGTCAACAAGTCCGCCGACCAGGTCCGGCCCTTCCTCGACGAGAACAGCGACACGATCGCCGACACCGCGACCCTGGTCGCCGACTCGGCGGCGACGATCCGCAACCACCTCTCGGCGTTCGTGACCACGGCCCCGGCCGCCGCGACCGGCACCCGGACCGCCTCCGACACCCTCGACGACGTCTACAAGCGGCGCTGCGAGGACCCGGTGCTGCCGGACGCGGCCTGCGCGGACCTGAAGAAGGCGAAGGAGGCGGCCGCGGAGGCGGCCCGGCTCGCCGAGGACGTCAACACCGTGGTGAAGAACTACGACGGTGACCTGAAGGCCTTCAAGAAGGATCTGACGACCCTGGAGCGGCAGGCCCGCGCGTTGGCGAAGGCCGCGCCGAACCTGTCCGGGGACCTCGACGACGCCGTCACCAAGGTGAACGCGCTCAACAAGGGCGCCACGAAGGTCGCCAAGGGCGCCAAGACGCTGCACACCGGCCTGGGCACCGCCAAGACGGGAGCCGAGGACCTCGACACCGGCGTCGGCGACCTGAAGACCGGCGCGAACGACCTCAAGGGCGGCATGTACAAACTGGCCGACGGCTCCGGCAAGCTCGCGGGCGGGCTGCACGACGGGGCCGACCGGATCCCGGACTACGACGAGAAGGACCGCGACCGGCGCACCGAGGTGATGGCCGACCCGGTCCGACTGGCCAGCAAGGACCTCCACAAGGCGCCCAACTACGGCACCGGCTTCGCCCCGTACTTCATCCCGCTGTCCCTGTGGGTGGGCGCGATGGTGGCGTACATGCTGATCCCGCCGCTCAACCGGCGTGCACTCGCGGCGGGTTCCCCGGCCTGGCGGGTCGCGCTGGCGGGCTGGCTCCCCGTGGCCGCCCTCGGTGTGCTGCAGACGGTCGCTCTCATGGCGGTGCTGCACTGGGCGGTGGGCCTGCAGATGGCGCGGGCGGCCGGGACGGTGGGCTTCCTGTTCCTGGTGACGGCGTGCTTCGCGGCGATCGTGCAGTGGCTCAACGCACGCTTCGGGGCCGCCGGCCGGATCCTCGTCCTCGCCTTCCTGATGCTCCAGTTGACGTCCGCGGGCGGCACGTACCCCGTGCAGACCAGCCCGGACTTCTTCAACGCGGTCCACCCGTTCCTGCCGATGAGCCATGTCGTGGACGCCCTGCGGCGGCTGATCACCGGCGGCGGTCTGGGCCCGGTCTGGCAGGCGTGCGCGGTGCTGGTGGCCTTCACCGCGGGCGCGCTCGCCCTGACCGCCGTGTCGGCCCGCCGCAAGCAGGTGTGGACCCTCGACCGACTGCACCCGGAGTTGACTCTGTGACCGCGCACCGCACGGTTCCTGTGACAATCAGGGCCATGGAAAGCAGCAACGCCCCCGGCGGCACAGGCGGGGGCCGCCGCGAGGCGACCCGGCAGAAGCTCTACGAGGCGGCCGTCACGCTCATCGCGGAGCAGGGGTTCTCCGCCACGACGGTCGACGAGATCGCCGAGCGCGCCGGCGTGGCCAAGGGCACCGTCTACTACAACTTCGCCAGCAAGTCGGTCCTCTTCGAGGAGCTGTTGCGGCACGGCGTGGGGCTCCTCACCGCCTCGCTGCGGGAGGCGGCCGACCGCAGCGAGGCGGTGAGGAG
>NZ_LIQX01000809.1:242-1958 GCF_001418475.1 Streptomyces ossamyceticus | reverse complement strand
TCCACCTCCCCTCCCCTCCCTCTCCCCTCAAGGAATCACCGTGACCGGACTCAGCGTCGAGATGCTGGCAGCGGACCCCGTCGAGCCGATCACCTCGGCGGGCCACGCGCAGCTGGGCATAGCCGTCCTGGCGGGCATCGCCGTCATCGTGCTGCTCATCACCAGGTTCAAGGTGCACGCCTTCCTGGCCCTGACGATCGGTTCGCTCGCGCTCGGCGCGTTCGCCGGGGCACCGCTGGACAAGGCGATCGTCAGCTTCACCACCGGGCTCGGGACGACCGTGGCCGGGGTGGGTGTGCTCATCGCGCTGGGCGCGATCCTCGGCAAACTGCTCGCCGACTCCGGGGGCGCCGACCAGATCGTCGACACGATCCTCGCGAAGGCCGGCGGGCGGGCGATGCCGTGGGCGATGGTGCTGATCGCCTCGGTGATCGGGCTGCCGCTGTTCTTCGAGGTCGGGATCGTCCTGCTCATCCCGGTGGTCCTCATGGTCGCCAAGCGCGGCGGCTACTCGCTGATGCGGATCGGTGTCCCCGCCCTCGCGGGCCTGTCCGTCATGCACGGCCTGATCCCGCCGCACCCCGGGCCGCTGGTCGCGATCGACGCGGTCAAGGCCGACCTGGGGGTCACGCTGGCGCTGGGTCTGCTTGTCGCCGTACCGACCGTGATCATCGCCGGGCCGCTGTTCTCGAAGTACGCGGCGCGGTGGGTGGACGTCCCGGTGCCCGAGCGCATGATCCCCGCGCGGGCGTCGGAGGAGCTGGAGAAGCGGCCCGGGTTCGGGGCGACCATCGCGACCATGCTGCTGCCCGTCGTGCTCATGCTCGCCAAGGCCCTGGTGGACATCGTGGTCGACGACCCCGAGCAGATGGTGCAGCGGGTCTTCGACGTCGTCGGCTCGCCGCTGATCGCGCTGCTCACGTCGGTGATCGTGGGCATGTTCACGCTGGGGCGGGCGGCCGGGTTCACCAAGGAGCGACTGTCGTCGACCGTGGAGACGTCCCTCGCGCCGATCGCGGGCATCCTGCTGATCGTCGGGGCCGGCGGCGGCTTCAAGCAGACACTGATCGACTCCGGGGTCGGGCGGATGATCCTGGAGATCTCCGAGGACTGGTCCATCCCCGCGCTCGTCCTCGCCTGGCTCATCGCGGTGTGCATCCGGCTCGCGACGGGCTCGGCGACCGTCGCGACCATCTCCGCGGCCGGGCTCGTGGCGCCACTGGCCGCCGACATGTCGACGACCCATGCGGCGCTGCTCGTCCTCGCCATCGGCGCCGGTTCCCTGTTCTTCAGCCATGTCAACGACGCCGGCTTCTGGATGGTCAAGGAGTACTTCGGCATGACCGTGGGCCAGACCATCAAGAGCTGGTCGGTCATGGAGACGATCATCTCGGTGGTGGCGGGCGCGCTCGTGCTGTTGCTGTCGCTGGTGATCTAGGGACGCCGGTCCCGCGCGACGGGCGTCCGGCTGCGGGCCGGGGCCCATCGCGCGGGCCGGGCGCCCTGTGCGTAGGCGGGGCGCGCTGTGCGTAGCCGGGGCGCCCTTCGCGTTGAGCCGGGGGACATCGCGCGGGCCGGGGTCCGGCTATCGGTGCCGGCTCGCTACGGCCGCCACAAGGGGTGCTCCCGGTCCGCCCACTCCTTCGAGACCAGGCCCGTACGCAGGCCCCGGCGGGCCTCCGGGTCGCCCAGGGCCATGCCGATGTGACCGGCCAG